>DATKUB010000048.1:0-9743 GCA_035530875.1 Candidatus Nanopelagicaceae bacterium
CGCTAGAGATCACGATCTGCTTATTGGCGTTGTATAAAGTGTTGAAAGTGTGAAAAAACTCTTCCTGCGTAGCCTCTTTGTTCTCCAGGAATTGAATGTCATCAACGAGCAGGATGTCCACGTCGCGGTGGCGGCGCTGGAAAGCGCTGGATTTGTCGTCACGAATCGAGTTAATGAAATCGTTGGTGAATTCCTCGCTTGATACGTACCGGACTCGAACTCCCCCGTACAAATCTTTGGCGTAGGCACCGATGGCGTGGAGCAAGTGAGTCTTGCCCAATCCGGATTCACCATAGATAAAGAGCGGGTTGTATGCCTTCGCTGGAGCTTCAGCAACTGCCACAGCGGCCGCGTGCGCGAACCGGTTTGATGAACCTATGACGAAAGTTTCAAAAATGTAGCGTGGGTTTAGTTGGCTCGGCTCCGCATCGACCGGCCTAGCTTGATGACCTCGACCAGTTCCGGGTCTTGGCACGGTCGGCTCTACGGTGGGTTCTGGCGGAGATTCCTGTTCTGCCTCAAGGCTTTCGTCAATGGTGACCGCGACCCGAATTTCTCGTCCGGCCTCCTGAGCGAGAGCTTCGTTAATGGTGGCGCGAAGCCGGTTCTCAATCACATCTTTAGCAAAAGTGTTCGGAGCGGCGATAACCACGGTAAGGGTTCCTGCATTGTCGACCAGTCCTACTGGCTTGGTTAGACGGAGGAAAGCGCCGTGCTGAGGGGCTTCAACCGCAAGCCTCGAACTAACTTTCTTCCAGAGCAGCGCCAGGTTTTCGACGTCGGCAAGGTTATCTACGGAGCCAACCGGGCTAACTATCTCCATTGCCTAACCCTTCGTTTTCCCACATAGTTATCCACACTTGTGGGCATTATCCGATTCTGTCGGTATTTGTCCCGATTCGTCCGCCCGGTGGAAGTCGATATTGACCGTAGTGCCATGGGTTATCCCCAGGCAAGTGGTTCTCCACAGGAAGAAGTCAGGGCGCACCCATCTTCGCCGTTTGACCGAGCGCGCCCCGCACGCGTACCTTTAGCGACCTGAGCGCTCGACCCTGAGCGCCGTGAGCCCCTCGCGGGCCTACCCCATCAGGAGCCCCAGAGTGACGAAGCGCACCTTCCAGCCAAATAACCGTCGGCGTGCAAAAACCCACGGCTTCCGTCTCCGTATGTCCACTCGCGCCGGTCGGGCGGTTCTCGCGGCCCGTCGCGCTAAAGGACGTCTGCGCATCTCGGCTTAACGGTGCTACCCGCCGCTTCGCGGCTGACTAAGCCGCACGATTATGCAAGTGCAATGCGTGGCAAGAGATCGTCACGGGCAACCATCACATGCCATCTAGCGGTAAGCCAAGAGTTCGTGCAACCACGAATTGGATTCATAGTTAATCGAGCCGTGGGGAATTCAGTAATTCGGCATTTAGTTGTTCGAAGGCTTCGACACATCGCAAGAGAAATCCTGCCACTTCTGCCAGCAAATGCGCTTTTAGTAGTTCGTGCAAAACCGGCTGCAGCATCCGCGTCCAGCGGTTTACTCGAACATGATCTGATGTCTTCAATTGAGTCTTTGGTTGCGGCATGAGCGTCCAAGGAATTTTGAAACGGATTCTGTTATTGCCGATTGAGTTTTACCAGAAGTGGATTTCGCCGGGGTTAGCTCCACGATGCCGTTATTACCCATCCTGTTCCTCATACGCAGTGACGGCGATTTCACGATTTGGACCGATCCGCGGCACTGGATTGGCAGTATGGCGTTTGGTGCGTTGTAATCCATGGAGTTCCGGCGGCGTTGACTACGTGCCAGAAGTTCCCTCCAAACATTCACTAACTCAAGGAAGAACCTGATGGATTCCATTCTCAGTCCGCTATATTTCGCGGTTTCCTTCGTTATCAAGGCAATTCATAGATTGCTCTCGCCCATCTTCGGGGCGAGCAGCGGTGTTTCGTGGAGCCTTGCAATCGTTGGCCTTGTTATTCTCATCCGAATCATTTTGATTCCGCTTTTTGTGAAGCAGATCAAGAGCCAACGTGCACTTCAGGCGCTTCAGCCGAAGATGAAGGAACTTCAGAAGAAACATAAGGATGATCGGGCGAAACAGTCCGAAGAGTTAATGAAGCTTTACAAAGAGCACAACACGAATCCGCTCGCGTCCTGCTTTCCAATCGTGGCTCAAGCACCGATCTTTTTTACGCTCTTCCGCGTTCTGAACGGAATCGGCAAAACACCTCCACACCCATACGGTGTTCTAACTCTTGCTGATGTCAACAATGCGGCAAACGCACATTTTTTTGGCGCTCCAATCTCAGCAACCTTTCTTGGCTCCAGTGTTTCTAGCGTCAAACTTGTAACCGTTGTTCTCATTATTTTGATGTCAGCAACAACATTCATTACGCAACGTCAATTGATGATGAAAGGCATGCCGGCCGCATCTCTTGAGAACAACCCCATGGTGCAGCAGCAGAAAATTCTTCTGTATGTTTTTCCCCTTATTTTTGCGGTATCAGGCGTCAATTTTCCGGTTGGCGTTCTCATTTACTGGCTGACTACGAACATGTGGACCATGGGCCAACAGCTCTATGTGATTCGGCGCAATCCAACCCCAGGCTCGCCGGCTTTCGAAGAGTGGGAGCGACGCCAAAGTGCCAAACAGAAGTCGGTTGCACCTGGTTCAGATTCGGCCGTTAATGAATCTGGAGTAGAAGGCGTCGATGAGATCCAGACGCCGGGCCAGCGAGTCCAACCGAAGCGGAAGAAACCCAAGAGGCCAAAAAAATAAAGCCTCATAAGCCACATATTGCCCATAAGCCCTAAAGCACCACTAATTAATTTGGAGACTTCAGTGACGGAGACCAAGAAAGCGGCAAGCAACCTCGAAGAAGAAGGCGAAATTGCCGCTGATTATCTCGAGGGTCTGCTGGATATTGCTGACCTCGATGGCGACATCGATATGGATGTAGAGAATGACCGGGCCGCAGTTTCGATTGCCGGCGGCAACCTGTCCGTTCTGGTTGGCCAGGAAGGGGAGGTTCTGGATGCCCTTCAGGAGCTGACCCGACTTGCTGTTCACGCAGTAACTGGAGAGCGGAGCAGACTCATGCTCGACGTAGATGGTTTTCGAGCAAAACGTCGAAGTGAGCTTGTTCTAGCAGCCGGCCAAGCTGCCGAGCAGGTCAAGGCATCTGGGGTCGCTTTCTCGATGGAACCAATGAATCCGTTCGAGCGGAAGGTTATTCACGACGCAATTGCGACGTCGGGCCTTACCAGTGAGTCAGAAGGCGAAGAGCCAAATCGGCGGGTTGTGATTCTCCCTGCCTGATTTCTCAGGCGAAGTGTCCCTGCCTGAGGATGCAGGCGAAGTGTCCCTGCCTGAGGTTTCACGTGAAACGGCGCCATCGCGGCTCCGGCTTGGTGAGTTATTTCCTGGGTCGGAACGCGAGATTGAGCTTTACGCGGAACTACTCACCACCGTCGGGGTGGAGCGAGGTGCGATCGGACCTCGAGAGGCGGATCGAATTTGGGACAGGCACATACTTAACTGTCTTAGAGTTACTGAATTTTTTGAGCAAGACGCTGAAGTGATCGACGTTGGAAGCGGCGCCGGGCTGCCTGGGCTCGTAATTGCGCTAGCGCGTCCCGACCTAAAGGTGACCTTGCTGGAGCCACTTTTGAGAAGAACAGTTATTTTGACCGAGTTTATAGAGGCCTTGGGCATTGGCGATCGAGTGCGAGTGGTCCGCGCCCGGGCCGAGGATCATGGCGGCGAATACCGGTATGTCACCGCCAGAGCGGTGGCTCGGTTGGAGAAATTGCTCCCGATGTGCTGGTCCCTGCTGGCTCCAGGTGGGGAATTTATAGTGCTAAAAGGAGTAGACGCTGTGCACGAGGTTAAGGAAGCAGCCAGCCTCCTTACTCGCCTTAAAGCTAAATCAGTCGAGGTGATCGAGACAGCCGGCTATCCGGAAGCGCCTCAACCTGGCAGAGTTATCCGCATCGAAAGGTGAATAACCAGTGACCAGTCAGACCGTTTCACGTGAAACACAGGAAAAGCCAGTAGTCGGCGTCCGACGCCTAAAAGAGCCGATGAAGTTTCCGCCAGAGACCCGAATTCTGACGGTAGCCAATCAGAAGGGCGGAGTAGGCAAAACGACCTCAACCGTCAATTTGGCGGCCGCGCTTGCGATGGGTGGATTGCGAGTTCTGGTAATTGATCTGGATCCGCAGGGAAACGCATCCACCGCTCTTGGGGTGGACCACCACTCTGAAGGCGTCGAAGGAATGTTCGAAGTTCTGGTCGAGGATCGCCCGTTTAGCGAGGTGGTCACTAAAGTTGCCGGCTTTGACAAACTCGAATGCGTGCCAGCGACCCTGGATTTAGCTGGCGCCGAAATCCAGCTGGTGCCCATGGTCGCCAGGGAACATCGGCTCCGACGGTCCCTGGTTAAATTCCTGGCCGATCGGGAAAGTGCCGGACAGAGATTCGACTACGTGCTGATTGATTGCCCGCCAAGCCTTGGCCTTCTTACTCTAAACGCATTGGTCGCCGCTCAAGAATTACTTATTCCAATCCAATGCGAGTACTACGCGCTCGAAGGAGTTACCCAACTGCTCCGAACGCTTAGCCTGGTAACCGAACATCTAAACTCAAATCTCGTTCTGTCAACGGTGTTGTTGACGATGTACGACGGTCGAACCCGGTTAGCTGCCGATGTGGCAGCTAACGTTCGCAGCAGTTTCCCTGATGCGGTTTTAAATGCAGCCATTCCAAGAAGTGTGCGAATATCAGAGGCGCCTTCTTATGGGCAGACCGTGATGACCTACGACCCGCTTTCACCAGGCGCGATTGCCTATCTAGAGGCCGCCAGAGAGCTCGCGATGCGAGCCGAAAACACGGAGCAGGAGAACAGATGAGTGGGAAAAAAGGCGGCCTCGGCCGAGGACTCGGGGCGCTCATTCCCCAGGGTACGACCGCCTATAAGGAGGAGAACCGAACCAAGGTAAACGTCAACGAAGAAGTCGATGGAGTTCAAAATGAGATTTCCTCGACCCTAGCGACCCTGGTCGAGATCCCGATTAACTCAATCTCACCCAATCCGCGCCAACCACGCCAAATATTTGATGAAGAGGCCCTGATTGAACTAACCCACTCCATTAAGGAAGTTGGCCTCCTTCAACCACCAGTAGTACGACAAATAGGTGTAAATCGGTACGAACTGATCATGGGTGAGCGTAGATGGCGAGCCTGTCAGGCCGCCGGAATGGCAACCATGCCGGTGATCATCAAGCAGACCGGGGACGATGCGCTACTGCGGGATGCCCTTCTGGAGAACTTGCATCGAAGCCAACTCAACCCCTTAGAAGAGGGTGCGGCCTACGACCAACTTTTGAAGGACTTCGGCTGCACGCATGAGGAGTTGGCAACTCGGATTGGTCGGTCGAGGCCACAAATCTCGAACACGATTCGCCTATTGAAACTGCCAACCAGCGTCCAGCGGAAAGTCGCCGCGGGTGTGCTCTCGGCCGGCCATGCGCGAGCCATCCTTGGTCTCACAGATCTTGATGCGATGGAGCAGTTGGCGAACCGAATCATTTCTGAAGGATTGAGTGTCCGGGCAACCGAAGAAATTGTGACGCTGGGCGGTGAAGGCAAGAAAGCCAGAAAAAAGAACGCCAAACCCATATCGCCGCGACTAAACGAGATTTCAGAACGACTTTCAGATCGTTATGAAACGCGGGTCCGGGTTGAGCTGGGGAAACGCAAAGGAAAGATGACCATTGAATTTGCGTCTATTGAAGATCTTGAGCGGATTCTTTCGCTGCTAGAGCGATGAGCGTTTCAAAGCATTAACTACCAATGAAAGATAGAGCTCTCCGATATCCAATCCGGCGGCTTCGACGGCTTGCGGAAATAGCGATGTCTCTGTCATTCCAGGAGCCATATTCACTTCAAGAAACCAGACGCCCCCTTTATCGTCGATGATCAAGTCGGAACGTGAAATGTCTCGAAGCCCTAAGCGATTGTGAGCATCTAACGCAACCTCGGTGGCGCGCCTTGTTATCTCGTCAGATATTCGTGCTGGCACGAAAAACTCAGTGACGCCCGCCGTGTATCTAGAATCGTAAGAGTAAGTGCCTGAATCCGGAACGATCTCTACTGCCGGCAAGGCCCGTGGCCCGGTGCCATCATCAATGATCGAAATGGCTATTTCAGTCCCCATTATTCCTTCTTCGATTAGGGCGTCGTTTCCATATGCAAAGCAAGAAATCATTGCTTCGGGCAGTTCACCGACTTCTTTAACAAATGTCGCCCCAAGCGAGGAACCCCCTTTTGTCGGCTTAACCATGAGTGGCATTCCAAATTTTTTGCTGATCGCATCCAATAATGCAATCGCACCCAATTCGCGGAAGGTCGAATGCGGTAAAACAACTCCACGCGGTGTTAGAGTGGTGGCGGAAGAAACAATGCCCTTTGCCACAGGCTTATTGAAAGCCCTCCGACAAGCTGAGGGTCGAGATCCTACATACGGCAGATCGACCAGCTCGAGAATATCCCTGACCGAACCGTCTTCACCGGCGGCGCCATGCAAGGTGGGAAAAAGAACCACGCCAGGCTCTTTGGCTAAGTCTTGAAGAGTATTCAGTAGCGAACTATCTGGGTCGATTTCAATTACTTCCACTCCAATGTCACGAAGTGCAAGTGCGACCCGGCGCCCGGATCGGAGCGAAACATCTCGTTCATGAGATAGACCGCCAGCAAGTACAACGACCTTCGAAAGATCAGTCATTCCCGACTCCATCGCTGATTGGCGCGAAAGTATGACGTAGTTCCATTTCTTCATTGATGACTGCTGACAAGCGACGAACACCTTCTTCGATTCGCTCTGGTGTTGGGTAGCAGTAGGAAAGTCGCATAGACCAGGAACCGAAGCCATCAGCGTAGAAAGCGGTTCCCGGTACGTAGGCAACTCGAGCGGTGATCGCTCGCGGCAACATAGCTCTAGTGTCTATGCCTTCAGGAAGAGTTGCCCACACATAGAATCCACCGCGCGGTTTAGTCCAAACCGCACTAGCTGGGAAGTACTGGTCGAGGGCATTCAGCATTGCGTCTCTGCGTTCGCGATAAAGTTCACGAAAATTCTTGATCTGGTCAAGCCACGGCTCTGTTGCGAGATACCGGGAGATTGCTAGTTGTGCAAAATTAGACGGACACAGGATCGTTGATTCACTGGCCATTACTAATTTTTCACGAACAGCATGCGGTGCCGCCGCCCAACCAACTCTGAGCCCGGGCGCAAAAGTCTTGGAGAACGAACCCAAATAAATGACATTCTCTTGATCGTCGGCGCGCATTGCCCGATACGGTTCCTCATCAAATCCCAACAGACCGTACGGATTGTCTTCGATGATCAAAATTTCATGCCGCCGTGCAATTTCAATAATTTCTCGTCTACGCGGTAGCGAAAGAGTGACGCCAGCGGGATTCTGAAAATTCGGCACCGTATACAGAAACTTGATCTTGCCTCCACTGGCCCGAACTGAGGCGATGGCTTGGCTAACACTTTCTGGGATCAATCCATCTTCATCCATTGCAATGTGGACGATCTGAGCTTGGTACTGACGGAAGGTGCCGAGCGCGCCTACATATGATGGAGCTTCAGCTAACACAACATCGCCTGGATCCAAGAAAATTCTAGAAATAAGGTCGAGTGCTTGTTGTGAGCCAGTTGTAACGATGACATCATCGGGATGGGCCTGAACCCCTTCAAGGGCCATGATCTCTGTGATCTGCTCGCGCAGCCGAGGATGCCCCTGTCCGCTTCCATATTGCAGAGCTACTTGCCCCTCTTCGGCAATCACATCGGAAAAGACTTTGGAAATTGCGTTCATCGGTAGAGCCGTGAGGTTGGGCATGCCGCCAGCCAGGGACACGACTTCCGGTCTTGAGGCAACCGCAAAGAGCGCTCTAATTTCGCTTGTGGTCATGGCTTTAGTGCGTTCGGCATAACGATCGACGAAGGCGTCAAGTCTGGAGCCATGGGAAATCTCGTTCATCGCAGGTCACCTCCTCAATCAATGGGCACGGTAAGGATAGGGCAGTTAGTAGAGGCGATGGATGTCAGATATTCGCAAGCTTCCAGTCTGGCTGTCTCGCTCGGTTGGAAGGTAGAGCCGTTGGATTGCCACCACGATTGACTCCGCCAGGGCATCTCTAAAAGCCGGCTGGGCTAGCCGAAGTGCATCGGCGGGTGAGGTTAGGTAACCACACTCGATTCTGATCGCTGGCATTTTCGTATGACGTAGGAGTTCCCAGGTCATGGCATGGGTTTTACAGTCTAGTAATTCGGTTCTG
This sequence comes from Candidatus Nanopelagicaceae bacterium, assembly GCA_035530875.1. Taxonomy (GTDB): domain Bacteria; phylum Actinomycetota; class Actinomycetes; order Nanopelagicales; family Nanopelagicaceae; genus JANXYY01. Next base: position 8,343 of record DATKUB010000048.1, read on the forward strand.
GCACATATTTCGCGTTGAACGAGTGAGGCAAAGCGCTCGCCGACTATCGAGTGAGAACCATGGGCATCGTTGCCGTAATAGAACGTCGCGACGCCTGAAGCCTCGGGACACTGGTGCGAATCAAGATGAAGGGAGATAAACAGGTCTGCGTTACTCCGATTGGCGAAAGTCGCCCGTTCGACATCTCCCTCTTTTGGGGCCGCCTCGCCATGCGTTAGGTAGGCGCTGGCGCCCAGGGCAAATAGCCGCCCCTCAATTCTCCGGGCCAGGTCAAACACGATGCTCGATTCAGAAATGCCAAAGACCTCTTCGGTTCCGTCGCCAGCCGGATCAATGACAACCGTCTTTCCAACTAGCGATGGTCCGGCTCGCCCGATTGCGTCTTCTAGCCGGAGAGTATGCGGGGCGCCACCTGTGACTGTTCGGGAGAGTCGGGCAAGTGCGCTGAAAGTTGCTGGCCCGCAGGTGCCGTCGTCGCGAATCCCCGCCGCCCGCTGAAATTCGGAAAGAGCGCGCGCCGTGCGCGGGCCAAATATTGCATCGATCCGGCCGACATCAAAACCCATCCCAAGCAGCCGGTTCTGTAGGGCTGCAACGTCATCTCCCCGGAGCAGGTGGCTGGCGCTGTAACTCAAAGCTCGGTCGCCAAGTCGCCAATGCGCCTCATCGATTGCTCTAAACGTATGCTCCCCGACCAGACCATCTACGGTGAGCCCGCGAGTCTGCTGAAAAGATCGAACTGCCTGCTCAACCTCGTCATCGAAGACATCTGAATTACTCTCCGGAAGCAAGCCGAGGAGGACCAGATTGTGGCGCAGTTGGGCTATTTGCGGCCCCTGGTCACCTAGCTTCATGCCCCAACCTTAAGCCCAGCGATTAACCCAGGTTCAGCCCTTGATGAATGGCTCTAAATCCCTTAGCAGCATTGGCTTTGGCTTTGCGCCGATTATGGTCTTAACTACCTGACCGTCGACGAAGACATAAAGGGCCGGGATGGAGGTAATCCCATACTTAATGGAGAGCGCGGAATTCTCATCGGTGTTGAGTTTGACGATCTTGATCTTCTCAGAGTATTCGGTGGAAATCTCTTCAAGGATAGGTGCGACGGCACGACATGGTCCGCACCACTCTGCCCAGAAATCCACGAGTACTGGCTTCGTGCTCTTCAGAACCTCAGCGTCAAAGTTATCCGCGCTCACATGTGTTGTTGCCATTCTTATATCTCCGTATCGCTTGGGGTTTTAGGAATTCAGCTCGGTAAGAAAACGCTCAGCATCTAGAGCTGCTTGAGCCCCAGTGCCAGCGGCGGTGATTGCCTGTCGGTAGATATGGTCAACTAGATCGCCGCAGGCGAATACGCCGGAAAGATTGGTGCGCGTCGAATGTGGTTCGACTTCAACA
>DATKUB010000049.1:0-21181 GCA_035530875.1 Candidatus Nanopelagicaceae bacterium
CTGTTCAATGACAAACTCCAAGAATGGGAGGACTACTACAACTACCATCGACCCCACGGAGGTCTAGGAGGCCAAACACCCTACGAAAGACTCAAACAAAAAACCCAGACACCGACGTAAAGCAACTACGTCAGTTGCACAAAAGTGGGCGCTGAGGGTTTCGAACCCCCGACATCCTCGGTGTAAACGAGGCGCTCTACCGCTGAGCTAAGCACCCGATCGGTCGAATCGCTCCGACTAGATCGACAGTCTAGAGGCTGGCTAGTGCGCTCTTGTAATCCTCATGATTACGGGCATCAAATCCGGTGTTAATGGCAAAACGGATGAGGCCGGCCTTGTCGACGATGAAACTTCCGCGAAGGTCGCAGCCCTTCTTCTCGTCGAAAATCCCATATGCCTGACCTACGGCTCCATGCGGCCAGAAATCGGATAGCAACGGGAAGTTGTAACGCTCCTTTTCCGCAAAGGCCTTCTGCACGTATGGCGAATCGCAGGAGATGGCAAGAAGCTGAACTTTGTCATTTTGAAGCTCGCCGAGATCATCGCGGAGGGCACAGAGTTCACCAGTGCAGGTCCCCGTGAAGGCAAACGGGAAGAAGGTAATCACCACGTCTTTCTCGCCACGGAACGAAGACAACTTCACCATCTGACCATGCTGATCTTTTAGTTCAAAATCCGGAGCTACGTCTCCAACGGACAAAGTCATCTAATTTCCTTTCGATCGCGAATTTGAATTCTGTCATTTCGAAGCAAGCGACGCGAATTGAAATCTGCTTAGAAAGGTACTCAGAAAGCGTATTTGGCTTAGTACGCCAACTCAGCGACGAGCCGACTTAGGCGCAACCAGACGCGTTCCAGTCCAATCCGGGGCAACCGAAAGAGATGAAGTTTGAGACAGACCAGCGGTCGGCGCAGCCTCTTGGATGTCGCTTGGCTCGACATGTCCGGCTCGGCCAGCTTTTGGTGTCAGAACCCAGATGCTTCCGCCAGCGGCCAGAAAGGTCAGCGCATCCACCAGCGCATCCACCAAATCGCCATCGTCGTCCCGCCACCAAATGATTACGACATCGACTACTTCTTCTTGATCATCGGTCAGAAGCGGGGAGCCAGCGGCTTCAGCTATGGCCGCCCGGAGCTCTTCATCACCATCGTCACCTCGACCGAACTCGAGCACAAGCGAACCCACTGATATGCCAAGTCGCGAAGCGACTGTATTTTCTGAATTTCCCGCGGTGTTCGCGGACGCGCTCACGGTTCTGCTCCTCCTGACCAAAAGAGCACTAGATCGTGCCCTGCGACTTGTTGATTAGGCCGCGAGGGATAGTCCACCGACTTACGGCTCTCGGCGCAAGTCCTAGGCGAAAAAGATATTTCGAGCCGCAGGCATTGTTGAAGATATGACTATTCGCAATGGCTAGGGAAAGATAGGCCGTGGTGGGTTCCGCCGAGATCCGGGGAAAACGCCGAAATTGAACCGTCCCCCCACAGTAAAAGGACGTAGGCACGTGACCGATCGTGAACGACAGCCGCTAATAACCAGCGGAATCCCCAGTCAACTAGTCGATATCGACCCAGAAGAGACCGCGGAGTGGCGAGACTCGCTGGATGCCGTCCTCGAGAACTCAGGTCCGGTCCGAGCCAGATATCTGATGTTGAGCCTGCTGCAACGGGCCGCAGAGCGGAACATCGGGGTACCCAGTCTGCGCAACACCGACTACATCAACACCATCCCGCCCGAGCGTGAACCCACTTTTCCTGGTGACGAAGCCATCGAGCGTCGAATCCGCGCTTTCATCCGGTGGAACGCCGCCATGCTGGTCCACCGAGCACAGCGCCCAGGAATCGGCGTCGGCGGTCACATTTCGTCTTACGCCTCCTCCGCTGCCCTCTACGAAGTCGGCTTCAACCATTTCTTCCGCGGTAAAGAGCACTCCGGTGGGGGTGACCAGATTTATTACCAAGGCCACGCCAGCCCTGGAATGTACGCTCGCGCCTTCATGGAGGGCCGGTTAAGCGAAGATCAACTGGACGGCTTCAGGCAGGAACTCTCGCACCCAGGCGGTGGCCTGCCTTCATATCCACACCCGCGCCTGATGTCGGATTTCTGGGAGTTCCCAACCGTATCAATGGGTCTTGGGCCACTTAACGCGATTTATCAAGCTCGTTTTAATCGCTACTTGCATGCCCGTGGCTTCAAGGACACAAGCCAACAGCGGGTCTGGGCATTTCTTGGCGATGGCGAAACTGATGAGCCAGAAACACTCGGAGCGATCGGTCTGGCTGCGCGTGAAGAGCTCGACAATCTCACCTTTGTCATCAACTGCAATTTGCAGCGCCTTGATGGACCAGTGCGCGGCAACGGAAAGATCATTCAGGAACTTGAATCCTTCTTCCGCGGTGCCGGCTGGAACGTGATCAAAGTGGTCTGGGGTCGCGGTTGGGATCCCCTGCTCGCGGCTGACCGCGAAGGTGCGCTCGTCAACTTGATGAACGTGACTCCGGACGGCGATTTCCAGACATTCAAAGCAGAAAATGGCGGATTCGTTCGAGATAATTTCTTCGGACGCGATGTCCGCACCAAGGAATTGGTGGCTGACTGGAGCGACGATCAGATTTGGGATTTGCGTCGCGGTGGACACGATTACCGAAAGCTCTATGCCGCCTATAAAGCAGCCACCGAACACGTTGGCCAACCGACGGTGATTCTGGCCAAGACGGTGAAGGGCTGGGGTCTCGGCACCCACTTTGAGGGTCGCAATGCAACTCACCAGATGAAGAAGATGACTCTTGAGGACATCCAAATCTTCCGCGATCGCTTGGGCATTCCGCTAGCGGATTCCCAACTTGATGCCAAGGTTCCGCCATATTTTCATCCGGGCAAGGACTCTGCAGAGTTTCACTACTTGATGGAACGCAGAAACGAATTGGGTGGATCACTGCCTAAGCGAGTGGTGCGGGCGAAACCGTTGGCCCAGCCAGACGATTCAGTCTATGAGTCGGTAAAACGTGGCAGCGGTAAGCAGGAAGTCGCGACGACGATGGCCTTCGTGCGAATGTTGAAAGACGTGCTCAAGGATCCGGTGATCGGGCCACGCCTGGTTCCGATTATTCCCGACGAGGCACGAACTTTCGGCTTGGATTCGCTATTCCCCACTCAGAAGATCTACTCACCGCACGGGCAGACCTATATGTCGGTGGACCGGGAGTTGATGCTTTCGTATAAGGAATCCACAAAGGGCGTGATTCTGCACGAAGGCATCAATGAAGCCGGATCAGTTGCCTCGTTCACAGCAGTCGGGTCTTCCTACTCAACACACGGCGAACCGATGATTCCGATTTATATTTTCTACTCCATGTTTGGATTTCAGCGAACCGGCGACGGTTTCTGGGCCGCCTCCGACCAACTGGTCCGTGGTTTCGTACTTGGGGCAACGGCTGGGCGAACCACTCTTAATGGGGAGGGCTTGCAACACGAAGATGGCCAGTCACATCTCCTAGCTTCGACCAATCCGGCAGTGGTCTCATACGATCCCGCTTTCGCCTTTGAAATTGGGCATATTTTCAAGGACGGGCTACGCCGTATGTATGGCGAGCAGAGTGAGAACATCTACTACTACATCACTATTTACAACGAACCATATGCCCAACCGGCCGAGCCAGAATCCGTTGACAGTGAGGGAATTCTCAAAGGAATTTACCTCTACGCCAAAGCCGCAACTGACAGTGATAAACGCGCGCAACTGCTTGCCTCAGGCGTTTCAGTGAATTGGGCCCTTAAAGCTCAACAGTTATTGGCTGACGATTGGGGAGTTGCCGCCGATGTCTGGTCAGTGACTTCTTGGAATGAACTGCGCCGCGACGGGCTCGAGACCGATCGCCATAACATGATCGCTGCACCTGAAGACCGGCGGACGGCATATGTCACATCAAAGTTAGCTGCAGCCCCAGGTCCAGTGGTTGCAGTCAGCGACTTCATGAGGGCGGTTCAAGATCAGGTTTCGCCTTGGATAACTGGCGATTTCACTTCTCTTGGAACCGACGGATTTGGCCGTTCAGATACCCGAGGAGCGTTGCGCAGACATTTCCGCGTGGATGCCGAATCGATTGTCGTAGCCACCTTGCACTCGTTGGCAAAGCTCGGCGAAATTTCGCCGGACGTGGTGGCAGAGGCCGTTACTCGATATGCGATCGATGATGTCCGGGCTGCGGATCCGGGAAACACCGAAGGGTCTGGATGATCGGTCGGGTACCCATATTTGATATCTCCCCGAATGTCTCTGGCGGGAAGTTCCCGGTTAAGGCAGTTGTCGGCGAAGAGATAGAAATATCTGCGACCATTTTCTGTGAGGGCCATGACGTCCTTGGGGCCCGGATTATTGCACTGGATCCCGATGGAGTAGGTGCAGTGGTAGCCCCGCTTTTCGAAATCTGGCCGGGAAGCGACCGCTGGTCTGGTCGAATTACGCCAACCAGAATCGGCGACTGGAGTTACTTCATTGAAGCCTGGCACGATCCCATTGCCACTTGGCTAAACATTGCCAAGATCAAAATTCCCAGCGGAATGGATGTGGAACTGGTCCTTGAGGAAGGAGCCAGGCTCTTTGAAGAATTCCTAGAGACCAAATCAATTTTGACGCCGGAGTTACTAACGACGGTGATAATAAATTTGCGCGACTCGAGAGCTACTCCACAGGCTCGTCTTAAGTGGGCAACTTCCCCGGAAGTTGGTGCGCTAATATCGCGAACTCCGCTCCGCTACCTCGTCAGCAATTCTGAGAGCACGCCACTGCAAGTTGATCGCGAACGTGCCCTAGCTGGCGCCTGGTACGAATTCTTCCCGCGTAGTGAAGGCGCTGAAATCAAGCCGAAAAAGAAACCAAAATCTGGAACCTTCAAAACTGCCATGGCGCGTCTTGACGCAGTAGCCAAAATGGGTTTTGAAGTTCTTTATCTGCCACCCGTCCATCCAATCGGAACCTCACATCGAAAGGGTCCTAACAACTCGCTAACAGCTGACCCCCAAGATCCCGGGGTGCCGTGGGCAATCGGCAGCAGCGATGGGGGCCATGACGCGATCAACCCGGAACTAGGCACCTTGAAAGACTTTGAGAAGTTCGTATCGAAGGCTAAGTCTCTCGGCTTGGAGATCGCACTGGACCTGGCTTTTCAAGCATCGCCTGATCATCCATGGGTGAGCGATCACCCGGAGTGGTTCACGTTCCGCCTCGACGACTCCATCGCATATGCAGAGAACCCGCCAAAAAAATACCAGGACATTTATCCGCTGAATTTCGACAAAGATTATGCGGGACTCCTTAAAGAGGCAATACGCGTTGTACGTTTCTGGATGGATCGCGGGGTGCGCATCTTTCGAGTAGATAATCCGCATACGAAACCGTTGCAGTTCTGGCAGGACTTATTGGCCAATATTCGAGGCACCGACCCTGATGTCATATTCCTCGCAGAAGCTTTCACTCGACCGGCCATGATGCATGCCCTCGGGAAGGCCGGCTTCCATCAGTCTTATACATACTTCACCTGGCGAACAACAAAGCGGGAACTTGAAGAATATGGACGCGAAGTATCCACCTACACTTCGGATTTTTTCCGCCCAAACTTCTGGGTCAACACTCCCGATATATTGCCGCTCCATCTCCAAGGTGGCGAGCCCGAGGTCTTTGCCCTGAGAGCGCTTTTGGCCGCAACAATGTCGCCATCTTGGGGCATGTATGCAGGTTACGAGTTGTTCGAACATGAGGCGCTCGAGGCTGGCGGCGAGGAATATCTCGATTCGGAAAAATATCAATTGAAGCCACGCGACTGGCTCAGCGCCGAAACTAGCGGCAAGACCCTGGCACCGTTTGTGACTTCGATCAATCGGGCTCGGAAATCACATCCGGCCTTGCGACAACTTCGTAACCTTCGTTTTCACAGCAGCGATAGCGATCAAGTACTGGCATACTCAAAAAGGCACGGCGAAGATCGAGTGTTGGTTGTTGCGAATCTTGACCCAACTACTCTTCAAGAAACATGGATACATTTGGATATGCAAGCCCTGGGTCTTATGGAAGACGTTGAGTTTCAGGTTGAGGACTTGCTGACCAGAACAACATACAGTTGGAGAAAAGATACTTTTGTTCGACTGGACCCCAAAGAACGCGTTGCGCATCTTCTGAAAGTGCTTTGAGATGGGATTGCTGCGGAGAACCGCCGGACCCCCTCCAGTTAGACCCGTAACAACTGAAGAATTAGATCATTTGGTACATGGAATTCATCTGCGACCACATCGAGTCCTCGGAGCGCATGTCTACAGCGGACATGCAACGATCCGAGTTCTTGCCCCACTTGCCGATGAAGTGAACGTGGTCTTGGCAGATGGCGAACGTGTCGAAATGGGTCATGAATTCGAGGGGATTTTTGTTGGAGTCATTGAAAAATCCCAAATTCCCAACTATCAAATCGCGGTAAAGTATGGCGAATCTGAAACCATCACGCATGATCCATATAATTTTGCTCCGACCGTAGGCGAACTCGACCTACATCTGATTGGCGAGGGCAGACACGAACTTCTATGGAAGTGTCTCGGCGCTAATCCCCGAGTCCTGAATCTGCCCGACGCGAATGGAATCCAAGTAAGCGGAACCTCGTTTGCGGTGTGGGCACCCTCCGCCCATGGAGTTCGACTAGTCGGAGACCACAACCATTGGAACGGAACCCAACACCCGATGCGAGCCCTTGGCTCAAGTGGGATCTGGGAGCTTTTTGTGCCGGGCTTAGCTAGTGGCACCAAGTACAAATACTCAATTCGGACCGCCGACGGAGCATGGCACGATCACGCTGATCCACTCGCAAAGTATGCCGAAATCCCCTCGGCCACTGCCTCGGTTGTGTTTGAGTCTCAGCACGAGTGGAATGACTCTGCGTGGCTTGATGAGCGTGCCACAGCCACACCCTGGACAGCGCCAGTGAGCATCTACGAAGTGCACTTGGGCTCGTGGCGCAGCGGTCTCACATACCGACAGCTGGCGACGGAGTTAGTTGATTATGTAAGCGAGCAAGGCTTTACGCATGTGGAATTCATGCCTGTCATGGAACATCCATTCGGCGGTTCGTGGGGCTATCAAGTCACCTCCTTCTACGCCCCGACTTCCCGCTTTGGAAATCCGGACGATTTTCGCTTCTTGATCGACGCTCTCCACCAGAGTGGGATTGGCGTCATCTTGGACTGGGTCCCTGCCCACTTCCCCAAAGACGAGTGGGCGCTTGCCAGATTCGACGGGACCCCTTTGTACGAACATCCAGACCCCAGACGTGGCGAACATCCAGACTGGGGCACATATATTTTCAATTTTGGCCGAAATGAAGTTCGCAACTTCTTGGTTGCCAACGCCCTTTACTGGCTCACCGAGTTTCACGTCGATGGTCTGCGAGTAGATGCAGTTGCCTCAATGCTGTATCTGGACTACTCGCGCAAGGACGGCGATTGGCTGCCGAATGAGTACAACGGCAGAGAGAATCTGGAAGCGGTCCAGATGCTTGAGGAAATCAACGCAACTGCTTATGCAAAGGTTCCCGGAATCATGATGATCGCCGAAGAATCGACCGCGTGGCCAGGAGTGACCCGACCAACAAACGACTCGGGATTGGGATTTGGTTTTAAGTGGAACATGGGCTGGATGCATGACTCGCTGGAATATCTGAAGCACGAACCCGTTCATCGCAAATTTCATCATGACGAACTGACTTTCTCCATTGTGTACGCCTGGAGCGAGAATTTCATCCTGCCTATCTCCCATGATGAAGTAGTACATGGAAAAAGATCTCTGGCGTCAAAGTTCCCTGGAGACAAGTGGCAACAACTGGCAACGGCCCGCGCGTATCTCGCTCTTATGTGGTCACACCCTGGCAAACAACTTCTTTTCATGGGAAGTGAGTTCGGACAGACCGACGAATGGTCAGAGGCGAGTTCCCTGCCCTGGCACTTGCTCGATCAGCCTGACCACCTCGGAATGCAGAGTTTTGTCCGCGACCTCAATCACTGCTATCGAACACGCGCACCGCTCTGGGAGAAAGACACGAGCCCTTCTGGTTTCAATTTCCTGATCAGTGATGACCGCGACGGCAACACGATTGCATATTCGCGCTGGGCAGAAGATGGAGAAGTACTGGTCTGTGCCATCAATTTTTCGCCTGTGCCTCAAGAGCTATATCAATTGCCACTTCCATTCTCTGGCCGGTGGCGAGAAGTCTTAAACAGCGATGAGTTGAAGTTTGGCGGCTCAGGGGTAACGAACACCGAAATTGTTGCGGATGGACCCCCGATTCGCGGCCAACTCACGAGCGCGCTACTGCGTCTGCCCCCGCTTGGGGCGATCTGGTTGGAACGCTCAGAATAAGGCGTTTGCCAGAGCCAGCCGGGCCTTGGCAATTCGAGGATCGCCCTGATCCACTAGCACGAAGAGCCCTAAAAGATGATCTCGGACAAGTTGTCGATCTGCGCCTGCACTCACTCGCACGGTTTCGATCAATCTTGAAAATGCCTGCTCAACTTGGCCAGATGCCATTTCTATATCGGCTGCCTCAATCTGCCTTTCAACACTTTCACGATTGACATCAGCCTGCGCCAGAACGCTTACGCCATCCAACCCCGCCACCCGCAGCATCAACTCGACCTGAGCCAACCCGATTGTCGCCTGTGGATCACCAGGCTTGCGTTGAAGAAGCGAGCGAAATGAATTTGCCGCAGTTTCGAGATCGCCGCGGTCAATGGCCGCGATTGCCTGCTCTTCGTCTGGATCCAGAACTTCTTCCTGCTCCACTTCGACAATCTCATCGGAATTCGCCGAAAGTCGTCCTGTTATTCCTTGCTCTGCCGCGACCCGAAGAAGTTCGTCAAGAACCTGGGTTATCTGTTCTTCGGGGTAAGCCCCCTGAAACAACGGCAGCAACTTCCCGTCAATTACCGCAATCACAGTTGGGATAGATTGAATTTGGAATGCGGAAGCTAACCCAGGCTCAGCTTCAGTGTCGATTTTTCCAAGCAGCCAAGTGCCGTCTCCTTGATTGGCCAGGCGCTCAAGTATCGGTGAGAGTTGCTTGCAGGGCCCGCACCATTCTGCCCAAAAGTCCAACACTACGGGCACGGTCTTGGACTGTTCCATTACTACGCTGGTGAAATTCGCTTCAGTAATGTCGATGACATGAGATCCTCCTGCCGCAGAGGTTGAAGCAGTCGCTGGTGGTTTGCTCGCGAGTGAACTCAAATCAAGTGCGCTGGCAAATGAAGCGGGCAATGGTGGCGTTGGGCGGTTCTTCATGGCTTCATTCTGCCAAAGATCTCGAGCAAATTATCGGCCGCCTGATAGGTATCCATTCTACCCTCAGCCACCTCTAGAGTTAGGCCATCAATATCGTGGGCTTGCAAGATCATTTTCTGTCGCAACGCGGCGATCGCCAGGTGCTCGATCTCCATTGTGATCCGCCTCGCTCTACGCCGCCCCAGATCCCCACTGTCCTTGAGCCAATCCAAATGGGCATCAACGGCTTTAACAATTTCCGCAATGCCTTCGCCTCGATCTGCAGATGTAAGGATGATCTCGCGATCTCTGCCATCACTTGGGTGACTCATTGCAAGCGAATGCCTTAATTCGCGCGCGGTGGTCTTGGCACCATCTCGATCGGCCTTATTGATCACGTAGAGATCGCCGATTTCCAAAAGCCCCGCTTTCGCAGCTTGGATGCCATCTCCCATTCCCGGCGCCAGCAGCACGACGGTTGTGTCGGCATGCCCTGCGATTTCGACTTCGCTCTGGCCTACTCCTACGGTTTCCACGATCACTACATCGAATCCGGCCGCATCAAGGATGCGGATTCCTTGTGGCGCGGCTGCCGAAAGACCGCCCAATTGCCCACGTGAGGCCATGGACCGAATGAAGACGTTGGCATCAAGTGCATGCTCTTGCATTCTGATTCGGTCGCCGAGAACAGCACCCCCGCTAAATGGCGACGAAGGGTCAACTGCCAATACCGCAACCCGCAACCCACGCTTCCGATACTCGCTGATGAGCGCGGAAGTGGTTGTTGACTTACCGACGCCTGGCGCACCAGTGATACCAACAATATGCGCATGGCCAGTGTTGGGAGCGAGTAGTCGGAGTACTTGCCTCAGCTCTTGAGCCCCGTCTTCGACTAGCGAAATAAGTTGAGCGATCGCTCTAGTGTCGTGATGACGTGCGCGATCGACAAGTTCTTCAATTTTTCCCAAAATCATGCCCGCAAAATTAGAGCATCGCCTTGCCCGCCGCCGCCACAGAGAGCCGCGACTCCATAGCCACTGCCTTTACGCTTTAGTTCGTAAGCCACATGTAGTGCCATCCGTGCGCCAGACATACCAACTGGGTGGCCCAATGCGATCGCTCCCCCATGCGGATTCACCTTGGCCGAATCGATGCCCAGTTCTCGGGCCGAAACAAGTGAGACGGCCGCGAAAGCTTCGTTGATCTCCACAATATCGAGATCGCTTGCCGTAATGCCTTCTCTGTCCATCGCCTTCTTTATCGCATTAGCTGGTTGTTCATGAAGCGAAGTGTCGGGCCCGGCCACGACGCCATGGGCGCCAATTTCGGCCAACCAACTCAATCCCAGCGATACTGCTTTGTCTTTGCTCATTACGACCACAGCTGCGGCGGCATCAGAAATCTGGGAGGACGAGCCGGCGGTTATGGTCCCGCCCGAGGAGAAAGCCGGCTTAAGGGCTCCGAGTGATTCCATTGTTGTTTCGGGCCTAATTCCTTCATCCTTGGAGAAGAGAATTGGTTCACCTTTTCGCTGCGGGATCGAGACCGGAATGATTTCGTCGTCAAAGATCCCGTCTCGCTGAGCCGCCACCGCACGTTGGTGAGACAACAGCGATATCGCGTCTTGTTCTGCTCGCGTGAGGCCATATCGTTCGTTGTACTTGTCGGTGGCCTCCCCCATAAGCACGTGGTCAATTGCACAGAGCAGCCCGTCATAGATCATGTGGTCGCGGATCGTTACGTCGCCAAACTTGTAGCCTGCACGCGAGTCAAGTAGCAGATGCGGCGCTTTTGTCATCGATTCCATTCCGCCAGCAACTACGGTTTCAAACTCGCCAGCCCGAATGAGTTGGTCAGCCAGGGCAATGGCGTCGAGCCCGGAGAGACAGACCTTGTTTATCAGTAAAGATGCGACAGAGAGCGGAATCCCACCTTTAATCGCCGCCTGCCTAGCCGGTGCCTGCCCGTTCCCGGCTTGCAGAACCTGACCAAGAATTACGTAATCAACATCAACGCCGGATATCCCGGCACGTTCCAGGGCTGCCTTAATGGCGAAGCCAGCTAGGTCAGTGGCGCTGAAGTCCTTTAATGCGCCGTTGAATTTTCCGATGGGGGTACGTGCACCGGCCACGATCACCGAGGTGGTTGTCATAGATGTCTCCAAGTAGTCTGTTGATCACTAGACACGATACGCCAGGACGGAGACCCCCGTGGAAGTACCAGGCTTGCTGGCCATCGATCACGTTGGAATAGCGGTTTCCGACTTAGATGCCGCGATCGCCTTCTATCGGGACGTTTTGGGACTCGTCTTGGCGCATACGGAGGTAAATGAGCCTCAGGGGGTTCGTGAGGCCATGATGGCTATCGGCGATTCAGGATCATCCATCCAACTCCTGGCGCCCCTTAACCCAGATTCCACCATTGCAAAGTTCCTCGCAAAAAACGGACCAGGCATCCAGCAGATGGCCTACCGGGTGGCCGACATCGAAGTAACCTGTTCAGCGTTGAGGTCTGCTGGCCTCCGCCTGATCTACGAGACCCCGAAGCTCGGCACCAATGGCTCTCTGATTAACTTTATTCATCCAAAAGATACCGGTGGGGTGCTTGTCGAACTGGTTCAATCGGGTTTGGCGTAGATACCCTTGTAAACATGAAGGGTAAAGAAGAGCGGCGCGAGAGCCGAGAAGATAAGCGTGAGAATCGGTTCGTGCAAGAGAATCGGTTTGGCCAGATGGGTGCGCCGCTAAGTCGAACCCACCCGTTCATGTTTGGTTTTTTAGCTGCGTTGGGCGTCTTTGCTGCCTACGCTCTCACGCGCGCACTATCGGGAGCTAGCCAAGCAATAGTTCTGATTTTCGTGGCCATGTTCTTAGCCGTGGGGCTTAGCCCAGCAGTTGAAGCACTTCAAGGCCGTGGACTAAAGCGTGGCCCGGCTGTCCTCGTCATCGTCATCGGCTTCCTAGCTCTGGTCGGCGGTTTTTCGGTAACGGTGGTTCCTCCTCTGGTAAATCAGACGACCCAGTTAGTGCAGCACGCGCCGAACTACTTAGACCAACTAACCAAGAATCCAACGATTGCAAAACTGGATAAGGATTTTGGAGTAGTAACGAAAACCAAGCTCGCGTTAGAGAGCAAAATGCACGACGGCAAATTAGTGATCAGCGCATTTGGCGGAGTGGTTGGCGTAGGCAAGACGATTCTGTCCGGCCTTTTCGCGGTAATCACTGTCATAATTCTCACTATTTATTTTCTCGCTTCACTGCCGAAGATCACCCACACGGCCTACAGTCTCATCCCCGCCTCGCGACGAGCTCGGGTGTCGTCGTTGACCGATGAGATCTTGCTGCGCATCGGAAGTTTTGTCGGCGGACAACTTATTGTGGCCTCGATCGCTGGCGTCGCCACCTTGATCATGACCGCAATAGTTGGCATTCCCTATCCGGTAGCGCTAGCCATGGTGGTGGCCACGTGTGATCTGATTCCACTGATCGGAGCCTCGCTTGGGGCCATCATTGTCACAATCGTGGCGCTGACTCATGGCTTGGCGCTGGGGATCATTTCCATTCTCTTCTTCATCATTTTCCAGCAGTTAGAGAACTACGTCGTATACCCACGGGTTATGAAAAGATCTGTTTCGGTGCCAGGCGCGGTGACCATCGTCGCTGCACTCATCGGTGGATCGCTGCTTGGACTATTGGGTGGGTTGCTTGCCATCCCAACCGCTGCGGCCATTTTGCTGATCCTCGATCAGGTCGCAGTTCCTAACGCGGAACGTGGCTAGATTTCGCTTGCCCATCGCTCAATAACGTGAGCGCATTTAGCCGTTTGCTCCATGACCGCCAAATGCCCGGCCCCTTCGACGATGGCCAACTGGCCGAATCTGCCGTTTCCCGTCATTTGTCTGGCTTCGTCGACGGATGCTATTTCATCCTCTTCCCCCACGATCACAAGAAGCGGCCGGTTGAAAGTCTCCAGAGTTGAAAATGAATTCGGGCGAACCGCCATTGCGCGCTGGGTCCAGGCAATTGACGCCGGATCAGATTGTCTAAAAATCTCGGAGATCTTCTGCACAACCTCTGGCTTTTCGGCCTTTGTCGTCTTTCCGGTCAGCGATGGCAACATGACAGGTACTAACGATTCCGTTCCATGGCGGAGCGCAAGCCTTGCGATTCTTTCTCTATTCGCCCGAGCGGGCATCGCATCTTCTGCCGCCTTGGTATCGATCAGAATCGCTGCGATCAACCTTGCAGGAGCAATTCTCATCAACTCCATCGCCACGTAGCCGCCAAGGGAGACCCCGCCAACGATAAAACGGTCGATTTTCTTCGCATCGGCAAAGGCAAGAATGGATTGCGCCAGCACGCCCAAGCTCGGTTTCTCTTGGCTAAGTTCCATGCCGCCAAAACCCGGGAACGCCGGAGAATTAAATTGGATCTTCATTTCATGATGAAGATCATCAAACATGAGCGGGGACAACGGAAATGCATGAAGAAGAATTAATGGAGGCGCCATCATTGAGTCGTGCCATCCCGATGAGCGCCCGGCGCGTTAATCACCGGAAGATCGCGCCACTCAGTGAATTCTCCAGACCATATCAAGGGCAACGGAGTCGCTTCGGGATTGAGTCGCTCAACAATCTCGTTAAGAACCCGATACACCGATGGTTCGCCCACCCAGAGATGTTTTGCACCATCGACGGGGACAATTTCCGCTTGGGGAATGACTTCAAATCTTTGGCGAGCTTCCTCGGGACGAAGATAGTCGTCGAATTCAGGAACAAGCGCCACTAGCGGACGAGTGTCATCGCGCCAGAGCTCAAGATCTGCAGGTTCGGAAAAACGCAACGGAGGGCTGAGCAGGATTGCGCCTTTGACACCATCAACCAAGCCATATTTGAGAGCTAAGTCCGTGCCAAATGACCAACCGACAATCCAAATATTTGGTAATTCTTTCTTTGCAAATTCGATCGCCGCCGCAACATCGTTGGCTTCATCGACTCCGTTGCTGAATTTGCCATCGCTCTTTCCCGCTGCACTTTCCGTCCCTCGCGTGTTAAATCGAAGCACTGCGATATCGGCCAGGGCGGGAAGACGCCATGATGCTTTGCGAAAGACATGCGAATCCATCATGCCGCCGTGGGTGGGCAGTGGGTGGAGACAGACCATGGTGGCGACTGGCGCCTTGGTCAAGGGAAGGGCGAGTTCGCCAACGAGTTTGAGGCCATCTGACGTCTTGAGCGTGATTGGAGTCCGGCGAGCCGGCAGAACGGTATTTGCGCGGATTGGAGTCGTCATAGCGGTTTAAGTATCCCCTGATGTGCATAGCAGGCGAAACTCGATAGACGCCGGTGTCGATCGCCACTGGGCAGCGACCGCTCTTTACCTCGGAAAAGCTGTGGTTTCCCTCGACAAGAGGGTTGGTCTGAAGAGAAGTTCAGAACCAGTTGAGTGCCGAAACTGAGAGGAGTCGTCATCCTCAAGCCACGACGCCACAGTCTCAGCGATGGATTGGAGTGGCTGTTGGATCGTAGACAGTGCTGGCGTGAACCAACGCCCGAGGTCAATCCCGTCTGAACCCAACACTGATAGTTGACTAGGCACGCTGATTCCCTCGTGTGAACAGAAGTTCATCACCCCAAGGGCGGTCAAGTCACTCGCGCAAATGACTGCAGTGATTTCTGGGTTTGCCCGAAGCAGTGTTTCTGCACCAGCGACGCCTCCCTCGACACCCCAAGTGCTATGAACAACTTGCACCTTGGCATCGGAATACTCGCTCAATACCTCTCTGATTCCTGCGAGGCGCAATGGGGATCGAGTGGAGGAAGTTTCGTTGCCAGTTATAAAACCTAACTGGCGGTGGCCAAGTTCTAGAAGATGCTGAGCTGCAATCCTTCCGGCGTGCCTTTCATCATCGCTTACTGCGGGTGCCTGAAGATCATCTGGCGCACCGTTGACAAAGAGAAGTTTCGCGCCATTTTCGATCAGGGCACGATAGTGGGGCAGATGTTCGGCCGTATTCGCGGCGACCGAACTGATGAAGATCAATTTAGTTATCTGCCGAGTAAAAAACTCTTGGGCGTGCTCGCGCTCGACACTTGCCGAGTCCCCCGTGGTACACAAGGCGATCGACCACCCCCGTTCTCGGGCCTTATTCTCGATCTGTTGGGTGATGTGAGTAAAAATCGGATTCAATAAGTCCGGGACGAATAGACCTGCGAGTTTTTCTTGGCGAACCGGATCACGAAGGACAAAGAGAAGTTCTGTCATCGCTCGTTGCACGGCTTCTCGTGTCTCGGGCCGCACGGCATCAGGTTGATTTACCACTCTGGAAGCGGTCGCAATGCTGACGCCTGCGTGCTTAGCAACATCTCTCAGACTCGTCATGTCAAATATGTATCATGTTTCATACTCTTGACGCAATGTTTCATTCGCCCTAATCTGCTCGTGACTACCCAGACGACATCTTTGGAGGAAATCCAGTGTTTGCATCCAAAAGCCGCAAAATTGCGGCGCTCCTGAGCCTTAGCCTCACGGCGGGACTCTTGCTCACCGCAAATCCGGCCATTGCCGCAAAAAAGTCAAAGCCGGTAACGCTTCAGTTCTGGAACTACTGGGACGGGGAGAACGGCAAGGCTTTGAGCACTCTGGTTGCTCAGTTCAACAAGTCCCACCGAGGAATCATTGTCAAGCCAGTGACTTTCCCTTGGGGTGACCTTCTACCCAAGATCCAATCTGCAATCGCGGCAGGAACCACCCCAGCGCTTGCTGCCACCGACATCGCCTGGATGGCCAACCTTCACCAGAGCGGGAAACTCCTCGACTTGGGAGCGGCTCTAGGCGGGAAGAAGAAGTCGATCAAGAAGGTGACCGGCGATATCTACCCACAACTTCTGACGTACTCCATGTATAAAGGCAAGCTCCAATCCTTGCCGGCCAGCACAAATAACCTGGCGCTTTTCTACAACAAGGATCTCTTCCGACGTGCGGGACTAAATCCAAACAATCCACCTCAGACTTGGGCAGAGATGAGAGCTGACGCGCTGAAGATCAGCCAGCTCGGCGGAGGCATTCAGGGCATGGAGATTTACACCCAGCCAGGTGAAGGCCTCACGTGGCAGTTCCAGCCTTATCTCTGGCAGACGGGCGCGGGCTTCCTCAACAAGAGCAACACTGCCCCGACTTTCAATTCCGATGCAGGTCGCAAAGCGTTGCAGTTCTTGGTAGATCTCATCAACGTCGATAAGTCGGCAACCGCCGGACAGTGGGGCGCATTCGACAAGGGCGCTGCCGGCATGCGGATCG
This sequence comes from Candidatus Nanopelagicaceae bacterium, assembly GCA_035530875.1. Classification (GTDB taxonomy): domain Bacteria; phylum Actinomycetota; class Actinomycetes; order Nanopelagicales; family Nanopelagicaceae; genus JANXYY01. Next base: position 16,598 of record DATKUB010000049.1, read on the forward strand.
ATGGTTCTTGGATGGTCTCGGGATATCGCCAGAATGCTCCATTTGAGTTCGGAACTGCGATGCTTCCAAGCCCAGATGGGGTTAGTCGTGCGACCAACATGGGCGGCGAGCAGATCATGGCTTTCAAAGGCAACAAGGCTCGGAATGCTGCGGCAGCCACCTTTATCAAGTGGTTCACCAGCACCTCAGTCCAGGCGAAATGGGATGTAGCTACGAACTTCATGCCCACTCGCGCCTCAGTGGCATCAAGCACCACGATGCTTCGTCACCTTGTAAATGAACCAGCACTCAATGCATTTGTGAACCAGCAAAAATATGCTCAGGCTCGCCCCGCAATCGCTCAATACCCTGCTGTCTCTGACGCTTTCTCTAAAGCGCTAGAGCCAGCCTTCTATGGAACGACAAGCGTGGCAGATGCATTAGCTGCTGCTGATGCTGCGGTTCGAAAAGCTCTAGCGGGCTCATAGCAATAACGTTGGTGCCACCCCGTATCTCCTTCGGGGTGGCACCAACGTTTAACCCTTCTATCCATTAGGAGATTTCGTGCGCTCGCGACAAGCCCGGACCGCCTACCTTCTTATTGCGCCGGTGTTTCTGCTCTTTCTCGCTTTTACCGTTTATCCCTTGCTCTGGAGTGCCCAAATCAGCCTAACTAGCTGGGATGGCCTGAATGCAGTCAAGAAATTCGTAGGCCTTCAGAACTACTCCCATCTACTTCGTGATCCAGAGTTTCTTCAATCATTTCGCGTAACAGTCATCTACTCAGTATCAGTAACGCTTATCAGTACTGTCTTGGGTTTCGGCCTGGCATTCTTGCTTCAGCGTCGACATCGCAGCGCCGCGTTCTATCGCACCGTATTCTTCTCACCGGTAGTCACCGCAACGGTGGCAGCAGCAGTCGTTTGGCAGCTCATCTTTGATCCCTTCGCCGGGCCTATCAATGTGGGGCTTCGGGCAATCGGCATCGCAGGGCCGGGGTGGTTGGGAGATCCACACTGGGCGCTCGTGGCGGTGTCTATCGTCGGGATTTGGAAACGAATTGGCTTTGCTATGGTCATCTTTTCTGCCGGACTGAGCAGTTTGCCGACTTCTTGCTTTGAGGCCGCCGCCCTTGACGGCGCGACCGGCTGGCGCTTGATGCGCTACATCACGATCCCACTGCTGCGACCCATCACCGCGCTAGTGCTAATCACTGGCCTTATAGATTCAGTACAAGTTTTCGATCACATATTCATTATGACCAATGGCGGCCCCCTTGGATCCACCAACGTGCTTTCGTTGTATTTATACAACCAGGGTTTTAAAATATTTCACCTGGGCTACGCCTCCGCAGTTGGATGGGTTCTTTTCGGAATTGTCCTTGCTGCCACCATCATGCAATGGCAGTTTAAGAAAGGCACAGAGAAGTGAAACGACTCCTATCCTGGTCTAAATGGCTTTCAGAGCACCTCCTGCTCATAGCACTGGCGATCGTCGTTGGCCTACCCTTCTTATGGATGATCACGACTTCTCTCAAGCCGCCCAGACTTGCCTTTTCAGCGCCCTACCTCATACCAACCCACTTTTATTGGCAGAACTTCACTGAGGCCTGGAAGGAAGCGCCGTTTGGAAGGTATTACCTCAACTCCATAATCGTCGCGCTTGCAGTCACTATCGGACAGGTAGTTACGAGCGCGATCGCCGCCTATGCCTTTGATCGCTATGAATTTCCATTAAAACGTACTCTGTGGTTCACGTTGCTCGCCACGCTGATGATTCCGCTGCCGCTCCTGATCATTCCCACCTACCAGGTCATAGAGCGGCTGGGCTGGGGCGACTCGTTCGCCGCTCTTATCATCCCCCGATGTTGGACCGCATTCGGCATCTTGCTGTTGCGCCAATTTTTCCACTCCATTCCACGCGATTTTGACGACGCCGCCCGCATTGATGGCGCCGGAATTCTTAGAGTCATCTGGCAGGTGATTGTTCCCATTGCAAGGCCTGCGATTGCCACGTTGGCATTGTTTGCTTTCCTGTTCGCGTGGAATGACTTTCTTTGGCCATTAATCGTGCTCAATAGCCCCGAGAAGTTCACCGTCCCACTCGGTGTTGCGAACTTCAGCGGCAAATACGGCACACGTTGGACACTCCTCATGGCCTCCACTGTCACCGCTACCTTGCCCGCAGTTCTAGTTTTTTTGGCCATGCAGAAATCGCTAATCAGGGGCCTGGCCTCCGGGGGAGTAAACGAATGAATCAGCAAATTGTTGCCGCATCTTCGAGCGACGATCTGGATTGGTTCCGCCGCGGCGCCATTTATCAGATCTTTCCAGATCGCTTTGCCCGCCGCGGATTAGACGCGGATCGGGAACTTGCTAAGTGGGGAACTCCACCTACTCGGGAGAATTTTTTCGGAGGCAATCTCTCGGGCATATCGGAGCAGATCCCATACCTGAAGAAGCTGGGAATTTCCACGCTCTACCTAACTCCCATCTTTAAATCACCTTCTAATCACCGCTATGACACTGAGGACTATTTTCAAATCGATCCTCTATTAGGAAACAAAAACGATCTTGAGCAACTTGTCGCAAATGCGGAGAGAAAACAAATTAGTGTTGTTCTTGATGGCGTGTTCAACCACGTTGGTGAGACTTTTCCCGACTTCGTAAAGGCAAAGGCCGGAGAGAAACTATCCCGAGAACTTTTCTACTTTCTTGATGACACTACTCGATATCAAACGTGCGGTGGAGCAAGCTTCCTCCCGAAACTCAACCACCAGAACCCTGAGATCCTGGATCTCGTCGCTCGGGTCATGGAGTACTGGGATCCTGTGGGCATTCGTGGCTGGCGCCTTGACGTTCCTTGGAAGGTTCCGCAAGCTTTTTGGGACCAGTTGCGAATCCGAACCCAGCACCTCACTTCCAATCGCTTGTGGATGGCAGAGGCTTGGAACCAATGGTCCTTTGCTGATCCGTTCGACTCCCTTACCAACTACCACGCTCGGACTCGACTTATAGATTTTGCGCACCGACACGACGCGGATGCTGAAGATCTCCTATTTGATTTGGAACAGTGGGCCTCCCTGCGAGCGGATCCATCACTAATCGTTAACGTTGTGGGATCCCACGACACGGCACGTTTGATGACCGCCTGCGATTCGATTCGCACCGATTCCTTGATGGTGTTGGCTCTAAATGCTCTACTGCCTGGAGTGCCGTGCGTCTACTACGGCGATGAGTTGGGGCTAGAAGGAAATAACGATCCCGATTGTCGAAGAACAATGCCAACGGAATTGAACGCCTCGCAGCGGGATTACCTGGAGGCAGTTCGCTCGATTCTGCAAATGCGTTCAGTTCATCTCGGTTTGAGTCATGGAGATCTCACCGTCGAGGCTATGCGAAATCGCGCCTTTGTTCTAAGCCGGACATACGACGATTGCACAATTCGAATTGCAGCAAACGCCGGTGATAAGGCGGAAGAATTCTCCATTCCTCAAGGAGATTCTTGGCTGCGCGTTACGGGACAGCCCATATCCAGAGAAAGATATTTGCAACTCTCGCCAAAGTCCTTGGCTGTGCAGATCCAAAACGACTGTCGCTGCGGTTAGGTGCGAGTAATGACCGTCGCACAACCGTGGTGGCGTAGCGCCGTCACATACCAGCTGTACATTCGCTCTTTTGCCGATAGCAACGGCGATGGCATCGGAGACATTCAAGGAATTACATCACGAATTCCATACCTGAAATCGCTCGGGATAGATGCGATCTGGGTGACTCCGTGGTACCCATCGCCAAGAATTGATAATGGCTATGACGTCATGAATTTCATGGAGATTGCCCCGGAGTACGGACAACTTGAAGACGCCAAGCGGCTGATCGATGCACTGCACTCGGCCAATCTGAAACTAATCGTCGATATCGTGCCCAACCATTCGAGCGATCAACACGAATGGTTCCAAGAGGCATTGAGGTCAGAGCCAAATTCACCAGCACGAGATCGATACTTATTTCGTGACGGTAAAGGAATGTCGGGAGAGCTACCGCCTAACAATTGGGAATCCATTTTTGGTGGGCCGGCTTGGACGCGGGTCATCGACTCAGATGGGTTCCCAGAGCAGTGGTACTGCCATATCTTCGCCCCAGAACAGCCTGACTTCAATTGGGAATCAAGTACCGTGCGGAACCACTTCGAAGATGTTCTTCGCTTCTGGCTTGACATGGGTGTAGATGGATTTCGCATTGACGTTGCCCATGGCCTAATCAAGGCGTTTGGCCTTCCGGATGCCCCCACGCAGGAACGGCTTGGCATGCTCGAGTCAAGAGCGTTCCCCTTCTGGGATCAGGAAGGCGTGCATGACATCTATCGACGGTGGCGAAACATCACCGATTCATATCCGGGCGACAAAGTGACAGTGGCTGAAGCTTGGGTCAATCCCCCTTCGCGAGTCGCTCGCTACGCCCGGCCGGGAGAACTCTGCACGGTGTTTAATTTCGACTTCATGTCATGCCGTTGGAATGCTCAAGAATTGCGGGAATCCATAGATCGCTCGATTGATGGACTCGCAGAAGTGGGAGCCCCGGCCACCTGGGTTCTCAACAACCACGA
>DATKUB010000050.1:0-53313 GCA_035530875.1 Candidatus Nanopelagicaceae bacterium
TTGATGCGGTAATGATCGGCACGACACACTTCATGAACGCCCTAGTAGAAGCGCGTGAGCTGCAACCTACCGCTGTAATCCGACTCTGCGGAACTGCGACATGTTCGCTTAAACCTTTGGTCGATTGGCCGAAGCAGCTGAGATCGCTCATCGGCGACAACATCTTCATGGCTGCTGGTGGGGTGGAATTCGATGGACGAAACATCGCCGAAATCGATGATGAGGAAATTGTTCGTATTGCCGAATGCATTACTAAGGCGGGGCTAACCGCTGCTGCCATCACATCAGTATTCTCACCAATCGATAGCGCTCACGAACAATTTGTCGCTGAACGCCTACAAGAACTTGTCCCGGGATTACGCATCTCAATTTCTTCCCAAATAGGCAGAATTGGATTACTGGAACGCGAAAACGCGACCATCATCAATGCTAGTCTGCGTAATCTTGCTGACCGCGTGCTCTCAGGTTTCGAAAGATCTGTAGCCTCGCTTGGTATTGACGCACCACTTTATCTATCGCAAAACGATGGCACGTTAAGAGATTGCGAACACACTAACCGCTATCCCATCGCCACATTCGCTTCAGGACCAACAAACTCGATGCGCGGCGCCGCTTTTCTTTCAGGAGAACTTGATGCTGCCGTCATAGACGTCGGTGGCACCACTTCCGACATTGGATTCCTTCGTCAGGGCTTCCCTCGAGAAGCAGCACTCTCCGTCAAAGTCGCTGGGGTGCGCACCAATTTTAGAATGCCAGATGTCATGTCTATAGGTATTGGTGGTGGAAGTTTGGTGCACAACGGACCAAACGGACTCACTGTTGGCCCCGACTCGGTTGGATATAACATCACCTCCAAAGCTCTGGTATTCGGTGGCGATACGTTAACTGCAACCGATATTGCGGTGGCAGCTGGTTATGCTGAGATTGGTAATCCGCTCTTAGTGGCCGGGCTCGACCCGGGCATGGTAACTGAAGCAGTGAGTTGGATGCGTGAAAATGTCGGTCTTACCTTGGATCGGATGAAGACCAGCCCTGCCCCCGTACCCGTAATCCTGGTCGGTGGAGGAAGTGCAATTTTTGGCGGCGAAGTGCCCGGCGCATCAAGAATATTGGTGCCGGAAAACGCTTCCGTCGCGAATGCTGTTGGGGCTGCAATTGCTCAGGTTGGTGGCCAAGTCGACCACGTCGCCTCACTAGTAGATATGGATCGCGCGCAGATGCTGGATAATGTTCGTCGAGAAGCAATCGCGCGTTGCGTCGCCGCCGGCGCCGATGAAAATACAGTCCGCATTGTTGACGTAGAAGAAATTCCACTTGCCTACCTCCCCTCCAATGCCGTGCGAATCATGGTCAAGGCAGTTGGGGATCTACTACCGGTATCTCACCGATGAAATCGTTAAGCCGTGAAGCACTCGATTCCATCGCTCTGGGCGCCGCTGTTCTCGGTGCGGGTGGTGGTGGCGATCCCTACCTTGGAAAACTAATGGCACTTCAAGCACTTTCAGATCATGGGCCTATCCATCTGATGCGTGTTGATGAGGTTCCAGACGATGCCTGGTGCGTGGCTGTCGGCTCAATGGGTGCACCAACCGTCGCGATCGAAAAGTTCGCTGGTGGTGGCGAATTGATTGCCGCTCTGCGTGCGCTCGAGGCCCGGCTTGGACGCCCGTTTACCCATCTGGCATCAATGGAAGTTGGCGGTATGAACTCCATGCTTCCAATTGTGGCGGCTGCAATCACCGGCTTACCGTTAGTTGACTGCGATGGAATGGGGCGGGCTTTCCCCGAGTTGCAGATGTGCACGCCAACTATCTTTGGCATCCCTGCTAGCCCAATGGTCGCAGCGGACGATAAAGGAAATGCCGTAGTGATCGACGCGGTTGACAATGCCTGGACCGAGCGGCTCGCCCGCTCCGCCACAATCGAGATGGGCGCCATCTCTTACATCGCGCTCTACCCTCAAACTGGCGTGGAATTGAAAAAGTCAATGATTCCCGACACCCTTGCGCTCGCGAAAAAAATCGGCGACGCAATTGTCAGCGCCCGCTCCTCACAGGATGCACCAGCAGCGTCAGTGGCTGCCGCCGGTGGGGGTTTTGTGCTTTTCGATGGCAAAGTTACCGATCTACGTCGGACGACTGTTGCGGGTTTTGCTAGAGGCACCGTGTGGCTGGAAGGTTCAGGCAACGATTCGGGTGTAAAAGTCGAAGTGCACTTCCAAAATGAGAATCTCATCGCATTGCGTGGCACCACAGTCTTAGCATCATCTCCCGATCTCATAGTAATTCTCGAAACGGATTCTGGTCAGCCCATCACCACAGAGGATCTTCGATACGGCAATCGCATCACACTTATCTCATTGCCATGCGACCCGCGCTGGCGAACTACGGCCGGGCTCAAACTCGTCGGCCCCAAATACTTTGGCTTTGATGTTGAGTACACACCTATCGAAGAACTTGTGAGCGGGCGATGAATCATAAATCAAAACTTCCACTGAGCGGGCGCACCGCCCTGGTTACTGGCTCTTCACGCAATCTGGGCGCTGCGATCGCCACTGAGTTGGCTAGTCGAGGCGCCCGAGTAGCGGTGACATATCGTGAGCATCGTGCCGAAGCAGAACAAGTACTAGAAAATCTTCCGCGAGTAGAGGGCGGCGAACACCTACTGGTACACGCCGATCTTACATCGATGGAAGGCGCTGGAGCTCTTGCTACCGAAGTCCTACAGCGCGCTATCAATGTAGACATCCTCATAAACAACGCCGGTCCCTTCAACATGGAGCCATTCCTGAAACTGGATCTTGTGCGGTTCGACGAAATGTGGATGGCAAATGTAGGTGCAGTCGTCGCCTTAGTTCGCACCATTGCCCCTGCGATGCAAATCGCCGGGAAGGGTCGCATTATTAATATCTCGGCTGGCTCAGCTTATGTCCGCAACCACGGTGTCTACACCCTAGCGAAATCGGCGTTGATCACTCTCACAGAGCAATTAGCCCTCGAACTAGGACCAGAAATTACTGTGAACGCGGTGGCTCCAGGACAAATTGCTGAGAGTGCAGACGAGATGTCAGCTATCGATCCAACATTTGTCGAAAACTGCCTAGCCGCCACGCCCCTAGGCGAGCTGGTTACTCGCCCTCAGGTAGCCGCTTTGGTGGCATCGATGTGCGGCAGCGAGTTTGATCAAGTGACCGGCGTGACAATTCCGATTGATGGTGGCTGTCGACTAGGTCGATTAGGTAGCGTCTAAGAAAACGGAGGATGTAATGGAAGTAACTGTAACGAGTGATGCTGGCGGAACACGCGAAGCAGTTGAAGCGATGTACGACGCTTACCTCGGTGGTAGACCGATAGAAATGACCACTTCGATGGTCGATGATGTTTGGATTCGCTTTCTCGGACACGCAGATTTTCACGGTCTCGAACGCGCCAAAGAATTCTTCTCGCAGAATAACGAGATGTTTAGCGAACTAGAATTTGAAATTGAGCGAGTAGTAATTGATGGTGAATATGCGGCCACGCTATGGACCGAGCGCGCCATAACAAGTGCCGGAGAACCCTGGTTCAATCACGGTGTAGATGTCTTTCATGTGCGTGACGGTCTTATTAGATTCGTCCATGAGAATAACGACATCAGCACATTCCGCCACCACTTTGGGTGAGTCAGGCTCTGCTCATTGAAACGGGGTTAGCGCAGAAGCGGTAGGACCTCAGTTCCGATCTGTTCGATGACCGCAGCGTTTGCGGGCACTGGGAACAACGCAACCGAGTCTGCGCCAGCTTCATGAAAAGCCCGAATTCGTGCAGCAACATCCGCCGGAGTTCCGGCGATCGTGAGTTCGTGCACCCACTCATCCGGAATTTTCGCAGCCATATCTGTCAGAGTTCCACCGCTCTTAATAATGTCGAGGACTTGATCGGAAATTCCAGCCGCATCAGTTAGCGCATTGCGACCACTGGCGATCGTGTAGAAAGTCAACGCCTCTTTTGCCGCAGCAAGGGCAGTCTCCCGATCAGTAGAAACCGAACAAATCGCATACTGCGTTACCCGACAGGAGCCCGGTCGCCCCGAACGCTGACGGCCAAGGTCAAGTTGCTTGCGGGCGAATTGCAGATAGTCCAGTCCAGCGCCTACAGACAAGATGGCGCCGTCGCCAACTTCACCTGCCATCTCCAGCATTTTTGGTCCGATGACACCCACGTTGACGCTCGGCTCCTCAGAAATTGGATGAGCCAGCCTGACGTGGTCCAGGTGAAACATGGCGCCATCGGCCGATGTGATCTCTTCACCACTAAGTAGGCGGCGAACCGTGTCCACGCATTCACGAACAGCCGTAATGGGCGAACGCGGATAGAGGCCAATTTGCTGCATCCAGGCAGGCACCCCAAGACCGATGCCTGGAAGCAGGCGACCTGGATAGGAACGGGCGGTAGTAGATATCTCAATGGCCAAGAGGGCCGGGTGGCGAACGACGGCAGAAACGACGCCGAGCCCGACGCGCAGTTTTTCGGTAGCGCCAAGCGCGAGGTTAGCTCCTGCGATACCACCTGTGAAGAACATGTCCTCGGCGATCCAAATCTCGTCGAAACCCAGACGTTCCGCTGATTTAGCTGCTGAAGCAATCTCCTCAGGTGGGAGTGCGCTGCCGAGAACAAGCCCGACCTGTTGGCTGATAGAAACTTTATTAGGCATGTTATAAGATTAACAGATGAGCAATGATGTTACTACGGTTCGAACACTGGTCGATGAACTTGTGAAGTTCTGGGCGGGCGGAGAACGCGCGCGCCTGGCAACGATGCTCGACCCAAACGTCACCAGTTGGGTTGCGGTATCTGGACGGCACACAGGACGCGAGGCGACTATGGCAATGCTCGATACCCTGGGCAGCCACATCGCCGATGGAAACACCCGCACTGAGTGCGTGATCGCCGCAGCCGATTTGGCTGTAGCAGAAGTGGCCTCGACTCCCCTGTCCGCAGTCCATGGCGAGCGTGAACTCAAATTTACGGTTGTTGTAAAAGTAGCCAATGCGCACATTGTGGAAGTACTTATTTATCTAGACCCATTACACCTGCTTCAGGAAGATATCGTTACCGCTTCTTAAGCAAACCCAAATTAATCCCTTTGGACAGCGAAGCACTCGACTAGGTGATTGCCACTGACCGGAAGCAGGGCGGGTGCCTCCTTTGTGCACCGCTCGTGCACGAGTGGACAGCGATCCTGAAAGGAACAACCCGTTGGAAGTTGAGACGGGTTCGGCGTTTCGCCCGTCAGAATAATTCGCTCCCTCCGAGATGCTGGGTCAAGTTGCGGCTCAGCAGATAAGAGCGCTTTAGTGTATGGATGAGTCGGCTGATTAAAGAGTTGCTCAGTTGATGCTAGTTCGACGATTCGACCTAGATACATCACGGCAACCCGATCAGCGATACGACGTACCGTAGCAAGATCATGACTAATAAAAAGATACGCGACACCACGCGTATTTTGGATTTCACGCAAGAGACCCACGACTCGCGCACGAACTGATTGGTCAAGACTCGCGGTGGGTTCGTCGAGCACAACTAAATCGGGTTCGCAAGCCAACGAACGAGCGAGTACAACTCTCTGCTGCTGACCACCGCTTAGTTGTGATGCTCGCCTAGGACGATAACTCAAATCCAATCCAACACCGGTAAGTAGTTCATCTATATGACGATCCCGCGCATCACCACTGAGGCCCATAAGCAAACGCAACGGTTCAGCAATCATTGCCTCGACCGTCAACTTTGGGTTCAACGAGGCCGCCGGATGTTGAAAGACCATTTGGATGAGCCGCCTACCTCGGCCGTGCAAAGTTTCGTTAAGTCCATTACCTCCGAAAAGAATGCTGCCCGATGTCGGTTCCTGTAAACCAGCGATCATGCGCCCTAGTGAAGATTTACCGCAACCTGATTCACCCACGAGTCCGACTGTTTCACCGGCAGCGACGGTGAGATTCACTCCACGAACGGCTGGTACCGACGAAGCGCCTCGGCCGTGCGTCTTATGAACTTCACTAATCTCAAGCAAAGTCATTATTTGAATTCTTCCAATCGGACGAGGGGGTGATGACAACTGACTCCACGATCTGCAGTGAGAGCCGAGAGCGGTGGGAACGTTCCACAAATTTCGTCTGCCCGGCTACAGCGATGACCAAAACGGCATCCGGTGAGTGCAAAGTTGACACCCAACTCTGGCGTATTTGAGTCGACCTGTCTAACCCCAGCATCAAGTAAGAAGCGACTATAAGGATGGCGTGGTTCGTCAAGAACTTTTCGTGTTGAGCCGCTTTCCATAAGCTGCCCGCCATACAAAACTGCGACTCGGTCGCACAACTCAGAAACTGCAGCCAAATCGTGGGTGATTAGAATTACGCCACAACCCTCCTCACGAGCAACCTCAGCGATTAGATCAAAGACTTGAGCTTGAATCGTCACATCAAGAGCAGTGGTCGGCTCATCTGCCAGCAGGATCTGGGGCTTGCATGCAAGGGCAATGGCAATCATCACGCGTTGGCACATGCCGCCTGAGAGTTGGTGCGGATAAGCCCGTGCTACACGATCTGGTCCGGCGATGCCAACCCGGTCGAGCAACTGTACTGCACGCTGTTTAGCCTCCGCTCGACTTAGTCCACGATGCATTTGGAGAACTCGACTGACTTGATTTCCGACCTTCATCGTCGGATTTAATGCCGCCTGAGGTTGTTGGAAGATCATCGTCAACTGATGCGCTGATCGTTGTAACGTCATCGTTGCTTGATTCACTAGTTCAAGGTTATCTATGCGAACACTTCCTGCGCGCAGTTCAATTTCCGGCGGGAGCAAACCCATTATTGCTAATGCAGCCATGGTTTTCCCCGAGCCAGACTCACCCACCATCCCAAGTATTTCCCCGGAGGCGACCGAAAAAGAGATGTCTCTGAGTAAGTCAACGGAATGTCCGCGGATACCGACGGTTAAACCCTCAACAACTAATTCGCTCATCGCTTACTTCCCAAGTCATCCCCAATAAATTGAAAAGCAGAAGCAGCGATCACAATCAATGCGCCAGGAAACAGCGCGGTCCACCAAACTCCTGTGAGAATGTCATTCGAGCCTTCGGCCACCATGACACCCCACTCGGGTGTGGGTGGATGAATGCCGATACCGAGAAAAGCCAAGCCACCTACGGTGGTGATCGCCCAGCCGGCAACCAAAGTTGCTTGTACCAACGAAGGTTTTAGTGAATTTGGTAGAACATGTCGCAATGCAACACGCAATTTCGAGTTGCCCGCAAGAATTGCTCCATCGACATACTCAAGTTCGCGCTGGCCCAAAACTTCAGCTCTTGTTAACCGAATGAAGTAGGGAATGAAAGAGACGGTAACACCAATAGCCACACTGGTACTCGAGCCACCCAGCACCGTTACCAGCAAGATAGCCAAAACGAATCCAGGAAACGCCAATGTGATATCGGTGAGCCGCATGACCACATCATCAACCCATCCGCCCCAATATCCAGCCACTAGACCAATGAGCGAGCCGATAATGGTGGCAACAACCGAAATTACGATACCAAGCCAGAGGTCAAGTCGAGCGGCATTGACGGCCCGCGCAAATACATCGCGCCCATACATATCTGTGCCGAAGAAATGAGACCACGATGGCGGAGCAAACGAACTTCCCGGAAAAGTAGCACGTGGGTCACCGACAAACCATGGCCCTATGGCGGCAAAGCCAATTAACAATACGATTGTTGCAATTCCGATTGTCATCATTGGTTGGCGACGAATGAATGACTTCCTCGTTGGTGGTTCACTAAAAACGGGTGGCACAAATCTAGAAAGCGAGGCTTCGCTCATGAGGTTGGCGCCTTCCTGATGCGAATACGGGGATCTACCCATACATAAATTAAGTCGATCAAAATATTTAATATTATGTACAGAACGCCTACGACAATTACAAATCCCTGCAACGCATCGATGTCGTTATTCTGAGCTGCAGTGAAAGCATACCGGCCAATTCCAGGCCAATTGAAAAGAAATTCGATAATGATATTGCCACCGAGCATGTAGCCAAAAACTATTCCCATGGTGGTTGTGACTGGAATCAACGCATTACGAAACCCGTCGCGCCACAAAATTTCATAACCTCTGACACCCACCGACCGAGCAGTACGAACATAATCAGAGTCAAGAGATTCGATCATCGCCGAACGCACCATTTTTATGATCGGCGCGGAAAGCACCAAGCCGAGCGTGATCACTGGCAGTGCAAGATGTCGAAGTGCATCTGTCAGTATCGCCCATTGCCCCTGCAACGCTGCGTCCACGGTAAATAGACCGGTTATCGATGTGGGTGGATTGGTTCCGATGTTAAGTCTGCCTACCGGACCGGGTGCCCAGCCGAGGCGATAAAAGAAGAGGTAGATCATCAGTAGCCCTAGCCAGAAAAGCGCCATCGAAGATCCGATGACGGCAAAGATTCGAACAATGTGATCTACCCATTTGCCTCGACGGGCGGCAGCCCACATACCCATGGGAATTCCAACCAAGGAGGCGAGTAACACCGAAGCTAAAGCCATCTCAAGTGAAGCTGCCAGGCGGGACATCAACTCTGTAGTCACGGGAGCTTGGGTTCTAATTGATGTTCCAAGATTGCCGTGTAATACATTGACCATATAAGTCTGAAACTGACTTAGTAGCGACTTATCCAGACCGAACTCCTTGCGAATCTGAGCGATCCTGCTCGCTGAAGCATAAGGACCCGCCCTCAAGACCGCACCATCGCCGGGTAGAATTCGAACAACAAGAAAGACAACGACCACAATTCCAAAAAGCGCCCCTACCGACATAACTAGCCTGCGCGCCATGTATCTGGACATATGGTTTGGGACTCCGATCTAGAACGCGAGATTTTCCATTACTGACACCATTTTTCCCGATACTGACACTACCAATACTGACACTAAGGGTGTCGACCAAGTTAATAAAGTCGACACCCTTAGGTCAGCAGATTAGCACGTACTCTTAGTCATCAACTTAAACTGGGCGATCATGGTGTAGTCACGAATTACACCGGTAACACACTTACCAGTTGCAATTGTACGATCCGCAGACCACAACGGCGCGACGACAGCATTATCGAAGAGAATCTTCTGTGCCTTGGACGAATCCGCTGCTCGGGCGGCAGGATCGGTCGTGAACATACCTGCCTTGATCGCGGCGTCATAACTCTTGTTGCAGAATACGCTGTAATTGACAGCGGCTCCGCAAGTGCTGAGGAACGTCATTTGATAGAAGGGATCCTCTCCCCATGATGACCAGTCGTGAATAAACAGTGGCAATTCATGCTTGCCAAGTTTGGTCAAGAAGTCACCGTCGGCGAGGACTTGAATGTTTACCGTGATACCAATCTTCCGCAGGCTGTCCTGAATTAGAACTGCGGCTTCTTGGTCAGAACTGCGTGATTGACGTACGCCAAGTGTCAACGAGACGTTTTTAGCTCCAGAAGCCTTTAGCGAAGCCTTTGCCGCTGTGAGATCGGTTGCATACTTAGATCCGATTGATTTGTCATAGGTTTCCATGGTGCTAGTGACTATGCCACCGGCTGGGGTAGCCTCACCGAACATCACCTGGTCGATCAGAGCCTGGTATGGCACCGCTTCAAGGATTGCCTTTCGAACATCAACATTGTTGAGCGGGGCAATGGTCTCATTCATACCCAAGTAATTAAGACCCGTAGTGGAATCAGAATAGACCTTAACCGAAGCCTTCGTGGTCATGTCCTTAATCATCCGCGGCGGTAGACCATCGGCTAGATCGATCTCGCCACTCTGGAGTAGCAACGCGCGTTGGTTGGCATCTGGAACATTCCGAACAGTGACAGAACTGGAACCAACACTCGTAGCATCCCAGTAGTACGGATTTGGTACCAACTTGATTTCCGTATCAGGATTGTACGAGGCAAGCATGAATGGCCCAGATCCAGCTGCATGCGAATTAAAATACTTGAACGCCCATGGGTCATCCTTCGTCGCGTTCGCATCAGCGACTGATTTCTCCATCGCACCGAATACCTGGAACGTCATGAAGCGCTCAAATAGCGGAGTCTGGACTTTGGTGGTGATTTGGAGGGTCAAATTATCGATAACTTTGATTTGGTCCGTGCTATCGAGCCCGATAAATGGCAGCAGCAAGCCAATGTAGCCAGGTCCCTTAAGGGTCCGATCAAAAACATACTGATAGTCAGCTGCGGTCACGGGATTGCCGTCAGAGAATTTAGCCTCTGGCCTCAAATGAAATGTGGCAACAAAACCGCTCCCAGGGATCGGCTTAATGTCGTAAGACGAAGCGCCGGCACCTTCAACCTTGTTGCCGTCTCCGACGAGAAGACCTTGGCTGTTTGGTACAAATTGTTGACGAAGTAGAGGCTCATAGAGTGCCCCGGTAACCGAATATGCAGATGTTGAACGGAACGTATGAGGCTCAATTACATCGACGGTATCACTAAGTGCGACAACCATCGCTGGCTTCGCTACTGCTGTTGCGGTGGCACTGGAAGAAGGAGCAGCACTGGAAGAAGAACTGGAACTGCTCGAACAACTGCTTACGACAAGCGCAATCAGTGTGACACCTATTAGTGCAGCAAAGGGGCGTGAAAAGCCTCGTTTGCGTGTGGTCATAAGACCCCCCCGGTCTGGCGCAAGGACTTAACCAAGCGTTGATTAGATAGCGCGAATGTTATAGGATCATCGTTATGTTATAAGATTGGCTGAAGGATGTCCATATCCCTTTTATATAAAGATCTCGTAACGATATAGGTGCCGGGTGCACCCTAGTGAAGGGGCATAACATGAAGGAGCCGGCTCGCGCTATCCGTGAAATGCCGCGTTCCGGAATTCGTGAGATTTTTGACCGAGCCAACCAGATTTCAGGAGCCATCCACCTTGAGATGGGCGAGCCTGACTTCTCGACACCGATACATATCCGCGACGCGGCAGTCGCAGCTCTTGAAGCCGGTTTTACCAAGTACACCCCCAACGCAGGGTTGATGACCCTGCGTGAAGCCGCAGCGGCAAAGGTGGCCCGAGTAAACGGCATTAACGTCGACGCTTCCCAAGTCGTGGTCACAAGCGGTGGAATTGCTGGGTTATATGCAAGCATGCTTGCGCTGTGCGACCCGGGTGATGAATTGCTACTCATCGGACCAGCCTGGCCAAATTACCGAATGATCGCTCAACTACTTGGAGTGAGCGTGCGGCAGGTTCCACTTTCGGGCACCGCGGAAGGTCACCCAACGATCGAAGATTTAGAACGCCATCGAAGTAAGCAAACTAAGGTCGTGTTGCTGAACTCGCCATCTAACCCGACTGGCATGGTTTTTGACGAACCGGAGACGCTCGCAATTGTTGAGTGGGCAGAACGACATGGACTCTGGATACTCTCAGATGAAGTTTACGATCAAATTACTTTCGACCGGCCGGCAGTAAGCCCCTACCGCCTCAGCACCGCTGGAAATGTCATTTCGGTATTTAGTTTTTCTAAAACATATTCCATGACTGGTTGGCGTCTTGGATATACGGTCGCGCCACCTGAAATGATTGGACTTATACAAAAGACATTCGAACCCATATTTGCCTGCACGAGCGGATCGATACAAATGGCTGGCGTAGCCGCCCTTGAGGGCCCGCAAGACTGCATCGAGACGATGCGATCCGCATACCAAGTCCGCCGAGATCTGGCAGCGGCCATGCTCACCGATGCACGCATTCCGTTCGCACTCCCAGCCGGTGCCTTTTATTTGTGGATTGATATATCGGCGTCCGGACAGACCAGCACCAAATTCGCCAGTGACCTGCTTGAAAGCCAACACGTTGCGGTCACGCCAGGAATTGCATTCGGTCCATTCTGCGATTCATTCATAAGGGTTTCGCTTGCGTCACATGAAGATGTAATTCGGGCGGGAGTGACTGGGATCGTCGCGGCGTTAAAGAATGCGTAATGGCACTGCCACCGTAACCGATTAGTTCTGATTACAAATCCAGAAACGTCAGCTAGCGATCAACTCCTCGAGCAAAACCGCCCGCCAAGCGCATTGCCTCGTCACGCGTTCCTGGATAAACATCACCACTAGTCCCCAATGTGATGGTTGCCATTGCTATTCCAATTCGAATACCACTAGCAAAATCACCGCTGAGCAACCCATCAATTACCCCCGCAGCAAATGCATCACCGGCGCCGATACGATCGACAATCGCGACCGAAGTCATTCCTTCGGCAAAGTTGGCGACGCCCTCGTCACACCATGCGGCACCGTCAGCACCCACAGTAATGACAACGCGCCGACTTTCGGCTAACTCGGCGAGCCGGCAGGCAACCTCGCTTGCCGGACCCTCAAGATCAAATAACTCCTTAGCGTCTTCCCTTGAGCAGATCACTAGGTCAGCACCGCGCATGAGTTGTCGCACTGTCGCTGCAGCTTCCGCCGGCGGCCACAGTTTCGCCCGGTAATTCACGTCCACTGACAACATCGCACCACTCGATCGCACTCTTTCTGCTGCTTCGAGTGCGGTAGCCTTGCAGGTCAGCGACAGCGCAGGGGTGATGCCCGTCAGGTGAACAAGGCGAGCCGAGGTGATTGCTGACCAATCGAGGTCGTTCGCTGTCAGGCCACAGCATGCCGAATCGACACGGTCATAGATTACGTGTGGTACCGAGGGCTCTCCTCGCAACTCTACGAAGAACGTACCCAATCGGGCATTCTCCACCCAGCGGATACCGGTTACATCAACACCCGCAGCTCTAATGGTGTCGGCAACCCTTACGCCGAGAGCCGTGTTGGGCAGCCGTGAGGTCCATCCGACGCGACGTCCGAGACGAGCAAGCGCCACCGCCAGGTTTGACTCTGACCCGCCGACATGCACGTCGAAGGCTGGTGCAACGCCGAGACGACTACCAATGGGAACGCTCAGCCGGAGCATGGCCTCACCAAAAGTCGCCACGTCGAGGGCGTCTGGTGAGTTCACTTCACTGCCTCCACCCAGGAGCGCACCGTATTGACAATTGCCGCAGGATCATCGGATCGGCTGCTCGGGAACAACGCCGAACCTACCCCGACCGCCAGCGCGCCATGTGCTAGGTATTCGCGAGCCGACCGCAGATCAACTCCACCCGTAGGGACCAGGGGTGGGTTCCCCAGCGGCGACATTACAGCGTCGAGAAAAGCCACACCACCGAGCAAGTGGGCCGGAAACACCTTCACTGCAGTGGCTCCGGCAGCTAGTGCTGTGCGAATTTCGGTCGGCGTAGCCGCGCCCGAGACGATGGGCAGACCACGATGCAGTGCAGCAGCAATGACTGCCGGGTTACAGGTAGGGGTGACAAAGAAGGTGGCACCGGCGTCGGCCGCTTCGCCTACCTGACTGGGTTCGAGGACCGACCCTGCGCCCACAGTCAACTCAGGATGGGCCGCACGCATTGCGGCTATCTGTTCAAGGGCTTGCGGGCTGTCGAGCGTGATCTCAAGCACCATCAGACCACCAGCAGCGGCGCCGTCAGCGATCGCCTCGATACCTGAGAGCGGGTGACCTCGCACGATACCTATGAGGGGAACCACCGAAAGGCCAGGAATAATCTCAGACATAGACATATCTTATAAGATCTACCTAGATCGCATCGCATGTAAGGATCAGAATTTCCACAAAAATATGGGTCAATTCAGAACAAACCTTCAAAAAGGCGAATACTTGGATTGTCTGCCTAACTCACCGAGTGATCAGATCACACCTGATAGCCACCACAGCGAAGAATAATAAAGTGACAAACTCCGGTTTTAGCGGAGTGGTAATAGGGAATTTCGAGCGATCTCTCGAGTGTTCTTGCCAACTCTTTCAAACTCAATTGGAATGAGGCCGCTGAGCCTGAGAGGTAGTTGCGGGTGGTTACGGACAATCCTGAGCAGGTCAGTCAAGCAGCCAAACTGCACCGCTAAGTTCGTAGGCCGCTACCCTAATAATCGACGTGGCCACACGTGAGCGCACCGACTGATGGGAGACCGATGGCGGATCAGAGCCTACCTCCGGCGGTGGATGCAATCGACCGCCGCCTGATTGCACTGTTATCGGAGGATCCCCGGCTCTCGGTACGTCCCCTCGCTCGTGCGCTGGGAATGTCTCCGGGTGCGGTCGGCCAGCGTCTCGCTCGGCTACGAGCCACCGGAGTCATTCGCGGTTTCATCCTCGATGTGGATCCAGCCGCCCTCGGCTTTGGCCTAGAGGTCATGGTAGCTCTCGAGTTGCGGCAAGGGAGCCCCGTTGAGGAAACCATCTCTCTTCTCAAGTCACTGTCAGAGGTTCGGTCGATTCAACTCGTGACAGGTCGATGGGATCTGGTACTTACCATGCTCGTCCGAGACCAGCACCACCTGCGCCAGGTGCTCGTCGGCCGGGTCTGGAGCGTGGCGGACTTTCAACACAGCGAGACGATGATAATCCTCGAAACCTACGGAGGGTATGCGCCTAACGTTTCCTTAGAATGAGCGGGAAATGGTTCGCTACATCGTCAGTCTGCGCTCACGCCGTCGCGAGCCACCAGAATGGGTCGAAAAGAACGGATCCGATAGTTGCCAGGACGTGGCTGCCGAGTTCCCCGTCGACAATACGGTGGTCAAAAGATAGTGAAAGTTGAGTAGTCCATCTAGGGACGACCTCCCCCTCATGTACCCACGGTCGCTGGCGCACAGCCCCGAAGCATAGGATCGCTGCCTCACCTGGATTGAGGATCGGCGTCGCTGCGTCAACACCGAACACCCCAACGTTGGTTATGGTAAATGTTCCGCCAACCATCGCCTCCGGTGGTGTCTTCCCATCCCGTGCGACAGCCGTGAGGTGTGCCAACATCTGGGCAAGTTCGGACAGAGAAAGTCGATCGGCACCCTTGATGTTCGGCACGATGAGTCCGCGTGGAGTGGCCGCAGCAATACCGAGGTTCACCGCGGCTTTCTGCACGATCTCATAGTTCTTCTCATCCCAAAAGGCGTTAATCTGCGGATACTTCTGTACCGCCACCAGCACCGCGCGCGCCACGATAAGTAAAGGCGTCACCTTAGTTCCTGCGAACTGGGGATCTTGGCGCAACCTGGTTACCAGATCCATCGTCGCGGTTACGTCTACCGTCAAGAACTCAGTGACATGCGGAGCGGTGAACGCGCTGGCAACTACCGCTCGTGCCGTCGCCTTCCGCACGCCTCGCACGGGGATGCGTACATCATCAATCGCATCTAAAACTGATGGAACAGCCCGGGCAACATTCTGGCCGGATGTCGCCGCAAGGAAGTGGGCGTGCACCTCTGCGCGAGTGACGGTGCCTTCTGCGCCCGAGCCAATCACGGCATTGAGGTCAATGCCAAGGTCGCGAGCCAGTTTGCGCACCGGCGGTTTGGCTCGCGCAACTGTTGTCGGTTGCGGCACGCGGGTCGTGGTGTGGACTGGGTCAGCCAATTCCACCTCCGGACCGCCGCGTCCGGTGACCTGGCGACGCTTTCGCCGTCCCTCCGACGCGAGCGTCGGCCCATACCCCACAAGAATGGAAGGGATACTGTCGTCAACCATTTCAAATGACACCTGCGCACCCGAGTTAACTGCAGCAATCGACGGAGCGACTTGGTTGGCCGAACTTGAGGGGCCGTCGGATGAGATGGTAAAAAGCACACTTCCGACTTGGCTGGTCTCCCCTTCTCTGGCCAAGATTTCGACCACTGTTCCAACGAACGGGCTGGGAAGTTCGACGACGGACTTCACCGTCTCGATCTCAACCACGATCATATTCAGCCGTACCTCGTCCCCAGGTGCGATGTGCCAGCGTAGGATCTCGGCTTCGAGTAGCCCTTCGCCGACATCGGGAAGGCGAAACTCTTGAACGGCCATGCCATCTCCCCTCACCAGGCGAACGATCGATCGGTCGCGTCCAGAACTCGATCGAGATCTGGCAGGTACTGTTGTTCGACCTTGGCAGGTGGGTAGGGCATGTTCAGCCCGCCAACTCGGATTACGGGAGCTTCTAGGTCATAGAAACACTGCTCGGTGATCGCGGCCGCGATCTCGGCGCCCATACCCGCGATTACTGGGGCTTCATGCACGACGACAGCTCGGTGCGTTCGGCTCACCGATTCAACTATGCATGACATGTCTAGCGGCGCCAGCGAGCGCAGATCAATCACCTCTATGCTACGTCCCTCGTCCTCGGCCGCTCGAGCTGATGCAAGGCAGGTGCCGACACTGCCACCCCAACTCAACAGCGTGAGGTCCTTGCCTGGTCGAACGATTCGGGCAGACTCCAGAGGCAACACCTCTGACTCATCTGCGTCAGTAGCCACATCACCTTTAATCCAGTACCGCCGCATGGGTTCGTAGAAAATAACCGGATCATCACAAGCGACAGCTTGCCTGATCATCCAGTGTGCGTCATTGGGTGTGGCGCAGTAAACGACTCGCAAACCTGCGGTGTGTGCAAAGTACGCCTCGTTGGACTCACTGTGATGTTCGACAGCACCGATACCACCACCGACCGGGATCCTTATGACGACTGGTACCCGTAACTTTCCGCCAGTGCGGGCGTGAAGTTTGGCCAACTGGGACACGATCTGGTTGAAGGCGGGGTAGACGAATCCGTTGAACTGGATCTCGCAGATCGGCCGGTAACCCCGCAGGGCCAGGCCGATCGCGGTCCCGATAATTCCAGACTCGGCAAGTGGAGTGTCCATGACACGGGCTTCGCCGAAATCCTTCTGAAGACCGTCGGTAACCCGAAAGACGCCGCCGAGTCTGCCGACATCTTCGCCCATGACCAAGACCTTGGCGTCATCCTCCATCGCCCTGCGTATCCCGCTATTTAGAGCTTGGGACAGATTTGGCATTGCATGGACCTCCGGCTTTAGTCAAATTGTCGTCAGAACAACACGGTCGGGAGAAGAGCTGGGACATCAACCTGTAAAGGAGCCGATGTAGGCGGCGAAATGTTCTTGTTCCTGCTGTAATTGCGCAGTCTTCTCGACGAGTACATGGTCGTAGATGTCGACAAGGTTCGGTGCCGTCAGAGCCAAGCAGACTCGCCGAGTCTCGGCCGCGAGGTCGTCGGCTTCGTGTACCAAGTCGTCAAAAAATGCCTGATCGGCCCATCCCTGAGCCCGAAGCAGTTTGTCTATGCGGTCGAGGGGATCCTTGGCGATCCATTCGTCGAGCTCGCTGGCGCTACGGTACCTTGACGGATCGTCCGAGGTGCTGTGACCACCGATGCGGTACGTGATGGCCTCAATGAGTGCAGGACCAGAGCCAGAGCGGACATGGCTGGCGAGTTGAGTGGTGACCGCGTGTACAGCCAGGACATCGTTGCCATCGACCAGGGCAGTACGTAGACCGAAGCCTCGACCACGCTCCCAAAGCGACGTACGCGCCTGGGCCGAGGATGGTGTTGAGATGGCCCACTGGTTATTTTGGCAGAAGAACAGGATTGGTGCGTCCATGGTCGCTGCGAAGTTAAATGCTTCGTTGGCATCGCCCTCGCTGCTCGCGCCATCGCCGAAGTAGGCGAGAACAACCTCGTTTACGCCGTCGAGCTTGACACCCATCGCATAGCCGGTGGCGTGCAGCAGTTGGGCTGCGAGGACGAGTGTGTAGATGTGGAAACGGTACGTCGCCGGGTCCCAGCCACTGTGGGCGTTACCTCGCCACTGCACAAGGAGTTCGGACGGAGTGATTCCCCGGGCCATCGCCGCCGCATGTTCCCGATAACTCGGAAAAACATAATCAGTGGGCTCAAGTGCAGCGATGGAGCCGACTTGGGCCGCTTCCTGCCCATGGCACTGTAGCCACAACGCGAGTTCGCCGTTGCGTTGGAGCGAAAAGGCTTCATTGTCGAAGCGCCGGGCGAGGAACATGGTTCGAAACAGATCACGGCACAACTGTGGATCGACCTCACCCTCGACATCAGGGTGCCGATGGAGTTGTCCCGAAGGCGTTACGAGCTGAATGGGGTCCAAAACTAGCCTCCAACCGGTCGGTGTCCAGTACCTAGCCCCTAGATAGTGATGCCACGCTGACGAGCCGAAGGTTACTCCGGAATGCTAGGTATCCACTAACTAAACGTTCGCAATATAGGCCGCAAATTAGGCGATCGTCTAGTCATTATCTATTGAAATGGACGTATGCTTAGTCCGGTGGCTTTCTAGGCCCACGGATAACCCAGTTTAAATCGCGGCCACTTGCAGGCGAAACAGGCGTAGGCGGTGAGTCCGGCGAGTGTTCAACTTTGGTAGCCTGAAATTAGTTGGATGTCCTATTATTTGGCTTCGGGTGAAGTGTCGCTTATTCCCGAGGCGATATAACAACAGTGCCCAGGAGTCGAAAGATGTCGCAAAGCCCCCTGCACGTCCCAGTAAATCCCGTTCGATTTGTGACCGCAGCAAGCCTTTTCGATGGTCACGACGCCGCGATCAACATCATGCGGCGCCTCTTGCAATCGCAAGGCGCCGAAGTGATCCACCTCGGACATGATCGAAGCGTAGAAGATGTGGTGACGGCTAGCCTTCAAGAAGACGTCCAAGGCATCGCAATCTCGTCGTATCAGGGTGGACACGTTGAATATTTCACCTATCTTTCGGAGCGCTTAGTTCAAAGCGGTGCCTCGCACATAAAGATTTTTGGTGGCGGAGGTGGCGTCATCGTGCCTGACGAGATTGAGGCGCTTGCAAGAATCGGCGTCCACATTTTTAGTCCACAAGAGGGGCAGCGGCTAGGTCTTCCAGCAATGATCAATCAGTTGATCGTCGAATGCGACATTGATCTATCTACGGGCTCTGTTGATATGGAAGCCCTTCGATCAGGATCTACCTCTGCGCTCGCACGCATTATTACGATGCTCGAGACTCGAACGAATACAGATCTTGCAGAGTCGATTCGAAGCGAGGTAACTACTAAGAGGATCCCCGTGCTTGGGATCACGGGCACCGGCGGTTCGGGGAAGTCATCCCTTACCGACGAACTAGTGAGCCGGTTCCGCCGAGACTCACAAGACAAGGTTCGGATTGCAGTGCTTGCGATTGATCCGACTCGCCGTCGAGGTGGTGGCGCGTTGCTCGGAGATCGCATCCGAATGAACAGCATTGATCCAGATGTCGTGTTCTTCAGATCAATGGCAACTCGAGGTGCCGGGCAACAGATACCGATGGCACTTGAGGAGGCTATTGCCGCATGCAAAATCTCCGGTTTTGACCTTGTCATCGTGGAGACCCCCGGCATTGGTCAGGGCGATGCAACGATAGTTCCCCACGTTGATCTCTCTCTATATGTGATGACACCCGAATACGGGGCTGCATCGCAACTCGAAAAAATCGACATGTTGGACTTCGCAAACGTTGTTGCCGTGAACAAGTTTGAACGGCGTGGGGCCGAGGATGCCCGCCGAGATGTTGCACGACAAATGGTGCGCAACCGAGGAGCATTTGGGACGCCATGGGATCAAATGCCAGTCTTTGGAACGAGCGCCGCTCGTTTTGATGATGATGGAGTTTCTGCGCTCTACCACCACATTAAAGGCTTACTCATCGAGAATGGACTGCCTCGCTTTGACGGAGTATTGCCTATTGTCACCGGTCATACTTCTACAAGGCTTACGAGCATATTGCCGCGTGGTCGGGAACGTTACCTAGCAGAGATCGCCGAGGCGGTTCGGAGCTATCACACAATAACGGAAGTTCAATGCGCCACGGTGCGACTTGTCCAGTCGCTTAGAGACACCGAAGAACTGCTCAGGCTAAATGACAAATTGGTATCAGCCGAGGAGGTAAACCGGCTGGCAGAAGAACAGGCGCAGAAAGTCAGGCCAGAGGTAAAGACACAATTGGAGAACTGGCCAACCCTGCGCGAGGCATATTCTAGAAACGAGCAGACCTATAGCGTACGCGGCCAAGAAATTATCACTCCATTAGTGCGAACGACACTATCGGGAACACGGGTGCCTAGAGTTGCCCTTCCCCGAGATGACGAGGCTGGAACACTCCTCCGGTTCCTGCGTTCAGAGAATCTTCCCGGATACTTCCCTTTCACCGGTGGAGTCTTCCCCTTCAAGCGAAGTGAAGAAGCGCCGGCTCGGATGTTCGCTGGTGAAGGTGATGCGGCCCGCACCAATCGTAGGTTTCACCTGCTGAGTGAAGGACAGCCCGCAACTCGGCTCTCCACCGCCTTTGATTCGGTCACCTTGTATGGTCGTGATCCTGCGCTGCAGCCAGATATTTTTGGCAAAGTCGGGACATCTGGAGTTTCGATTGCGACCCTGGACGACATGCGCGAGTTGTACTCAGGGTTTGACTTGTGCGATCCGACGACGTCTGTGTCAATGACGATAAACGGACCCGCACCCACCATCTTGGCGATGTTTTTCAACGTCGTTATTGATCAACAGGTGGAGGCATTTGTCAATGAACTGGGGCGCAAACCCAATGCCGAAGAGATGGAACAGATTCAAAGACGAGCGATATCGACGGTTCGAGGAACAGTTCAGGCAGATATTCTTAAAGAAGATCAAGGTCAAAACACATGTATCTTCTCGACTGAGTTCTCTCTTCGATGTATGGCAGATATCCAACAATGGTTCATCGATAATTCGGTTCGCAACTTCTACTCAGTATCGATTAGTGGTTATCACATTGCTGAGGCGGGGGCGAACCCGATCAGTCAACTTGCGTTCACGCTCGCCAACGGCTTTACCTATGTTGAGTCATACCTTGCGCGTGGAATGAACATTGATGATTTCGCACCGAATTTATCGTTCTTTTTTTCGAATGGAATGGATGCCGAATACACGGTCATGGGACGAGTAGCACGTCGGATTTGGGCCATTGCAATGCGGGACCGATACGGCGCGAGTGAGCGTGCTCAGAAGTTGAAATACCATGTTCAGACGTCGGGTCGTTCACTTCACGCGCAGGAGATGGACTTCAACGATATCCGCACAACTCTGCAGGCGCTGTGTGCCTTATACGACAATGCAAACTCATTGCACACAAATGCATACGACGAAGCAGTCACGACACCCTCCCCGCAATCAGTCCGACGTGCGCTAGCCATCCAAATGATCATCGATAAGGAATGGGGTCTTTCGAGTAACGAGAATCCCCTGCAGGGATCACAAATTGTTGATCAGCTAACGGATTTGGTTGAAGAGGCCGTACTTGTCGAGTTCGAACGAATTGCTGATCGCGGTGGGGTCTTAGGCGCGATGGAAACGGGATATCAACGTGGTCGGATACAGGACGAATCAATGCGCTACGAACAAGGCAAGCACGATGGATCTCTTCCAATAATTGGAGTAAATACATTCCTGGCTGACGAATCAGCCGACACTGTTAGCGCTATTCACCTCGCTCGCGGAACGGAAGGGGAAAAACAATCCCAACTACATCGGCTTGCAGAATTTCAGAATCGCAATCGACAAGAATCACCTGCTGCACTCTTCAATCTGAAGGAGGTGTCTCTAAGCGGAGGAAATGTCTTCGCTGCGCTCATGCAGGCAGTGCGCTGCTGTTCCCTCGGTCAAATCACAGAGGCGTTCTTTGAGGTCGGCGGTCAATACAGGAGGAATGTTTGATCTCCAAGTATCCGATGTCTGCTCTATCTAAAGATCACCCTACATTCCTGAGGTTTATGGATGGAAACTTGGGGTAACGGTGTGGTGTTCATGATCTCCAGATCTTGTCTTGGCAAATAAAAGGGAACCGTGAAATTCGCGTCCAAACGCCATGCCTGGAGTTCTGCTCCCCGGCTTACCTTATGTCTTCAATGTTAACGACGGATCTAAAGCCTTTGACAAAACGCTTCCTTTACTCGTGCCGTGCGCGGAGGCCTTCTAACCTGGTATGGACCATCTCTAGTTAAGGTCCGGCTACGACTTTCTAATGCCATCGTAAATGTGCTTAGACAATAGGTGGAGCCACCTGATTGTCGTGCCTTGACTGATAACCTCACAACGTGAGCGCAGCGTCCCATTTAAACTTCGATCCGATTGATCGAGCGGGTGAACTCTGGTGCCAACACTTTGGCGATCCAACCGCCATGAAAACTGTCACCTCAATCATGCGAGTCCAACAGCTTCTCATCAGTGCCCTTGATGCACAGTTGAAAAGTTTTGGGATCACTTTTGCGCGATATGAAGTCCTCGTGCTCCTGACGTTCAGTCAGAGAGGAGAACTTGCGCTGAGCAAGATCGGAAAGCGACTCATGGTGCATCCAACATCTGTCACAAACGCGATAGATCGTTTAGAGGCGCAAGGCCTGGTCAAACGAGTGCCTGACTCGAGTGATCGGCGGAAAGTGCTCGCAAGCATTACGGATCAAGGAAGGCAGGTAACTATAGAGGCGACAAAAGCCTTGAATTCCGTGTCCTTTGGCATTGCCGAGCAACCCCGAGAGGCTCAAGAGAAACTTTACGAATTGCTGAGGAAGCTTCGCATGGCTGCTGGGGATTTTCCATGGTCGAATAGAATGGAATGACCTAAATCGCAGAATTTAGGGCGCACGAAAGAAATGTTGGCATTGCACCAAACGCCTTATTGGCAACATTGAACGCTCAGACCGTATCGACGACTACTTTGGGGACGCTTTCTTTGATTCTGCCTGCCACGCCTTGTCACGCCTGATTCGGTTCAGTTCAATCTCAACTCAATGAACTACCGCTGGCGATACTTCTACGGATCTTTCGCTCGAAGGCCCATGGCATGAATGGTACGAAGGCGACGCTGAATGCCATCCCACTGGTTTTCAATGACCACCCAAGGCTTCTGGCCATAAAGGGTATGAGCAGCATGTAAATGGTGAAAGCAGTGCCATGCGTGGCGCCGATTATCGCCACTAATGTCATACCCCAACCGGTTAGCCAGTGAATTACGGCAACAACCAGAATTGAAGGCAGCAAGGCTCCCTCGGCTACCGCAATCACGCTGAAAATTCGCACAAGTACCAAAGTGGAGCGTTTCGTTTTGGGCGAAAACGATGTTGGAGCAGTAACTGCTACGGACGGATCCGTTTTCCCACTGGGCTGAGTTCCGTTGGACATCGCATTCTCTCCCATCACGCGGTCACGAATAATCGGGCAACCACAAGAAGAGCCACAACGCCGCCACCGAATCTGGCTAGGCCACTATTGCGGGGCGACTCCATCGCGAAAGCCGCGTTATCCGCGACCGGTATCAAACCAAAGGCCATGGCCGCATAAACCAGGTGGAGCCATTGATGAGGCCGTTTCCCACTAATCAGCAGGGCAACACCGGCAGCAGCCGTAATCCCAACCACGACGAGAACAGCAATTCCTAGGCGTCCGGCGGCGGCTCCGGCTGGTTTCGATTTGATCGCACGGATCAATCCTTCAATAGTCGCCGCAAACAAGGTCAGCACGGACAGGATCGCGAGGGTCAGGTGAACATCTTTAGCCACGAACAAACCCCCCTAGAACTCCGGCGATTATGGCGAACGCAATAGCAAGGACGCCGCGAACGCTAGAACCCTATCAATTTCGGTGGTCCCAATATGAGAGTTCAGGACGAAATCAAAGTCGGCAATAAGGTTTCGGCGTCGGATGCGTTCCTACGTCACTGAGCATAAGTTGGCACCACAAGAACAGGGACTGTCGCGAATTCCAAGACCCGCAGCGTTTGACTGCCAACGTACGGGAGGGCATGTCCTGGGCGAGAAACACGGGCCATGACAATCATGACCGCATCGCTCTCGCGCGCTTCGGCGAGAATTTCCGCAGCCACACTTCCAATTCTTGTAGTGACCGATACCGTTACATTTGCCGCTGAACTCGATGCGACAACATGATTGAGCGCGGCGCTCGCGGCAAGCTCACGGCCTTGGGCTAAAGCAGCGGTGTCGCCCAAATGCTGATCCAGTTCGGAGGCTTCAATTACGCTTACGGCGCGAAGTTGAGCCCCCACTTTGGCGCAGTATTCAACTGCGACTTTTGCTGCGGCAAAGGCGGCTCGAGAGTCATTTACCGCAACCAAGACGACGTCACTTGTACGGTTCTGGTTCATCGTCATGCGTCCATTCCGCTAGCGGAAGCGCCTGCATCGACCCCGTGCCTTAGAGCCCAGCGGAGACGAAGGCTCTCTTCGAGTTCTTGTTCTGCAATCTTCTTACGAATAGCCAGCAACTGACCTTCCAATTTCGGAATCCACCGGTTCTCAACAGCCCTCTGCCGCACTCGCGTCGCATTGAGCTCGGTCGAAACGAGCAGAATTGCTCGCTCGACAGAAGCGTGCGCCACCGCGGCAATCAAGGCGGCTCGATGCGCCTTCACCGCATACGACAAGGCAGAACTTCCACCCGGCTTAGGCAGCACAGGAAGTTTGCAGTCCGTCCCTTCTGGATACACGACCCCAAGGGCACCACCCCAATGCAATTCCACTTCGGCGCCCTCTGCTGGGGATGCGTCTCTAATCAAGTCACTTCCATCAAGGGCCGCTGAACGCTGCAACCAGATCGCCGCCTCGCCTGCTCGCTGATTCCACTCCTTACGACTCCGACCGACTTGCAACTGAAGCTTTTCTAGTTCGTCCGCAAGAATGTGCTGCTTTCGATCCAGCAGGCGGGCACCATTTCGAGCTACCTCAAGGCGTCTCTCCACTCGCATCTTCCCGGCACGGCCAACATCGGTCATTAACCGCCCTCCTTGTCGGGCAGATACCGATCCAAGAATTCGCTCGAGAGCATGCTCAGCTCTTTCCTCGGCAGGGACGAAAGCGCGATCCACGCAAGGTTCAAAGTCTCCTCCATGGTGCGGACTTCGTTTCGGCCTTGGTTAAACAGCTCTTTCTCGACCTGCCTCTGATACGCGATGTAATTGCGATCGGTTTCACTAAGCGCGGCTTCGCCTACGAGCTCGCTGAGTTCTGCTGCTTGGCGGGCCCTGGCCATCGCTGCAAGCACTTGGGCGGCGACATCCATATGATCTTCGCGTGTTCGACCCTTGCCAACGCCATGACGCATAAGGCGAGAAAGAGAAGAGAGCACATCGACGGGTGGATAGATCCCTCGAGCTAGCACATCGGGGGAGAGAACTATCTGTCCTTCCGTTATGTAACCGGTTAGATCCGGAACCGGATGTGTTATGTCTCCGGCTGGCATGGTGAGTACCGGCATGATCGTCACCGAACCGGCGCGCCCCTGAACGCGACCGCAGCGCTCATAGAGACTGGCTAGATCGCTGTATAGGTAACCTGGATAGCCGCGGCGGGCGGGGATTTCGCGTCGAGCGGCTGAAACCTCACGTAGAGCTTCCGCGTAACTAGTCATATCCGACATGACCACCAGAACGTCGTGTCCCTCTTCGAAAGCAAGGTGTTCGGCAATGGTCAGAGCAATGCGTGGCGTAAGGATCCGCTCGATCACCGGGTCATCCGCGGCGTTAAGCAGAAGCACCAACTCGCCTGCGGCAGAACGCTCCTCTAACCGATCGCGGACGTAGGAAATATCTGCGTGAGTTAGACCCATCCCAGCAAAAATAACTCTAAACAGGGATCCCGCTGCCGTGGCTTGCGCTGCAATCTGGGTTGCGAGGGTCAGATGCGGTAGACCAGGGACGGAGAAAATCGGCAACTTCTGGCCACGAACCAAAGTGGTCAGGGCGTCGATCACGGAGATCCCGGTAAGTACTGGCTCTTGCGGTGGTTCCCGGTGGACCGGATTTAGTGGCCAACCGGTTACCGGCTTGTATGCAGTTCCAGTCACGGGCGGGCCACCGTCTAAAGGCTCTCCCCGACCATTACAGACCCGGCCATACCAATCGGTACCGACCGCAAGGTGCAGCGGCTGGCCTTCAAATCGGACCCAAATTCCCCCTGGTGTCATCCCATCGGTACCCTCGAGAATCTGCAAAGTGATCAGATCCCGGTCAACTTCGAGAACTAGGCCATGACGTTGATCGCCGTTTGCCAAATCCACCGTGGCGAATTCATCCCAGCCAACGCCCTGGACCTGACCAAGAACCAATAACGGGCCGCGAACTTCCCGGACGTCGTTGTGTGCAACCCGGATGGATTCCAAGGGCGAAGATCCGGCCGGATCGGGAGGCGCTGCCGACATGTCGCTCACTTCAGATCACCAAGGCGCTTTAGGAATTCTTTCTTGCGGCCAGCTATGCCCTTGGCGTCGTCTGGTCCGAACTCCTCGCGCGCCCGCACTACGGGCACATAATCAAAATCCTCAATCGTCGTGGCTGGAACACCACGATCCACCAATTTTTGACACAGGTCCAACACCTCGAAAACAAAATCCATCAGGGCAGCACCTTTCTCCTCGGAGGAGAAAGCGTCGTTATTACTCAACGCGTTCTGTTGCAGAACCCCATCGCGAAGAAGTCGACCGCCAAGAAGCACCATTCGTTGGTGGCCGGGCAGCGATCCGCTACCGATAATCTCGGCAAGCGCACTTAGCCGATCCGCCTCTGCCAAGAGTGCCGCGGCTCGAGCCCGGTTCTGACTCCACCCAGGATCTCCGTTCGCTTCATGCCATTGGCCGATCGCCTCAGCGTCGCGGGCGAAGGAACCAGTCCAACTGATTGCCGGATAGTGCCGCGAATAGGCCAAGTCACGGTCAAGGAGCCAGAGCGATCGAACGAAGCGTTGCGTGTCGGTTGTAACCGGTTCGGTCAGGTCTCCACCTGGCGGTGAAATCGCGCCAAGCACCGTTGTTGATCCGACCTGTCCCCCCAGAGTCGTCACTCTTCCGGCTCGTTCGTAGAAGGCGGAAAGGGCAGATGCCAGAGTGGCGGGATAGCCCTCTTCGGCGGGAAGCTCGCCATTGCGATTTGCGAACTCTCGAAGAGCTTCTGCCCAACGTGAAGTCGAGTCCGCAATGACCACCGAGTTGTAACCCATGTCCCGGTAGAACTCGGCCACGGTAATGCCGCTGTAGATGCTTGCTTCACGGGCCATCATTGGCATGTTTGAGGTATTCGCGATGATTACCGTGCGATCGATAAGGCGGCCACCGTTGCGTTCATCGGTCAACTTCGATAGATCGTCGAGGACATCTGCCATTTCATTGCCACGTTCACCGCAACCGACGTAGACGATGACATCCGCATTGCTCCACTTGGCAATCTGCTGCAGCAACATCGTCTTGCCGGTACCAAATCCGCCGGGCACTGCGGCAGCCGAACCAAGCGCCACCGGATACATCAAGTCCAACACGCGCTGGCCAGTGTGGAGCGGAACGGCTTCGGATATGCGCTCCTTGATCGGACGGCGTCGCCGAACCGGCCACTGCTCCGCCAAGGTCACTTCAGTGTCGCCAACTCGTGCGACCACATCCAGTGCGTGCACCTGGTCGCTCTTGGGCAAGAGCCAAGACAACTCACCCGAGACGCCCCAAGGCACCATTACTCGATACTCAATGGATCCGGCTTCGGGCACGGTACCGAGCACATCCCCGGGGTTCACCTGATCTCCAACTGTCACAGTCGGAATGAAAGTCCACGATCGAGACAGAACCGTCTGATCCTCGGTGGAGCCAGCGCGCTCCGGGGTCAACCAGAGATCAACAGAAGACAATGGGCGCAACAAGCCGTCGAACGCCTGGCCGAGCAGACCGGGGCCCAGCAGGCCTGCTAACCCGTGACCGGTTGCTCCGACCTGATCTCCAGGTTTCAATCCACCGGTGTATTCATAGGCCTGCAAGGTCGCTCGATTTCCTGTGATTGCGACAACCTCAGAATTAATTCGCTGCGGACCGACTGTGACAACCTCAAGCATTGATATTTCCTGAAGTCCTTCTATCTCAATCAGCGGGCCGTTGACTAAGCGAACTGTGCCTGCGCGATCCGCATCTACATTGCCCATAATTTCCGGATCTCCTGGCCTCGGGATTCGAGAATCTGTTCGGCTAACGTTGGCAATGACAGATCCACTCGACGCGAACCCTCCCTGGCAATGACTCCGCCGTGAGGACTTTCTTCTACAATGGCATCTGATCCAAGAAGAGCTTCAACGCGTTCGGTCAGGTTCTTCATCAATCGCGGATACTCCGGACTTTTGCGCAAAGCGGTCGCCGCCTGCCGCACCTGGCGTACTAGTTCCAGTCGAAGGGACTCTTGTTGAGCGAGGACTATTTCGTGTGCCTGCCGACGCACCCGTGCCGAGCGCAATCCTGCGTCGGAGTTAGCGGCAGCCTCACCCTCGGCTGCCGCGGAATCTCGAATCTGTTGAGCCTCGAGCTTAGCTTTCGCTAAGAGCCCCTCCACTTGCGACCGGGCTTGTACCCGCACCTGTTCGGCCTGTGCCTTTGCCGACTCCTGAAGTGATTGTCGAACCGGATCAAGCGCGGCGACCGAACCTTTAGGGAGAACACTCACGATGGCAGCACTACGGACATTGGAGAATCAAGATCGAATAGTGCCTTACCAAGCGCCTTTGCAGCGCGGGGAGTGAGGATGACCACTGCCGTGGTTTTGGGCAGTGAATTCCAGCCTGAACGTACATCGTCGTCGGTATCGACCGCAGCGAGACTGGCGCCTGCTAACGAATAGCCCTTTATTAGCGCCTCTTCGCCTAATGCCACAACTGTTCCAGACATCGTCATCTTTTCCATCAGGCTTTTCCGATCAAGATGATGGAGATGATCAAACCGTAAATGGCGATGCCTTCCGCCAGTCCGACGATGACCATGGCGCGACCGAAAATTTCGGGACGCTCACTCATGGCAGCTAGCGCGGCTGAACCTGTGTAGGCAACGGCGAAAGCGGCACCAATAGAAGAGCCGGCAACGGCGATGGCAGCTGCAATCAAGGCAGCACCGCCGCTACCGGCTGCGGAGGTCGTGGCGGCAGAAACTGCGGTGCCAGCTCCGGTCGCCGCGGCAGTGCTGGCGTTTAGAGTGGTCGCCAGTAGAGCCAGCGCGCCGACCAGAATTGCGGCGTTGACGCCAGCCAGCAGACGCAGACCCGCCCTAGCTCGCCGCTTGACGAGGAGGATGGCAGCGCCGGCTGCCAGTACAAGGACGGGAGCAAGCGCAAACCAAAGACTCATGATTGATGCCTTTCGTAGGGTTTAGAGACGATTGCCGCCTCCGGATTTGGAGTCCAGTTTGGGAAATCCGATGTCTGCTCCGCGGCGGAAGCATCTAGATCTTCCGTCGGGTCCAAGACTGGAGCCCAAGGGCGGAAGGGACGCCCTTCTGATTGGAAAACCCGGGAAAACAACTCGTAATACTCCAACCGCAGCGCCTGGATTCCAGCCACCAAGGCCTCCAGTGCAAAGGTCAGAATGTTGCCAAGAACGAATACGAGTACAGCAGCGATACCTCGCCAGTTCGGTGCCCACAAGGCCGCCGTGCCGTTCCAGACCACGAGCATCAAGGCTGCATGAGTAAGGCCGAAGGCGGCGAGCCGAGCGAATGAGACAACGTTTGATCCCAATCGAATGACGGTGTCCACCAATTCGACTGCGGCCTCCATCACGCCAGTGCCACCACCGCCCGCCTCGATATATAGGCCAACGAAGATTAGGGCTAGTGCCAACAGGGCCAGAACGATTGCCGTAGCGATCAGCGCAGATGCGTGCGCGTTGATTCCTAGGGCAAGAAGGCCGAGGCCGACGAAGAGAAGAGAGCCCGCGATTCCAGATCTGGCATAAAGCGCATAGCCCCAACCACCCTCGCGAACCCGATTGATAACTCCGAGAACATAAGCTCCAGCCAGAAGAAAAGCCCCAAAGAACAATGCGGTTAATAGCAACTCGATTGGGTTGGACATCGGCTCAAGCCAGAGCACAGGAACTAATCCGGTTGGGCCGAAGGCCTCGCCGTACAACGCACCGAAGAACATTGAGGCCAAGCCCGCACCAACAACAAACCGCCAAATCTTTTTTAATTTTTCTAATCTTGCGTAGCGACCACTGCGAAATAGCAACCCCGCAAGTACGAGCATCGCTCCTTGACCTACATCGCCGAACATCATGCCAAACATGACTACGTAGGACAGCCCAGCAAGGCGGGACGGATCAACGTCTGCATATGGCACCGTCCCATAGGTGTCTACCAGCATTCGCGAAGTTCGAGCCTGACTCTTCCCGGAAATTAGGGTGGGTGGTTGGACGCCTCTGGGCATCGCTAGCCGTACGATGGCTCCACCAATCGGGGCCAAGGCTTCCGCCAGTTTTGAGAGTTGGTCGGTTGGCATCCAACCAACCAACCCGGCGGTTGGACCAGAAATGATGGCCGCATCGGCAGCCCTATCCAACTCTTCAGGTCCATCTCCGGGTGAATAGGGAAGATCCAATTCGACTACGGCGCTGCGCGCAACCTGGACGAGCATGCTGTGCCTGCGCTGCTCGGGAGACACGAGGGCCACCCGTTCCATGCGGATCGGAGTAAGCGACTCACGCCACGGCATCAAGCACCTCGCTTGTCCCCAGGCCCGCTGCGGCTGCGGCTAACGCGACGCGGATGCGCCAGCCATCAATCGCTAGAACAGCGGCAGTTCCGAGAACTACTTCCGGTCCTGGCGTCGAATGATGCAACAGGTTGAAACCATCTGCCTGAATCTTCGCCCGCAATCGCGCCTCTGCACGCCATAGTTCTTCTGGAGTTTCAATGTCTGCAAATATTGACTGAACCGATTTTGGCAGGGCACGGCGTAACTCAGCCATACCAGTTGCTTTTTCCCAACCCTGGCCGAGAACGGGGCGAATCAGTTCGGTTAGCCGTGTCGAGATCTCATCTCCGTCAACTACGAGAACTCGGGCCAGAATGAGGGCGCTCGCGGCGGCGCCCCAAGACCTGGTTGGCGGAGCGACGTTCGCGAGCCGGCGTAGCCAGACCAGCGTCAGTTCGTCTCGTAGTGAAATTACACCAGTTGATCCCGTTCGCTGCCAAGGTGACTTCTCCAATGCCTGAACCAGTTCTTCGGAAGTTGTTGATAGCTGAAGTTGAGGCCAGGCAGTAGCCAACGTACCCAACTCGTAAGGTTCCTCGATATCTAAGTTGCCTTCGAGTTCTTTAGCCAACGCCACAATATTGTCTCGTTCATAAGCGGCTGCCATCGCTCGTAGCACTCGGGTGCCGTTGGCTGGCAGCCACCCGGCCAGTACTCGCAACTCCCATAGCACGCTGTCGAGAATGGAACGCTCGGCGGCGGCAAGAGAAGTCGAACCAGCCAACCTCTCGGCATAAGCGGAGTTGGCCAATAGCGGAAGCGCTTTGCTCAAACTAGGCTGAGCCGCAATATCACGACAAGCGCCCGCCCCAATGCGGTGCTGCGCCATCGATCGAGCTCTCACCGATGCCGCAACCCAGTCTGATTTCATGACTATCGAATCGACTCTTCGGAGGTCAAGGTTTTTATAATTTCAGCAACCAACGCGGGCAATCGAGCCGCTCCCGCTTTCTGCAATATGGCCGCGTCGGCAGTGGCCTGTCGTGACAGTTGATCATCTTGTTGCTTCGCGGCCTGCTTCACGCGAGCCGCGGCGCTTTCGCGTTCCGCACCAGCATCAAGATTGGCTTGAGCGACGATGGCGGCCGCCTGGTCACGAGCGCGAGAAAGGTCTTCTTCTGAACTGCTCTTAGCCTCGGCAATAAGCGTCCGGCAAGACTCCACATCGTTAGTCAGCGCGGCAAAAACGACGGCAAGTTCCGCTGCCGGCCCCTGGACGTCTGCCGATGGCACGCCAACCGGGCCGGAGGCACCCGGCGCGCCCACAGGTCGAAAGCGATCCAAGATGTTTAACCACGTCATCTGGCGCCTCCCCTGGGATGCGATGTTTCTTAGATCCTACGTCCGCACATCCATCACCACCAGCGCACCTGGTCAAAGACGCAGGACGATTTCTCGTCCGCTAACGGAGAAGTGGACCTAATAAAAACTCACGGTTGCGTTTGAAAACCACGATCAATTGGTATCGCGCGTGGGTTCTCCACATCAGCCAGGATGATGACTTCATCGTCTTTCACAGTTTCTAGAAGCGCCAATACGTTCTCCGTCGACCAAGATCCCACATCCTCGCCGGTGCGCGTCCAGGCCTGCACTCGGCCCTGTGTCTTTTCAGCAACCGCATGCACCAGATCTGGATTGTGCGGTCCAACGAGCAATACAAAGCGAGGACCGCCCGTACTCTCGGCGACTTGATTCCGCTCGGCGCGATAGACCATCCAGTGATAGCCAGCCACGGCACCTGAGGTAATCAGCATGCCAATCGGATAACGCATACGGCGCAGGGTTTGGATACTAAGTGTGTTTCCAAGGACGTCTTCAACAAAGAAATAGACACCGAGCAGTAACGAGATTACAGATGCGATCCCGCCTACGCCAAAGAGTAAGAATAAGAACACTCGACGAGTAGGCGACGACAACTCTTGCGCTCCGCCAGTCTGTATCGCAATCTGAATTCGGCGCCAGAAATACCACCAGATGGGTCCGCCCACGAGCATTAAAGTGACTGCGGCAAGAAGAGTGTTTCCTGAAGTCGGTCCCGCGAGCGTTGCAGATCCTGCTGCCGCCTCAAACAAGGCAGCCAGAAGGACAATCAAACCCACCGCTGCTGCTGCGAGTCCAATACCGGCCATCAAATATTCGTAGATTCGGCGGACCTCGGTCCGTCCTTCGGCACCTGACCTTTCGAGAACAGCATGGTGATACCACCACATCAGAGTCCCAATACACATCACACCTAGCGCTGTGTTTGTGTTTTGGAAGTGAAGTGAGGCCACTGCCGCACCTGGATCTCCAACGAACCATACGAGAACTTGGTAAAGCACGGTGCTGGCGGAGACCACTGCTACGACCAACCCGCCACCGACGCCGGCAAGAAGCACGTAGGCCAGCCACAACTGATCTCTCGTAGCGCCAGCCGAGGTTCGGATCCAGTAGAGATACCAGGCCGGAGCTCCAACCGCCAGGGTGATCCCACCATTGAGAATCGGATTTCCACCGCCAGCAAGCAACTCTTGGCCGGAAAATTTTATGACGAATTCCAAAACTCCGGTGATAAGCCCGGCTAAGCCAACTGCCGATACACCAAGGCCAATTATCGAGCCAAGAAGGTGATGGGCGTTTGAGTGTTCGGCTGGAGTTAAGCGTGCATCTAGCCACCAATGCACACCGAATATAGCGCCCCAGATAATCAGGATCGCGAGCGTTTGACCGTTGAAATCATTGGTGCCGGCGACCCAAGCGAGCAGGCCATGCAGAGCGAACATAGAGACGATCAAAGAAGTCAACGATGCGGCAGTTATGTAAAACGCCCAGCCGAAAGACCCGACTTCCGTCCGATCCTCTCTAAATTTTCGGCGGGTCCAGATGGCAACGACGACAAGTAACGGAATTCCGACAATCGTAAAGGAGACATTCCTAGCCAACTCGGTCTGGCTGACTACGACGATGGTCCCGCGCTCCAGGAGTCGACTAAGAAGCCCCGATATTCCAGAGGCACTTACAACTAGGAGACCGAACAACAAAACATATTGGAAGAAACGTCGCACCGGATGCCCGAGGGACGCTTGGTGGTCACGCCCCCGCGCCATCCTCCGGATGACGAACACGATTAGAGCGATCATCAACAGCGTGGGTAGGAGGCCCACCGCGTTAAGAAACATTGCGCCTCATCACTTTAGAACCATGCCGCAGTCATAAAGAGGCCATGGAATACCAACTAGCAACCAGTGGTCTCCGGTCCGTATCAACCGCAAGGTGTGATCTTCGATCATATAGTTTTCGAATGGACCGCCCGTAGGAAGTTCAACTTTTACGCGCACTTCCGAAGCGTCGCCATTGGTCGCAACATCAACAAGAGTGACCTGCGCCGAGTGCATCACGTATGCACGATCCAGATCTTCGATAGTGCATGGACTGTTTGTGGATAGGTAAGAAGCGGCGTCTGCATTCTTGCCGTCAAGAACAGCCGATAGGTAACTCTGTACCGTGCCCTGGGGCGTGCCTTGATCCAACTTTACAATTGGTCTTGTTGCTGAAAGCACAACCGTGACAAGTGCTATGCCCACTATCAACCCCACGATAATTGCTAGAACTCGATTCGGTGTACTACGCATGTTGATCTCCCAACGGCGCTATCTCGTTAACCAACCGAGAAGTCCTTTGAATCAATTGCACTCAATGACCCATCTTTCGCTGAATATTCCCGCCCTACGATCGTGTAGGTTCCACTGGCAAGTTGCGGCAAATCAACGGTCCATGCAGATCGTTCCGGACACGCGGCCTGCGCCAGGGTCGAACCTGTATTGATCGAAACTCCGTCTTTGAGCAACTCCCAAGAAACGTTTGCTTCAAAGGTGCACGCCTCACCACTGACAATGATTGGATTGACCAAGACCGTCGATTGGCTAGGAGACATGATCGAAACTGGATTTAGAACTTCGTAATCTGGTTCACGTGTAAAGGTGCCGGTGGTGTCTACGTGCCCGGCCAAAGATTCGACAGTCTGACCATCGACGGTGAACTTGACTCCAGTAATCGTCTTGTTGATCTCGGTAACGGTCCACACCAATTGATCAATGGCTCGTAACTCTCCTTCCCCTCCTACATTGAGTTTTCCAAGTGCCAGATCGATCGTCGCGATGCCGTTAGTAACCGTTATCGAATTTAGTGCGAATCCGTTTCCCCAGAGATTGCTGTAGTCAGGATCTAAAGGTTGCAGTTGGCCAGATACGAGAGAACTCATCACGGTCTCTGCCAGATCGGAACTGGACACTACCTGCTGAATTTCGGGGAAGAGACGAAAGCCACGAGGTGTATCAGCAACGAAAAATAATTTCACTTGCGAGTAGTGCGTTTGAGTTGGAGTAGGAGACGCTGTCGGTTCGGATTGGCTGCTGCCACTACTGCATGCCGCGAGAAGCCCTGCCAATAAAAGAACTACCGGAAGGTTACGAACCCACCTCATACCTACAACGTACTCCCATATACGACGCGGTCTAGGTCTCACTACATGATGACTACAAGATCACACGTACTACGCTGAATCTACGCTGGGCTCTCGGGCGGACTCGTACTTCGGAGGTGGAGTGACTACCAACGAAGTGATGTCGGGGCTTGGACAGCTGCCAAGTGGCGTCTCTGGATTGAGCCAAGCAATTGCCAATGCACGCTTAACACGTGATGGGCCAAACCAGATAGTTCCCGAGTCCGGAAAGAATCGCCTTGCCCGCTGGATGGGACCTCTCAAGGACCCAATGGTTGCTCTCCTCTTGATCGCCGCTCCGACTTACATGTTCATAGGCGATACCACCGATGCGATCATCACGCTTGTCGCCTTAGTCCCAGTCGTCGCAATTGGCTGGCTGCTGGAAGGGCGAGCAGAACGTGCGTTACGTCAACTTCGCGTTCTAACTGCACCAACCGCAATCGTTCTTCGTGACGGACAGACCCGAGTGGTTCCCGCGGGGCAACTCGTCGTCGGCGATATTTGCTGGCTTCGTGAAGGCGATGTGATACCTGCCGACGCCCAGATCGTCGTCTCAACGCAACTATCCGTGGATGAATCCGCGCTTACCGGCGAGTCAATGCCAGTGGCAAAAAACCATGTCCGACGCGGATGGAAAAGTTTGGGCCGGAACCACAGTCGTGGCGGGTCGCGCCATAGTCGAGTTAACTACCACTGGAATTCGGACGCGGTATGGCCAAATAGGAACGTTGCTGGCCGCGTCGACTTCCCCGAAAACACCACTACAACTCGCAATGAGCCGTTTGGTCGCGGCTCTGCTTGCCGTGGCGAGCATCTTCTGCATTGCAGTAATGACAACGCTCCTGCTTCACGGACATAGTTGGGAAGAAGCCGTAATAGCTGGGGTCGCCCTTGCGATAGCGGCGATCCCAGAAGAATTTTCCATTGTTTACACGCTCTACCTATCTCTCGGCGCATGGCGCCTGACCCGCGATCATGCATTGGTGCGCAATCTTCCCGGTGTTGAGGCGCTCGGTTCAACCACGGTCATCTGCACCGATAAGACCGGCACCCTCACAGAGGGAAATATCGTGGTTGCCGAAACGGCCACCGTCGAAAATGGGATATTAACGAACAAAGGTGTCCTGGATACCCAAACACTTGAGCTCCTCGCTGCTGCAGTTTTGGCCTCGGAACCAGATCCCTTCGATCCTCTTGATCGCGCAATCATTGATTATGCAATGCAAAGTGGTGTTGACGTTCCGTCCTTGCACGCAGGGCACTTGATCACGGACTGGCCTTTTGACCCCAATGACAAATATGTAACGCACCTTTGGAAACTGCCGGTTGGTACGCATCAAGTAGCCACCAAGGGATCGCTCGAGGGGGTGCTTGCCCACGCTCATATAGATGATGTTTCGCTAAAGGCACTCAATCAGGCTCACTCCGCATTTGCCCGACAAGGCAAGCGAGTCATTGCTATCGCCTCTGCATCAAGCAACGGACCAACTTCAGATCGAAAACTTGATGAAGCACCGTTGCAAATTCTCGGGTTGATTGCATTTCATGACCCGCTGCGAGACGGAGTGAAAGAAGCCATAGCTACCTGCAAAGCAGCTGGTATTCGGGTCATCATGATCACTGGGGATCATCCGGTCACTGCACAAGCAATAGCCTCGGAACTGGGTTTGGCGGCTTTAGGCGATGGTGGCCAACTCGCAACCGGCGATGATCTGGATGCCGCGGATCCCGTCGAGCTCAATCGGTTAGCAGCAACTGCGAATGTATTTGCCCGCACCCGCCCGGAACAGAAGCACTCCTTAGTCAAGGCTTTGCGCCGCCAGGGTGAAGTTGTGGCGATGACTGGAGATGGAATTAATGACGCTCCTGCGCTTCGAGCAGCCAATATCGGAGTGGCGATGGGTAAGCGGGGCACTGCGGTTGCACGTGATGCAGCAACCATTGTTTTACTTGATGACAACTTCGCCACAATTGTGTCTGCCACTCGAGACGGCAGGCGGATTTATGAAAACCTGACTCGCGCGTTTGCCTACCTAATCGCCGTACACATCCCGCTTCTCCTGGCCGCCCTGGTAATACCTCTGGTAGGCAAGCCGCTGCTGCTACTCCCCGTACAGTTCGTGATCTTAGAAGTACTTCTACATCCGATCGTCTCGTTGGTTTTCGAAGCCGAACCAGCCAGTGAGGACATCATGATGCGACCGCCAAGGCACGCTAACTACGCGCTCACTCGCCGAGCACTATGGCGCCCGATCGCGATTGGAACGGTTCTGGGCATTGGGGTCATAGGTCTTTACCTACTCGCACTTAGTTGGGGTTGGCCTTCTCCTCAAGCTCGAGCGTTCGGATTCGTCACGCTGTTGATGGCTCAGCCGCCACTTCTGTTGGTGGAGCGCCTTCCGGAAAGGTCGATTTGGCGCACCCGCCTCGCACCAACACGCGAACTGCTTGGCGCGTTTCTTGCCATCGGGATAACAGTGGGCGCGATCCTATTCATCCCGCCGATTGCCCGAATAGTTCAATTGCACTCATTCCCAGCCAGCGGCTGGCTCTGGATAATGCTGGTGGCAGCTGCTTCGACCCTCTGGTCTGAGCCCTTGAAGCGCAGACACAATTGAGATTTAGCCAGATTCCAAGTCTTACTCCCGACCGCCGGTTACGGAGCTGCGCCTGTTAGGCGACGAACCTGAGGCTCAAACAGAACAGCACTAACGCACACAGCGACGACGATCGCGCCGCTGATAAATGAATTCCGCAGTCCGATCGCCACAATTGCGGGACCGGCTAACGCCAGACCGATTGGGCCGAACATGAGCGAACCCATTGCATCGTATGAAACGACACGCGAAAGCGACTTGCGCGGGATGTGAGTTTGTAAGGCGGTCATCCAGTAGACACCCCAAAGGTCAGCCGTCGTACCCCAGGCAAATGCGCCAATGCCAATGACTAGAAGCGGCGCAGGTATAGACATCAAGAGCAGGTAGACCGATGCCGAGTAGGTGATGATCATGCAGAACAGCATTGGAAATTTTGGACGGTAACGGCTTCCGATTAGCGAACCGACAAGAAAACCAACAGATTCAAAGGTGGCGATTAAAGCCCACGATTTTGCGCCATCGAAATTCCGCTTCGCCAAAACTGGACCTAGTACGCCTTCAGCGCCGCGCAAGACCATAACGATCACCGAGAAGGCCGCCACAATGGTGACAACCCAGCGTCGAGCCATGAATTCCCGAAGTCCAGAACGGAGTTCGCTGAGCATTGATTCGCTCTCGGACTTCACCTCAGAGTATGAGCGCAATTCCCATACCAGCAGGCCCGCGATCAAGAAGGTCATTGCATCAATAGTCATCGCGGGGCCGCTGCCAAACGAGGCGACGAGTATCCCCCCAAGTGCGCTCCCGGCGATTACGCCAAAGTTCGATACGACTTGAATGTAGGCATTTGCACTTTGCAACTGATCTTGGGTAACAACAGACGGCGTCAGGCCGGGAAAGGCGGGCCACCAAAGAGCATTGAGAATCCCTGCCATGGCCCCAAGGATCGATAGGTAAAGAACGTGGGCGTGACCGAATTCAAAGAGAGCGGCCATGCCAAAAATCACCACCGATAGAACAATGTCTGTTGACGAAACGATCATGGCACGCTTGAATCGATCGGCCAGGACGCCACCGATTGGAAGGAATATCACCAGCGGAATGGCCTGCGATACCAAGACGATGCTAAGCGATGACGGAGTCGCACCCTTGAGCGCCAGAATTCCAAATGCAAGCGCCGTTGGAGACATCCCGTTACCGATATTTGAAATAAGCCGTGCCGAAAGAAGACGCCGGTAGCCAGAGATCCGCCACAGATGTGAAAACCGAATCTCTGGCTGCTTCTCCGACATGGGAGGTAGCCAATCACAATCCCCCAAGGCGTGCGTCCTGGATAGCTAAGGCGGTACGTTGGGGACATGCCTCTTCCCGACGTAATCGCCAGAAATATCCACCACCAGACCCACCGAACCGGTTGGCTCAGAGCGGCAGTCCTTGGGGCAAACGACGGCTTGGTATCGACCTCGAGTTTGATGATTGGGGTTGCCGTTAGCGGCGCCTCGACAAGTGTTGTTCTTACGGCAGGCATAGCCGGCCTTACTGCCGGGGCTATGGCGATGGCGGCCGGTGAATATGTCTCTGTCAGTTCGCAAGCCGATATTGAACAGGCCGATGCCAAACTGGAAATGCAGCACCTGGCCATGGATCCCGAAGGCGAACTTGAAGAGCTCACGCAAATCTACGTTGAGCGCGGCTTGCCACTGGAACTTGCCCGCAAGGTGGCGGAGACAATGCATGAAAAAGATGCGCTTGAAGCTCACCTTCGTGACGAGTTGGGGCAACTGGATCACCACAAGGCGCGCCCGGTTCAGGCGGCGACCGCCTCCGCAATTAGTTTCCTTGCCGGTGGGTCGATTCCCTTCCTTGGGATGCTGGCAAATTCCGCAACAGGCCGCACCGTGGCGATGGTCGTTGTCACAGTGATTGGCCTGGCGCTGGCTGGGCTGCTAGGAGCGCGGGCCGCCGGAACCAAACTCTTGCCGCCAACCGTGCGCGTCATGCTCGGTGGAAGCGCCGCTATGGCAGTCACTTCGTTAATTGGTCATCTGGCTCACGTAAGCGGTATCTAGCGTGAGCGATTCGCCTCTGCACACGATCAAACAGGTCCTCAAGCGAATCCCAGCCATCGGCCCGGCAATGGCCTATGCGTTAGTGCACTCGCGCATTACCCGCGCCACCCCAACTAGAACAGATCTGGCTGTTTATGACCCTGCCGTGTACTGGAAGGAGCGGT
The DNA here is from genome assembly GCA_035530875.1 of Candidatus Nanopelagicaceae bacterium. Taxonomy (GTDB): domain Bacteria; phylum Actinomycetota; class Actinomycetes; order Nanopelagicales; family Nanopelagicaceae; genus JANXYY01. Next base: position 39,792 of record DATKUB010000050.1, read on the forward strand.
ATCGGACCGGTGGGGATTCAGGACCAGGCTCTGAAGGAAGGCTCGCAGAGTTCAAGGCAGAGATAATCAATGAGTTCGCGGCGAAAGAAAAAGTGGAATCGGTGATCGAATTCGGTTGCGGTGACGGACGTCAACTCAAACTTTCTCGGTACCAAAAGTATTTAGGCATCGACATCAGCGAGATCGTCTTGGAAAAGTGCCGAATGATTTTTGCAGATCAATCGGAATATAGGTTCCAGAGCCTCGAGGAATACATAGACGAGACTGCAGATCTGACGCTTTCCCTCGATGTCATCGCATATCTAGGTGACGATGACATGTTTAGTACTTATATGAATAAGTTATTCAACGCCGCAACTCGCTATGTGATCATCTATGCGTCGAACTCTGATTCCCCACCTGCTTTATCGGTACCCCACTTACGCAACCGTGAATTCACACTATGGGTAGCTGCCAATAAACCCGACTGGCACCTGATTCGACACATCCCAAATCGCTACCCAAGTAAAGGCAAGGCGCCAGAGACTTCAACGTCGGATTTCTTTATCTTCAAGAAGTCCAACTAGTGCATTGAAATTCCACCATCTACTGGCAGAACAATTCCGGTGCAGTAAGAGGATGCGTCGCTTGCCAGGAAGAGAAGTGCGGCATTGATTTCCTCAGGCCTGCCGATCCGCCCAATCGGAGCACCTGAAGTCACTGATTCCAGAATTTCAGCGCCGAGTTGATCCGTCATTTCACTCTCGAAATATCCGGGAGCTAGGGCATTGACTCGTATTCCCTTGCGACCGCTCCACTGCGCCGCAAGATCTTTTGTTAATCCAATTAGTCCGGCCTTACTCGATACATACGCGGCCTGCGGAAGGCCAAGTGGGCGAAAACCAAGAATGCTCGCAATGTTGATGATCGAAGAGCCGGAAGGCGCGCTACTAGCAAAAGCTTTTGCCATCCAATAAGCGCCTTTTAAATTAACGTCGATGACTCTCGAGTAATCCAGAGGGCTTTCCTTCAATGCCGGAACAGCAGTGCCAACACCAGCATTATTGACAAGAACATCGACGTGCCCAAACTTGGCGACTCCGGCAGCGACCAGAGCCGAACACTGTAAGGGGTCTGCAACATCTATCTGGATTGCGATTGCCTCGCGACCAAGGGCGCGAACCCGCTGAGCAACCTCTTCGACTTTTTCGATTCTCCTGGCGCCAAGCACCAGATCAGCACCCGCCTCCGCAAGCGTCTCGGCAAAGCCGACGCCAAGCCCAGAGGATGCCCCAGTGACAATTGCAACTCGTCCATCAAGACGAAATCTTTCTATCAGTCCCATATCGCCAGAGCCTATTACCCAGGATGGCTAGCCGCGGCGCGCTTAAGACGGTCGCGAATTGCAGCGGCGAGGCCGTTCCCCGTTGGCGCAAGTACAACCACATTCTGCAGACCAAGAGCATCAGCCTTTCGAAGCGCTTCATAGAGAACTTGGGCGAATTCGACGACATCTGCCGGTTCGGCAAGGCGAGTAAGACCAGATGGGGTAGGAACTTCAGCAAGCGCGATAAAGCTATCTGCGCTATCAACTAATTGAAGATGTACGGATGCCTGCGGTGAGTAGTGATTCTCCAGAGTGCCCGGTGCACGAATCCCACCCGTCCCATATTCGATGGTGAGGTCCGTAATTTCCTCAATTTGGGCAGCGGTGACAGCACCGAGTCTCAAGATCCTCGGCCGAGACGACGTTGCGTCAACGATCGTTGATTCAAGACCCACGACGCAATTACCTCCGTCGAAGATCAAGTCGTTGGTTGCATCGAGATATGGGCCTAGATCTTCTAGAACTGCGGCGGCATTGGTTGGCGACACCGCGCCATAACGATTTGCGCTGGGCGCCGCTAAGCCCAGCCCACTTCGAGAGATTATTTCAAGAGTAAGCAGGTGGTTGGGCACCCGCAAACCGACGTTGTCTTGACCGCCCGTGATCCAGTCCCCTACTTCAGAAGATCTTGGCAGGATCAAAGTAAGCGGACCTGGCCAAAACGTCTCGGCCAACGCCCTCGCCCAAGGCGGAACAGTTAGGGCCCAGCGTCTGATTTCGTCTACTCCAGAAATGTGAACGATCACCGGGTGATTCAGTGGCCGGCCTTTGACCGTATATATACGCTCAACCGCGGATTGGGAGGATGCATCTGCGGCCAATCCGTAAACCGTTTCGGTGGGAATCGCAACAAGATGGCCGCTCCGCAGCGCAACCGCTGCCTCCTCGATTGAGCGCGTGATCATAAAGAATTCTCCCACGTCAACTCAGAGAGAATTGCCAAAGAACTGGGAGAGAGTAGCGTCGATTACATAATCTTGGAGGAAGACATGATTAAACATCCAATGAGAACGGCACTCGTCGCAACAGCCGCAATCTTCGTATTAGGCACTTCTTCGGCGCAGGCCGCGAGCGCCGCCAATACCGGCATCACCGTTCAAGCAACTGGGACAGTGAAGGTCACTCCTGACGCCGTGCGATTAAATCTAACGGCTACCACGCTTGGCCCTTCTAGCCAGGCTGCATTGGCGGCTACTTCGACTACCGCCGCTGGTGTTCGAGCGGCGCTTACTGCAGACGGAGTCGCGGCCAAAGACGTTGCAACCACTCGAATCTCGGTAAACCCGGAGTACACGTACTCGCAAGACAAGGCACCAACCATTAATGGGTATCGGGCGAGTCAGTCGTTCAACGTAGTTATTCGTAAAGCAACCATGGCTGGAAAGGTCATTGATGATGTCGTCGCGGCCGCTGGAGATAATGCGACTATCGACAGCGTTACTCCGTTTGTTCTCGACCCAAACAAGGCTGAAGCTAAAGCCCGCATTTCAGCTGTTAAAAAGGCACGCGCAAAGGCAAAGGCTTACGCTTCCCTCCTTTACTCGAGACTCGGAAATGTCATCTATCTGACTGAACAAAATTCGAATTACACTCCAATGCCAGCCCCATATGGCCTTGGTGCAAAGGCTGAAGCGACTCAAGTCGATCTTGGCCAGCAGGACGTTAGCGTCACAATCGAAGTCAGGTGGCATTTGAAATGAGTCAGGAGCGACTCCGCGACGTGTTAACCAACCTGGTAGCTAAAGGTGAATTAACACAAACGCAAGCCGATGCAGTAACAGTCGGTTACGTCGCAACTGGTTTGAGCGATGTTAATAGTGAAGGTGCCCCCACTAAGCCCGAGCGTGAAAAACGCAAGTGGCTTGGTGAAATCGGCGGTTACGTCGGAGGCGCCTTCACTATTGCGGCAGGAGTGCTTCTTCTAAGTCACACTTGGTCCTCGATTAGTGAATCGGGAAAACTTGCAATCTTGGCTGCCCTGGCAGCGATTCTGGTTGGCGTCGGCATGCTGATCGACGGCATTTGGAATGGCGACGCCCCTCGGCGACTTGCGGGAACGTTAGTCGGATTTGGCGCCATCAGCGCTGCAGGTGCCGGCGGCACCGCCAGCCTTCATCACGCACAACCCGTAGCGGCTTCGTTAGCCGGGCTGGCGGTTGCGAGCCTCGGCTACTGGCGAGTGCAGAGCGCAAGTACACACACAGCTGTCTTCGGCTTCTTTCTTTTCTCCATCGCGTCCATCTTCGACGCGGCGCATCTGCGCAATGGAGCCATGGCGATCGGACTGTTCCTAGCTGCGCTTAGTTGGACTCTCTTGTCTCATCAGGGATTCTTTGTCGAGAAACTACTGGGCCTCTCGGTAGGTAGCGTCGCCATGCTTGTTGCTGGTGAATTCGCCTTCGGTAATGGTTCTCACCTGGTGGCCTACATCTTGCTGGCCATAACCGCTGCAGTTGGCTTCTGGCTCTACCTCAGCACCGCGCTCTGGCCGCCGCTGGCTGGGGCGGTAGGAGCCACCACTATCGGGGTCGGCGAAATGGTGGGAACTTCACTCGGCGGAGCGCTTGGCGCCGCCTTGGGACTGCTCGCTGCTGGGCTTGCCCTCCTTGCGCTGAGCGCTTGGATCCTCCGTCGACGCAAGTGATTTGGGTTACCCCCTGGCTTCGCTCTATGCTTTGCAGGCTCCGAGCAGTTTGAGCCCGATGGTCTTCGGTTCGGGGAGTCCTGTCCCCATCGTCTAGAGGCCTAGGACGTCGCCCTTTCACGGCGGTAACACGGGTTCGAATCCCGTTGGGGGCACGAAAGCCAACAGAGGCGTAAGCCTTTCTAGGCCCGGTAGCGCAGTTGGTTAGCGCGCCGCCCTGTCACGGCGGAGGTCGCGGGTTCAAGTCCCGTCCGGGTCGCAACGATCAAACTAGTTGAACTTTGCACAGTTAAGTGCGCCAAAACCAACCCGTAGGATCGAGTGGTGAATCCGACGATGAAGTCAGTGGCCGTGCGTTTGAGCGGGCTCTCAAAGCGATTCGGCGAGGTAATCGCCGTCGATAATGTGGATCTTGAGATCGCCGATGGCGAATTCTTCGCCATGCTTGGCCCCTCGGGCTCGGGAAAAACTACTGTGCTTCGGATGATCGCTGGCTTTGAGCGACCCGACTCAGGCCGCATTGAACTAGCTGGAAAAGACGTTACCGATCAGCCGCCATTTCTTCGCGACGTGAACACGGTGTTTCAGGATTATGCGCTATTCCCACACATGAGCGTCCTGGCAAATATTGAATACGGGTTGATGGTCAAGGGAGTCGGCAGGGACGAGAGAGTGGCTCGGGCGGAAAAAGCTCTTGAGCGAGTTCGGCTTTCCGGCCTTGGCGGACGAAAGCCCTCGCAACTTTCTGGCGGACAACGTCAACGTATCGCCCTCGCCAGGGCTTTAGTTAACGAACCTAAAGTGCTTCTGCTGGATGAGCCACTCGGTGCTCTTGATCTGAAGTTGCGTCAAGAAATGCAGGTCGAACTCAAGCAACTTCAACGTGAAGTTGGCATCACCTTTATATTTGTTACTCACGATCAAGAAGAAGCACTCACGATGGCCGACCGAATCGCGGTGTTCAATCGCGGTCGAATTGAACAAATGGGAAATGCCGTCGATGTGTACGAGCACCCAGAGTCAGAATTCGTAGCCGGTTTTGTCGGCACTTCAAACTTGCTTCAGTCCAACGTCAGCAAGCAAATCACCGGCAAGGATGGAGTCTTCAGTATTCGTCCAGAGAAGATCTCCATCGTGGCCGAAAACTCAGCACCGGTGCCGGGCCAACGAAGAGTGCGTGGAACAGTTTCTAACGCCGTCTATCTAGGCGCAGCGACACGCATTACGGTTGATCTAGAGACCGGTGGAGCACTCGTTACGCTCCACCACAACGATGGCGGTCCATTAGACCTAACCGTCGGAAGTCCAATTGAACTGGCCTGGGATTCCGCTATGGAATTCCAAGTCACCTGATTTCGCCCCTGGCAACGGAGCCAGAGGTTGATTCCTGGAAGGGATGATGAAGTTGCGCTCAAGAAAAAAGTTTTTAACTCTGAGCACGATCAGCATTGCGGCTGCTTCGATCTTGGTGCTGGCTGGATGTAGCAGCAGTAGCAGTTCAAGTGCCTCCGGAGCTGGCAATACCACCGCAGGTGTTCCTGCAGTGCCTAACATCCCAATGCAGAAGACCCTCGGCGCGGGTGAAGGCGCCCTCAATCTCGTCGCGTGGGCTGGGTACGCCGAGAATGGAAGCAACGACCCGACCGTCAACTGGGTAACTCCATTTGAAAACACGACCGGCTGCAAGGTCAACGTCAAGATCGGAAACACTTCCGACGAGATGGTCACGCTCATGAAGACCGGGCAGTACGACGGCGTCTCCGCATCAGGTGATGCAACGCTCCGCCTGATTTATGGCGGCGATGTCGCACCGGTCAACACCAGTCTCGTGCCAAACTACGCAACGATTTCTGACTTCCTGAAGAACCAGAAGTGGAACTCGGTAAATGGACAGATGTACGGAATTCCGCACGCCTGGGGTGCAAACGTGCTGGCTTCAAACGCCAGCAAAGTCACGCCCGCTCCAACTTCATGGGCATCCGTTTTCGATCCCAATTCGCCGTACAAGGGCAAGATCACCGCGTACGATTCCCCGATTTACATTGCGGATGCGGCTATCTATCTCATGTCAACGAAACCGGAATTGAAGATCACCAACCCCTATTCCCTCGATAACACTCAGTTCAATGCCGCAGTGGACCTGCTAAAGGCACAGAAGTTGATTGTCGGCGAGTACTGGTCTGACTACACCAAAGCTGTTTCGTCATTCGAATCGGGTAACACGTTGCTCGGAACTAGTTGGCAGGTGATCGTCAACCTGATCAATTCCGACAAGAAGGTTCAGGTCAATGCGACCGTTCCGACAGAAGGCGCAACCGGATGGTCTGACACTTGGATGGTTGCCGCCAAGGCCGCCCACCCGAACTGCATGTACATGTGGATGAACTACATAACCTCAGCCAAGGTCAACGCCCAAGTGGCCGAGTACTTTGGCGAGGCGCCAGCTCAGACATTGGCTTGCGGAGAGACCGTGGACAAGAACTTCTGTGCGACCTACCACGCGACCGATGCTGCTTATGCAAGCAAGATCTGGTACTGGACCACCCCAACGACAAATTGTCTTGATGGTCGAGGGCCGATCTGCAAGGACTACGCCGCTTGGACGCAAGCCTGGACGGCGATAAAGGGTTGACCTTTGAATGTGTGCAGGTGGTGGGTTCTGGCCTCATCACCTGCACACATTCAATAGGTATCACTCGGTTCCAAGTGAGTACTGCAATTTGCCCAACAACTAACTGTGAGAACCCGAAGAGATCGTGACTAATCAATGAGCATCGCAGCAAATACCTCTGCATGGCTGCATCGGCATCGCCGCAGTCGCTTGGCAATTTTGCTGAGCGCTCCCATGCTGTGGCTCGTTGTTGCCTATCTCGGATCTCTTGCGGTGATGTTTATCTCTGCGTTTTGGAGCATCGACACTTTCACGGGCTCGCTCGTAAGACGATTCACCACAGATAACTTTCACACCCTCATCACTGAGAGCGTGTATAGAACGATCGCGATTCGCTCCCTTGTCGTCGCCTCGCTAGTGACAATTGTTGACGCAATCCTGGCTATGCCGATTGCATTTTTCATGGCCAAAGTTCTTTCACCACGCTATCGACGAATTATGGTTGCGGTGGTTTTGCTGCCGCTATGGGCGTCCTATCTCGTTAAGGCATACGCATGGAGAACGATATTCGCCGATGGCGGCGTACTTGCCTGGTTAGCCGCACCGTTCAAAATTCACACCCCAGGATTTGGACTCGGGGCGACCACCGTTGTTCTTGCCTACCTCTGGCTTCCCTACATGATTCTGCCGATGTTCGCCGGCTTGGAACGTTTGCCCGACTCGCTACTTGAGGCATCAAGCGACTTAGGCGCAAGCGCCTGGCGCACATTCAGGTCCATCGTCCTTCCAATCACGTATCCAGCATTTATCGCCGGATCGATCTTCACCTTCTCGCTCTCAATGGGCGACTACATCACCGTAAAGATCGTCGGCGGCAAGACTCAACTTTTTGCCAACGTCGTTTATGACAACATCGGGATCGCCGGAAACCTGCCATTCGCTGCTGCAGCCGCAATGGTCCCCATTGTTACCATCCTCGGCTACCTACTGCTCGTGCGTCGCTCCGGCGCACTGAATAACTTGTGAGCGTGAGATGAATTTATCTAAGCGTGCTCGAATTGCGCTCGGCATGATCTCCGCTTTGGTGCTGACCATTCTGTACTTTCCACTCTTAGTAGTCGTGGTTAACTCGTTTAACCCATCGAAAACTTTCTCTTGGCCACCAACTGGATTTTCAACCGAGTGGTGGGGCAAGGCAATCGCAAACACGGGCGTGCGAACGGCTTTGGTCACGAGCCTCAAAGCAGGACTTGGGGCAACATCGATTGCGCTAGTCCTTGGCAGCATGGCTGCATTTGCGGTCGCGCGGTATAAATTCTTTGGCCGTGAAGCGATATCGCTTCTGGTGATCCTGCCCATAGCGTTGCCGGGCATCGTGACTGGGATCGCACTCAGCTCCACCTTCGCCACTTTCTTGCAGCCGTTCGGGATTGGTCTTGGCCTATTCACCGTAATCATTGGACATGCCACTTTCTGCATCGTTGTGGTCTACAACAATGTTCTAGCAAGGCTCCGGCGAGTCGGTTCAACTCTTGAGGACGCCTCCGGAGATTTGGGCGCAAATACTTTCCAGACTTTCAGGTACGTCACGTTCCCGACGATTCGCTCATCGCTGGTCGCTGGTGCCCTGCTGGCCTTTGCGCTCTCCTTCGACGAGATCGTCGTAACGACCTTTACTTCGGGCCCAAACATCAAGACCCTCCCGCAATGGATCTTCGACAATCTATTTAGGCCAAATCAAGCCCCAATCATCAATGTCGTGGCCGCCTGCCTGATCGTCGCCTTTGCCCTGCCGGTCTGGCTCAGCCAGCGCCTCTCTGACGGCGCCGCAGCAGGTGGCCGGATCTAGCCCACTGTTTTTCCTGATTCACACGCTCTCGCATAGACTGCGTGGACTAAGGCCAGGTAGCTCAGTTGGTACGAGCGCGCGACTGAAAATCGTGAGGTCGACAGTTCGATCCTGTCCCTGGCCACCATTGAGGCGTATGCCTAACTACCCCCCTGTGGAAAACTAACTAAAAGGGCATTTGACCAGGTCTTTTGAACAAGGGGCGTCCGCCCCCTCTTTTTACTGGAACCGCTCAATGCTGGGCTGCCGCCTGAGCGCAGCCTGGTCAATCCCTCACTGCCCAGCCCCACAAAGATCATTCATGATTAAGTGCGGGGACGAACCCATGTAGGCGCAACCACAGACGGATCCGCGAGTAGCCGAATGAGGTACCACCAGATTAGATCGGGCAGGCTGTTGTCCAATGCTCCGGTATGACTTGCTAAGTACGAAAGTCCGCGCGGATTTTTCGCAATCTTTCCAAAACCGTGATGGGAGTTTCGCAGCACCCTCACGTACTCGCCTCTAGCCCGGTCGATGGCAATGCCCTCACGCCTAGTGCCATCCTTGGTGCTGATCAACAAGAGACCGTCGGAGGTTCGTCTGGACCCCGACCAGAAGCCATCTTCTACATGCATCAGCGCCTTAAACGCGCCTTCCACTACCGGCGCTACAGCACGTGCCACCGGCTCTGGAAGTGTTGCCTTCAGGCTGGCCCATTTCTCATGTTGTTCTCCATAACTTAGGTTGCTTTCGTAGGTCCCCATTCCACCACCTTCAAGCAAGTCCAGAAGATCAAATAAGAGAATCTTTCGCAGCACCTCATCTTTGGACTTAAGCCGCATAATCTCAGCGGCCGTTACAAAGATTTTCTCGACCGTTAAAGTGGCGCCTAGATGGGAACTCGGATCATAACTACCTTCGCCATCGAGATGGCGAGTCGGATCTGAAAGCACCCAAAGTAGTTCCGAAACTTTGGCGACCCACCACTCCAACAGATGCTCTCTCGTTCCAAGATTCTCCGCCGGGACCCCATGCACAGGCGCTCTTGCACTGCCCGCATAGTTTGGCTGAAACGTATCCAGCAGATCAGTCCATACCTTGGACCTACCAATCTCAGGCACCTTCAATAGACGAACAACGTTTGCATACGGCCTCATCGCGCTGAACCCGCCCACCCAAGGCGAGTTTAGAAGCAGGATCGGGCTGAAATAGACGGCGAACGACCCAGATGAGTTTTGCATCAAGTCACTAGCCGTCGGGAAACCAGCAAAGTCTTCAATCTTCACCGCTTCATTGGCATAACGTTGAGCGAAAAGCGCTCGCATGAATGCCAATCGCTGAGACAGAAGTGCATCCACTTCGACAAGCCAGAGAGAATCGGTGTCTTGCCCAAGCGATTGAAACTCTCGCAGTTTGCCCTCTAAATCTGCATCCAGGCATATCTGGAGTTCCCCGACAAATCGGAACCACAGGGGCTGTTCATCTGTCCGCGCCATGGCCTGCTGCGTTCGTTGGTCATCAAACCACGCTAACTGTTCCTTACTTATTGCCCAGGTGATCGGAGTCAAGGTGCCAAGGCGCCTTAGGCCAAGTGACTCGAAATGAGGTCCCTTTGCAATAAGTGAAAGACGGACGCCAGGCCTCATCGACTGTCGACGCTGATAATCTTCCTGTGTCTTGATCTTCCAAGAACCATCAGGCATCTCTTTGACTTTAAGGCTCGCAAAGGCCTCGAATCTTTCCTTGGGTATGAATGGCGAACGCAAATCCGCCGGGATCCGAACCCAATCATTCGCTCCCGTTGCTGGCATGACTCAGTAGATCTTTCGGATAAAAACATAGGTTGCGAGTACCTCTTGCCCAACGGGCGGCCGCGTTTCAGTGTCACGGACTATCTCGATTGCCTTATACGCCACGTGATCACCCCTCTTTGAGTCGTTCCAATCTGTTCAGTAGCCAGAATCAGCATGCCTCTTTGCTCACAATCACCGGCCCATAGAGAAGGTTAGCGATCACGTCCGACTATTCCGGCCTACATCGGCTGGCCGATTCGATCTAACATTTTTTGCGAAAAATCAACTAAAGGGGCTCTTGATTAGGGATAACGATCGCCAAAGGTCCCCCCTCTTCGCTACGCTCCGTAGCGAAGAGGGTCACTATGAACGGGAGCCAGTTACGTGCCACCCAGAGGGACCAAGTCGAAACAGTTGGGACTTGAAGCCTCCCTTTGGGATGCCGCAAACCAACTTCGCTCAAGCGTCGAACCCAGTGAATACAAGCACGTAGTTCTGGGGCTCATCTTTCTCAAATATGTATCGGACACGTTTGCCGCGAAACAGGAATCCCTTGCTGAGAAAGTTAGAGATCCAAAGTCAGATTTGTATATGCCGACCGAGGATGCCCGCCAAGTTCTCCTTGGCGATCGTGACCTCTATACGGCTGCCGGCATCTTCTGGGTCCCCGAAGGCCACCGCTGGACAGATCTACGTTCCGCGGCAAAACAGCCAAACATCGGACAACGAATCGATGCGGCGATGGATGCAATCGAGAAGGAGAACCCAACACTTCGCGGCGTCCTGCCGAAGATCTTCGCATCATCAGATTACAAGCCCGCGATGCTCGGCGGATTGATCGACACGTTCTCTCGCGATGACCTCGCCGCCGCTGAACATCGAGATCAAGACATCCTCGGTCGCGTATACGAATACTTTCTTGGCCAGTTCGCCTCGACGGAAGGCAAATCCGGCGAGTACTACACCCCACGATCCATCGTTGGGCTCATGGTCGAGATGCTCGAACCTTTCTCTGGACGCGTGTATGACCCCGCATGTGGTTCTGGTGGCATGTTTGTGCAGGCAGATGCGTTCGTCCGGGCCCACTCCGGAAACCGAAATGACATCAGCGTCTTCGGTCAGGAAATGAATCCAACAACTTGGCGCCTCGCAAAGATGAATCTTGCACTTCGAGGAATCGAAGCGAACCTCGGGCCCGAGGCTGGCAACTCCTTCGATGACAACAAGCATGTTGACCTACGAGCCGACTTCATCATCACCAACCCACCTTTTGGCAGGACGGTCTATTGGCCAGCCGATGCCCTTACAGGTGATGCACGGTTTGTATTCGGAGTCCCACCGGGCAACCGAGTCAACTACGCATGGTTGCAGCACTATCTTCATCACCTCTCGCCAACCGGGACTGCCGCAACCGTAATGCCGAATGGATCCCTCACTTCGAATGCATCCGGAGAGGGCGAGATCCGAGCCAAGATGGTCGACGCAGACAAGGTCGAGTGCGTTGTAGTTCTGCCAGGTCAGTTGTTCTACGGCGTTCCGATTCCTGTATGCCTGTGGTTCCTCACACATGACAAGAGCGCCCGAGTTGTAAGAAGTGAACGACCTCAGCGTGACCGTAGGGGCGAGGTGTTGTTCATTGATGCACGCAAGTTCGGAATAATGGTCGATCGAGCACATCGGGAACTGACCGAAGAAGAGATTCAGCGCATCGCCGATACTTACCATGCTTGGCGAGGCGAACCCGGTCTACCCACGTATGAAGATGCCGCGGGGTTCTGTTCCGGGGCGACTATCGCTGACATACGAGCGCAAGGGTATGCGTTGACGCCGGGCCGCTACGTTGGGAGCGATGTAGTCGACCACGACGATGAACCTATCGAGGAAAAAATCTCGCGTTTGACGCAAGAGTTAAGAGAAGGCTTTCAGGCGCGACAAGCACTTCAGGAGCAAGTGCTTGTTGCACTCGAATCTCTCGAGGCGGACCTAGATGAAATCTGATTGGGCAATCCGCACGATTGAATCACTCTGCACCCGCGTCACCAGCGGGGGAACCCCTAGCCGTAAAGTTCCTGCTTACTTTGAGAGTCAAACGGACTCAATCCCTTGGGTCAAAACTGCAGAACTGAATGATGGAACGATTTGGGAGACAGAGGAACACATATCTCAACAGGCAATCGCAGACTCCTCTGCCAAACTGCTTCCACCCAACACTCTGCTTTTGGCGATGTACGGAGCAACCGTCGGTCAACTAGGCATTCTCGGTCGGTCGATGACCTGCAATCAGGCATCTTGTGCCCTGATTGTTGATCCAGATGCTGCCGACTTTCGGTTTCTTTTCTACCGACTACTACATGATCGGGCGAGTTTGATCAGTCTGGCAGTTGGTGGAGCACAGCAGAACCTGAGCGGAAATACCATCAAGAAGTTCTCGTTCCTGTGCCCGCCTCTTGAAGAGCAGAGGCGGATAGCGGGAGTCCTTTCAGGCCTTGATGGTCTCATCGAAATGAATCGAGTACTTGCTGCACAAGCCGAGGATCTTGCTCGCGCTCTTGTAGGTAGGTCGCCGAACACTTGTAGTCTTTCAGACCTTGCGAAGACTGAAAAAATGACTGAAATGCCGTCAGGACAAGTCGAGCATTTTTCGCTTCCCGCCTTTGACTCGGGGGCACTTCCGGAGCGCGTTTTGGGATCCGAGATAAGGAGTGCCAAGACCTTGCTGACGCGCCCGACAGCCTTGGTATCACGTCTCAATCCCAAGAATCCACGTGTGTGGATGGCCTATCCCGGCGCAGATCAGAAAGCATTCGCTTCCACCGAGTTCGTTGCGCTCGTAGGGGAGAGCGTGTGCACAGAGGTCGTTTGGGCAGTTTGCTCTTCATTCAGTTTCTCAGACACCATTCAAACTCTGGTTTCTGGGACTACGGGTAGTCATCAGAGGGTCGACAAGGCAGCGGTTCTTCAAGTTTCGGTGCCGGATGCCCGGACACTGTCCCCCGCAACTACAGCCACGGTTTCATCTTTGGTTCATCAGGCGCATTCACTTCGCCGAGAAAATCAACAACTCTCAACTGTGCGAAATGAACTGCTGCCGCTGCTAATGTCGGGCACCATTTCCGTTGGCAAGGTGGCTGCGTGAGCCTTCTCGCGATCGATGAGGCTGCCCTCGAAGAGGTTGTTCTCGAACTATTTAGGGATGCTGGCTGGAAAACCATCTTTGGTCCGAGCATTGCGCCTGAGGAACCAGGTGCAGAGCGCTCGGACTATCAGCAGGTCATCT
>DATKUB010000051.1:0-36635 GCA_035530875.1 Candidatus Nanopelagicaceae bacterium
GATAGGAGAAGTCAATACCTTTTGGGTTAGCGAACCTAATAATGACCATGCTTTCATCCGCGGTTGGAATATCTCTGGCAATAAATGGATTAGAAGTATCCACCATCGGTACGCGCTGGAAATTCACATGAGTGCGCGAGAACTGGGGACAAATGTACGTCACGTAGTCGGGCATGCGCCTAAGAATCGTGTCAACAACCGCCTCTTTAGAGTATCCCCGCGTGTCCTGATCTCGATGGAGTTTCTGAATCCACTCGAGATTAATAATGGGAACTACCCCAACCAGCAGATCTACATGCCTGGCCACATCATTGGCGTCATCCGCATATCCGCCATGGAGACCTTCGTAGAAAAGCAAATCCCCATCCGCTGGAATATCCTCCCAGGGCGTGAAAGTCCCTTGGTCTTGCCCAAAGGGCGCGGCTTCTACGTCATCATGTAGATATAGGCGAGACTCGCCCGCACCCGTCCTGCCATAAGTCTCGAAAAGAGACTCCAATTCAGTCAGTAAATTCGCTTCTGGGCCAAAGTGACTCAGGTGTTTGCGTCCTGCCATTTCCGCCTCAGCCATGCGATCGCGCATTTCTACCCGGTTGTAGCGGTGGAACGAATCTCCCTCTATAACGTGCGCGTTGATTCCTTCGCGACGGAAAATATGTTGAAAACTCACCTTCACAGTTGTGGTTCCAGCGCCGGACGAACCGGTTACTGCAATGATCGGATGCTTCTGAGACATATTCCACTCCCTTACAACCTAGTCATTCAAGATAAAGCGATCGTTGCGCAAATAAGGGTGAGCCAAAAGGCACGTCAGTGCCGGAGTCGTAATCTGCGTGATAGCGCTCGACCCGGTCTACTTCTTCGACTGAGCCAAGAACCACCGGACTGCGTTCATGGATCGATTGCGGCTGCACTTCAAGTATTCGTCCTCGCCCTGTGCTCGCCATACCTCCTGCCTGCTCAATGATCATCGCCATCGGGTTTGCTTCATAAAGTAGGCGTAACTTACTTGGCTTGCTCGGGTCGCGGGTATCGCGTGGATACATGAAGATTCCGCCACGCAGGAGTATTCGGTGCACTTCGGCGACCATTGAGGCAACCCAGCGCATATTGAAATCACGTCCACGCACGCTCGAAGCCCCGGCTTTGCATTCGCTGATGTAGCGCGAAACGGGAGGTTCCCAGAATCTTGAGTTGCTGGTATTGATTGAATATTCAGAGGTCTGGCGTGGAATCTGGATGCTCGGGTGGGTAAGAATAAAGTTGCCCCCTTCGCGATCCAGCGTGAAACCTTGGGTGCCTCTGCCAATAGTCAAGACGATCATGGTGGAAGGACCGTAGATTGCGTAACCGGCAGCGACTTGAGTCAGACCAGGCTTGAGAAAATCCTCAGTAACGGCAGGAGAATTATCCTCCTTGGCCAGAACCGAAAAAATTGTGCCAACGGACACATTGAAATCCACATTGCTTGACCCATCAAGGGGATCAAACATCAACAAATACCGGCCGCGCGGATTCCCGGAGGGAATCTGGTAGACCATCTCCAACTCTTCGGAAACCATCCCAGCCAATTGGCCACCCCATTCGCACTGAGCGATAACCACGTCATTGCTAAGGATGTCCAATTTTTTCTGAATTTCTCCTTGAACATTCTCGGCATCGGCAGATCCCAAAAATCCACCTAACTCACCCCTAGCCAACATGACAGAGATGGCCTTAACTGCCGCAGCGATATCGATTAGAAGCGCACCGAGATCACTTCGCTCCGGCTCTCCCCCCAGCTGTTCAATAACGAACTTGCCAAGGGTGGTTCGCCCCGTACGCAAGGCTCAGCCCTCGAAATTCAGCGTGCTTCGCCACCCGGGATAGAGCAGATCTGCATCACTTTGGAAGGTCTCTAAGGCGCCACGCAACTCTGGGTGATCCAAGGCATACTCGGGTAACGAGATGCCCGCTTTCCAAGCCTCCTCGGCCTGGCGTAACGAAATAGCGCCAGCGGTTCCGCCCGCCTTATGCCCAAAGGCACCGCCGCCGGAGGTTTGGATTACATTTGAATGCCCCAAGTTTTCAAAGAAGCCAGGAAGTCGAAGTGCATTCATCCCACCGGAAATGATTGGCGTAGCTGGCTTCATTCCATCCCAGTTCTGGTGATAAAAAGGACCATCGACGCTATCTCGTTCTAACACATAGGCCAGGTTCCGGTCCTTGCGTTCGCCTTCCATCTTGCCGTAACTCATCGTGCCTACGTGCATTCCTGATGCGCCAAGAATTCTGGCAAGTTTGCAATGCACGTATGAGGTGTAGCCACGCATGCTCTGTGGGCTTGTGACCGCGCCATGTCCGGCGCGGTGATAGTGAATAAACGTATCCGGAAAACGCCGAC
Organism: Candidatus Nanopelagicaceae bacterium; assembly: GCA_035530875.1. Lineage (GTDB taxonomy): Bacteria > Actinomycetota > Actinomycetes > Nanopelagicales > Nanopelagicaceae > JANXYY01. The sequence goes on from DATKUB010000051.1 coordinate 2,384, forward strand.
GAGCCGTTGTGACCGCAGTGGTTCCCGCAACATAACCGTCGATTAGAAATGCCACATGATCGGCTTCTGCTCCAAAAGTATCGAGAACGAATTCTCCGCGCGCGATGATCTCAAGCGGATCATCTGCGGTGATGTTTGCTGAAAATAATTTAGCCTGCCCAGTTTCGTCTTGCGCGCGCCGCATTGCTTCTGCGACTAGCGGAATTGTTTCTTTAAATGGGGCATAAATCTGATTTCCTTGTGGCTCATCGTTCTTGATGAAATCACCTCCCAGCCAGAACTCATAGCAAGCGTCAGCGAATGGGCGCGGCCGCAGTCCCAGTTTTGGTTTGATGATGGTGCCGGTCACCATGCCACCGTCCACAAGTGGACGCCCCAATACTCGCCACATATCGACGATGTTTCGATTCGGCCCATCAAAAAGGCGTAGGAATTCTGGCGGAAAATAGAAGTCGTGTAACTTGCCGTACTCAATGTCGCCCATGCCCTGGTTGTTTCCAACGGTAAGAGTCAAAAAGGATGCAACCATCGCTTTACCATCGATGATGTTTCGATCGAACAATTCAACTGGGTAGGCGATCTTCATAATCTCGTTCGCCTCATCCACCTCGTACACGAGAGCGTCCACGCTGCGAGTAAAATCATCTGTCGTCCCAACCTCGACGTTAGTTCCCGTTGACGATTCGGCCGCAAAATGCGCGGCGCTGGCCAGGTACTCATGACCCGATTTTGGTTTCATCACGTATGCACATAGGACGTGCTTGCCGTCTGCGATCAAATCAGATTCAACTAGCTCTAAGCGTGCGTATCGATTGGACTGATCCATGAGCGAGCCCTTCTCCAGTTACGTATCTGAGAACCCTTCCAGCACTTTCCTAATCTGGAAAGGTTTCACCGGTCACGATATTGGCGGAACCGCTTGGCTGGCTACTTAATTAGTCCTGCTTGAACTATTGCCGCCAGCATGTCTTGCCAGAACTGATCCGAATCCAAGTCAAGCGCAATCTGCAGGTTGGCCTCGCGCCCGGTAACTTTGTGCAGGTCAACAATGGTCGCCCCGCGCGTGTGCAGGCCATTCAACTCAATCTCAACATTGACCGGCATCAAGTTTGTAATGTCGGGATTAGCAAGAACAGCAATTGCCACCGGGTCGTGAAGAGGCGGATCGTCGAAGCCAAAGATGTCTTCATAGGTGCTTGCGAAGTACTTCAATAAACCAATAATTGTTTCCGCCACAGGCGTTTTCATTGCAGATAGAGCAGCAAAGACTTCCTTGGTGGCTAGCGCTTTATGGGTCACATCGAGACCGCACATTGTAATCTTCAGGCCACTATGTAAAACAATGGCTGCGGCCTCAGGATCGCTCCAAATGTTGAACTCCGCGTAAGGCGTTCGATTACCTCGCCCGGCTGAACCGCCCATGAAAGTGAGGTCTCGAACCTTTGGAAGCAATCGTGGATACCGGGATATAAACATTGCGATATTGGTCAGCGGACCTGTCGCCACGAGGGAAACCGAATTTTCTGAACTTTCGACGAGGTCAGCGATTAACTCAATGGCATTCTTCGACGCCAGCGCAAAAGTGGGTTCAGGGAGCTCCGCACCATCTAAAGCGCTAGCGCCGTGGATGTTAACTGCAGATTCTGCAATTCCGTTAAGCGGACCAGCTGCTCCCTTAGCAACGGGTACTTTAATTCCAGCAAGGGCGCAGATGCGAAGTGCATTTTCGGTTACCTTCTCGATTGGCCCATTTCCGGCAACTGTCGTGATTGCAAGAAGATCAATTCGCGGATCGAAGGCCGCCAGAATAATCGCCAGCGCGTCGTCATGCCCAGGATCGCAATCAAGGATTACCGGAATTGGTGGCACCTTAAAAATCCTACCGACGTCTTCTAAGTTCCAGCCATTTCTGACCGTCTGCCGATTCGTAATTTGTCGATATCCGCTGCCCATCAAACAAACCCTGATCGGCCCATTTTTTTAGGTTGATTTCAGTTGCGACGTGCTGCAAATCCAGAGTTGAGGAAAGAAATGTCAAGCACTCTTCATCCTCGTCGACGTACAAGGTGATTTGGCAAGATCCTTCTTGGACGGCAGTAAATACATCAAGAAGCACGCGTTTGAGCGAATTCGGAATTATGGCTGAATCCGCGAAAGTTTCCACGACCGTAACCCTGGGGCTCCAACCACGTTCCGTGGCTGCGTTGACCAGATCTAGAACCAGTTGTGCGCTGGCGCCATTTACAAAGGGGTCCAACTGAATTCGCGCTCGCAGCCGTGCTTCCTCAAGATGAGCTTTCTCCTGCAGCACGCCTTCGACGAGTTCCCCATCTACTCCAGCGCGGGCAAAACGTTCCAAGTAGTCAAGGGCGGAAGACCATTGATCCGCCCGATATGCACTCAGTCTACGTTCGATTCTGCGGCGAGTCAGTTCCGCGTTTCTGATTTCGCTCAACCGCACACTCGCGCGCCAACGATTGCTCTGTCTCCAGATCGTGACAATCACAAGAAAAATTCCAAAAAGCGCAAGAGCAGGCGTGAATAGCGCGCTAGCACAAGCGCTTGGCAATAGAAGACTCATCATGAAAAGTGCAAGCACAGACACCACGATCAGGAAAGGTCGAAAGCGCCCGGGCGAGTAGAAAGCCAATCCGAGACTGGTACTTCCATATAGAAAATTAGCAGCCCACCTAAGTTGACTGATGTCCGCGCAATCTTGAAGATTTATGGAAATCAGAAAAATGATTACGAGCCCTACGAGCAGCCCAGCCGCGATGAGGAGCCACGCGCTTCGAGCTCGCGGGTTGATTGATGCAGTTAGCACTAATGCAACATGCAATAAAAGTAATCCAGCGAGAATCAGCTTGGGCTGGTACGGGCTAATCAGCCACCAACCAAGTACCGCTACCGATAGTGCTGGCGCAGCGAGCAGAAGCCGGCCTACTGAGTCGAACTCTTGCAGTATCGAATATGGCACTCCATCGACATCGGGCGGGTCCACTTCAACATCGAGCGGAACGCTCAACTCAAAGCGCGCACCCTGACCGTAGTTAGAAGAAATCACCATTTTGGCTCGACGGTCTCGGACAATTTCAGGAAGAATTTGTCCGAGACCCAGACCCTTTGCTGCCTTATCGGATACGCCGATCCCATCATCTGCAATCGTGATCTCGAGGAATCGCCTATTTACTCGCCAAGAAATAGCGACTTCGGTGCCTTTGGAATGCTTAATCGCGTTCCGGATCAGCTCCGCTAAGGCGTCGCGAACATCACGTCCAACAATCTGAGAAAGCGAGATGTCCTCGCTCTCCCTGACCTGAATTCGCAACTCAGTCACCCCCACAGCCGCAATCACTGAGTCGACTATGGCTGACATGCCACTAGGCGCCTCGATACCTTCGAATGCGCGAGCCTCGGTGATCTCATTGCTCAGGCGCGACATCAGTTGGGCAGGTGATCCGCCACCTTTTCGGACCAATGTCGTAAGCGTGTTTAAAACTGTCTCGTGCAATCGACGCTGTTGAGAAGCATGTTCATCCGATATCGCTCTGGCGACTGCATCTCTTGCTTTGAGGGTTTCCATCGATTCAGAAATTCGATCTTCACGCGAAACCGTCGCTTGAAGTCGATGATATGCAAATCCGATGAAGGAACCGAGAATGAATAGCCAGAGTGAAGCGATCCAATTTTCGAGCGAACTTACGCCAGGAGAGAATGGGGAAAAAGTTTTGCTAATCAACACAAAGTGCTCGATAAGAGCAGTGACAAAGATGAAGATCAGGGCGAAGGGCCAAGGCGCATATAGAGCGGAGAGGATCTCTGTGGCGATTCCAGCCAGTGTCACCGCATACCAAAGATGAACGTGTGAACTGCCATGCCAGACGGGGCCGGAAAGAATCGCGATAGAAAGGAAAATTGAAATGTATTCCCGATACTTGCCATCGATCAGATATTCGTTGAGATACCAGAGTGATAAAAGAATGAAAAGAGCCAGCGGCGGACTGCCTTCACCCCTGCCCCAATATAAAAGCGCGAGGGCAACTGACGGCAACCAGCAGAGAGTGAAGGCCGCTCGCGCAAGCGCGCGCTTTGCCTCTTCGAGTTGGGCAACTCGAGTCGGACGCGCCTCCTCCCCCATTTCAGGGGACTTCGACTGGCTCATCGTCGATGAACACCAGTGATTTTGGCCATGCACGGAGTGTAGGCCGATGGCACCGCGCTGGTAGGCTGGGAAGGTGTCTGAAGCGCAAGAAATATCTTTCGTAATCTTGGAGGATCATCCCCTCCTTCTGGCAGCTCTCGGCGTCCAAATTCGCGAGTTGTATCCGACTAGCCAGATCGCTTATCAAGGCAAAGACGTCATTGCCGCTGCAGAATTCTGCTCGCCGAATACGGTTGCAATCGTTGACCTAGACCTGGGCGACAATCGCAAGGCCGCTGATGTAGTTGCAATTATCGTGGCCAAGGGTGCCCGCGTCTTGGTTGTTTCCGCGTTGGGCGAGCCATCAACAATTGAATCTGTAATGATCGCAGGCGCGCATGGCTATATGACCAAACGTGCAAATGGCGGCGAATTTAAGGAAGCAATCGAAGTAGTCCGACTCGGCGGTGACTGGATGTCGCCCGAAGTAGCGGGTGCGATTGCATCAATTAAGACCGGTCGGGTCAGTCTTTCGAACCAGGAGCGCAAGGCTCTGGTGCTTTATGCATCAGGATTGAAACTCGAAACGGTCGCGCATCGAATGGGCTTGGCTCCGTCTACCGTCAAAGAATATTTGGATCGCGTCCGCGCGAAATACGATGCCATAGGCCTCGATGCAAGAACGAGAATGGATCTCTATCACGCCGCTCGAAATGAAGGCCTAATCCCCTAGCGAGACTCTTTCAACAAATTGTTCTACAAAAAGTTAGGGCCGTCGATTTCTCGGCGGCCCTAACTTTTTTGACTCTGCTACCAATTACGATCCTTGAGAACAGCGTTACTTGCTTGGTCGCGCCCCGAGGGCAGCGACAGCTGCCTTCCTGGTCGCCTTTGCTGCAGCTTCAGCGGCATGGAACTTCGTCCTGGCAGCAGCCAAATCGGCTGTCTTAGTCGAAGAAGTAGCGGACGCAGCCTTTTCGGTCTTGAAAGTGGCTCTGGCCGTGGCTAAATCAGACTTGTAGGCGGCCCTAGCGGTCTTATCTCCTTGGCGCCATGCGATAAGAGCAGCACTCGCATGGGTTTTTGTGCCTGCCTTCGCGTGGGTATTCTTGCTTGCCTTCGCGTGGCTGCTTGGTCGTGCACCAAGGGCAGCGATAGCGGCCTTCCTGGTCGCCTTCGCCGAAGCCTCAGCAGCATGGAACTTCGTCCTGGCAGCAGCCAAATCGGCTGTCTTAGTCGAAGAAGTAGCGGCCGCAGCTTTTTCGGTCTTGAAAGTGGCTCTCGCGGATGCCATATCAGCTTTGTACGCCTTCTTCGCGACTAGATCTCCTTGACGCCATGCGGCAAGCGTCGAACTTGCCGCGCTTTTGACGCCAGCGACAGTCGATTTTGTCGAAACAACTTTAGTGCTTGCTGCCAGAGCAGATGATGTACCAGCTAAAGATAGAAATAGTGTTGCTGCGGCCATCGCGGTGATGGCCTTCTGTGTTTTCATATTCGCTCCCTGGGTTGGTTGAGAAGGTTTCTTGGCCCAAGCAGAAGTTACAAATGGCTGCTGAGGATAGGTCGAGTAACCGCCTAACCTCGGGTGGGTTTCATAGGTGAGTTTTCTGTCACTCAAAAGCAGATGTGCATAGGTCGCTAATTGTCTAAACGGGACAGAGCCAACACGACGATCTCAGGGACCGACAGATCGATGTCAATCTCCATCCCTGCTTCATCTAATTCAAGTGGCTGCAGCGAATCCAATTGAGAATCTAGAAGCGTACTCGGCATAAAATGATTACCACGCCGGGCGAGGCGGGCGGACAAAGTCTTTCGCGATCCAGACAGGTGAATAAAAAAAACCGATGGAGCCTGACTCCGAATGAGGTCTCGATAACTTCTCTTTAGCGACGAGCAAGCAAGAACAAGCCCGGTGGATTCAGCCGCGGCTAGAGTCCGTCCAACAATTTCCAGCCAGGGCCAGCGATCCTCGTCGGTCAGGGCAATCCCTGATGCCATTTTGGCTATGTTTGCTGGCGGATGCAGTGAGTCTGCGTCAACAAAGTCGATCATAAGGGTGCGAGCAATCTCTTCGCCGATCGTGCTCTTACCAGATCCCGAAACGCCCATAACAACAACTAGGGGCAGGTGCATGATCCCTTCTTACCTGACGACCGCGCTGCCACGCTTTCGGGAGAGGGCATCAGCTGTCGACGCCAGCAGGAGCACGCCACCCGTAACGGCAAGGTTAACCCCGGCGTTTAGCCCAAGCAGTCCCAATCCATTGTCGATCATGGCGATCACAAATCCACCAATTGCGGCCTGGCTCAATCGTCCTTTGCCGCCAAAAAGACTAACGCCACCAACGACAGCCGCGGCAACACCATTGAGAACAATAGTTCTGCCAGCAGATGCATCTACAGATCCGGTACGGCTTGCTGAGATGACGCCCGAGAGCGCGGCGATGGTTGAACAGAGAGTGAAGGCGATAATTTTCACCCGGCTGACATTAATTCCGGCTCGACGTGCGGCTTCAGCGTTGCCACCAACTGCATAGAGGTGACGACCAAAGGCAGTGCGATCAAGAAGAAAAGTTCCAAGCAAGAGAAGGACGGCAACCATTGGGATTACCATAGGGACACCAAATAGCGGGTGTTCTGGATTGAAACTACGTTCGAGATTTAAAGCGTAGACGGTTCCAGCGCAGAGCAGGCCAATCGCGATGGTTCGTGCATAGAGAATGGTTATCGGCCGGTTCACCTGGCCACTATTAGTCCGTTGCCGACGTGCGCCTAAACCGGACAACAATGTTCCTAAAATGACAATGACTACCAAACCCCAACCCGCGGACCGCGAGAGGTTCCCATTCTCGATGTTGAGAATGTATGGAGATGCAACACGGTAGAGACCACCTTCGCCAATGATGACGAGCTGCAAACCTTGGAACGCCAAAAATGCTGCCAGCGTTACGACGAATGATGGGATTCCAACCTTGGCGACCAGCAGCCCGATGGCAAGGCCAATTATTATTCCAACGCCGATTCCGGTTAGAAGGGCAAGCCACCAAACAACCCCATGCGTTGCCATCAGTACTGCTAGCACGGCACCAGTAACACCTGAGGTGACCCCCGCGGATAGATCTATCTCGCCCAGAAGTAATACAAAGACCAACCCCATTGAGAGCGTGATCAAGGTTGCTGCCTGGGTGAAGAAATTTGCGAAATTTATGGCGGTAAGGAATACCGGACTCAACGAGCTAAACAGAATCGCCAGTATGACAAATCCCAAAACTGCGGGGAGCGATCCCATTTCGCCACCCTTAAGGCGCATCAAAGACTGCTCAACTTGATCCCTAAGGGAACCTTCTTGCCCGGTGCCGATAGTCGTCTGCTCGCTCATTTCGCCACCTGCGCAACATCCACGGGCATGGATTTCGTTCCGGTGATGTATCCGACAATATCGTTGTGATTGGTCTCGTCCTTGTTCAACGCGGCGACCATCTTTCCCAAATAGAGAACGTAGATTCGATCTGCGACGGCAAATACGTCTTGCATGTTGTGACTAATCAGGATCACCGCCACGCCGCTATCGGCCAGGCGGCGAACCAGACCAAGAACCTGCTCGGTCTGAGCAACCCCAAGCGCTGCGGTGGGCTCATCCAATATCACTACCTTGTTGTTCCAGAGAACCGCGCGAGCGATCGCGACGCTCTGCCGCTGACCACCCGAAAGGCTGGCAACTTTCTGCCGAACCGAAGACACAGTGCGAACTGATAATTCAGTAAGCGTCTCAGTAGCTTTGGACTCCATACTCGCTTCGTTTAGCGAAATCGTCCGACGCTCCTCTCGTCCAAGAAACATGTTCTGGACTATGTCGAGATTGTCGCAGAGCGCAAGATCTTGGTAGACAACTTCAATTCCCAAATCTGAAGCCTGACGAGGCGTATGGAGATTTACTGGCACGCCTTCGAATCGAACTTCACCACCGTCGTAGGGTTGAATTCCAGCAAGCCCTTTGATCAAAGTTGATTTACCCGCGCCGTTATCTCCGACAAGAGCCGTGACTTCGCCGGCTCGAGCCTGCAAGTTAACCCCTTTGAGGACGTCGACCGGACCGAAGGATTTCTCAATCTCAACGAGTTCGATGATGGGGGTCGATTGCTGGCTCATTTTCATCTCTCTCTCATGTAGAGGTGCTGCACCGGCCTGGCGCTCTAGCCTGGACCGATGCAGCACCGTTGATCTATTTAACCGTATTACTGCATTTCTGGAACGACAATCTGCGGAACTACTTGACGCCGTACTTGGTGCAAGCAGCCGCGACCGCGCCCGTGCAGATATCAGCAGCAGTAGGCATGCCTACTGCGTTCTGAGCCACCAGGCCAGCGATGTCTTTTGCCCTGATCAAGATTGGTGTCTGGGCATCAAACGGAGTGCCATCAGGCAACTGGCTGTTGACAGTTGGCGTCGTACCCTGAAGCAGTGCAATCGCAATCCGAGCAGCAGAATCTGCCTCCAACTTGAATGGCTTGTAGACCGTTGAGGTCTGCTTACCCAAGAGGATGTTCTGAAGGCCAGCAAGGGATGCATCCTGGCCCGAGACCGGGACCACTTTGTGGAACTTGTCGAGGATTGTGATTACGCCAGCAGCATTGGTGTCATTAGCGACCCAAACTGCATCGACTTTACCCTTCAACTTCGTGTAAGCCTGTTCGAAGTAAGTCGCTGACTTTGCGCCGTCCCAAACACCTGGGGTAACAACGGCTGGCTTAATTCCAGCTGCCGACATTGCAGCAACAGCGCCATCCATGAACATTTTGGCATTGCCATCAGCCACGTCGCCACCTACATAAACAACGCTTGCAGTCGCTGGGTTCTTACCTTCGGCCTTGAGTGCATCAACGATCGTCTGGCCTTCCATTGCGCCAACCTTCACGTTGTCGAATGAAACGTAGTAGTCAGATCCGGCAATCGGGCGGTCGTATGCGATGACTGGAATTCCCTGTGCCTTTGCCTTAACTGTTACTTGAACAGCCGCGCCGTTGAGGTCGTCAAGGATCATTACGCCACAGCCGCCGGCCAACTGCTGGTCAGCAATCGTGCCGTACTTGGCTGTGTCACCCTGAGCGTTTTGAATATCCGCCGTGAAACCAGCAGCAGTGATCGCCGACTGAAGAGCCGGACGGTCGCCTTGCTCATAGCGAGGCGAAGATGCGCTGTCCGGAAGGATCACGCAGACTCGCTTGACTGGGGTTGGACTAGTTGTAGCTGCTGCAGATGAACTGCTGGAGGTGCTGCTGCAGGCAGCAAGTAGCAGTGCTGCGGCCGCTGCTGTTGCAGCAAGGGCCACTGAAGAGCGCTTCAACATGCTCTCTCTCTTTCTGATTGGGTTACCACTCATTTTTAGTTATTTCTTTGCCGATGAGTGCTCAAGTCCACTCTCGGCTGCATGCGCGGATGCGCAGTTGGCTGGGGACAGTCCAACGGTCTTTCTAACCTGCGATTTTCTGCTGGCAAGCACCGTGACCCACCCACCGAGTCTGCTCATACCGATCGCCTGTTCGGCGTCAGCATTTCAACTGTTGTCAACTGCGACCTATCTCTGCTCGTGGGCCGAGGATAGGCAGACATGAATCAGAGCTCCTTGAGAATTTGACCCGGATGGCCAACAGTTGCTTAATAAGAGACTCAATCCCATATTTGGTCTACTCACAACAAAGAAAACATAACGATCTGTCTCAAATGCATAACACTTCGATAACGTACCTAAGTGGAATTTGTGCCAATACGTGTAACTGAGAGTCGATCACATGTCGAAGATCTAAAAATTATTGATTTGTTTCATGCCAGGTCATAGACAGTTCGCCCAAATGCGACAATCCTTACCCCAGAGTTACCCCGGGACTCTGCTCAGGTTCTCTGGGCAAAATGAAAAGGAAGGTACCCCTGTGTCAAAAAAGAGATTGCTTATCTCAAGCATCGCGTGCGCAGCACTCGGCGCGGGCCTGCTCGTCGCGGCTCCCGCGGCGGATGCTAAGTCCACGTCGGTTTGGGCGCATGCTAGGTCAGCGAAGGCTGGCGGCGGACTTAAGAAATTAGCCGCTGCCTGTAAAAAAGAGGGTCAGATGAACATCATCGCCGACCCACACGACTGGGCCAACTACGGCGAGATCATCAAGGGCTTTGCCAAGAAGTACCACGTCAAAATGAACGAAGCCAATCCAAACGGCTCCAGCCAGGACGAAATCAATGCTGCGAACCAGCTTCGTGGCACCACACGTGCCCCTGACGCCTTTGACCTTGGCAGCGCGGTTGCCTATGCCAACATGAACACATATGCGGCTTACAAGGTTTCAGAGTGGAAAAACATCCCGGCCGCCTTCAAAGAACCACACGGCTTCTTGACCAAAGATTATGGCGGGTTCATGGCCATTGGTTATGACTCTTCACTCGGAACCATTAGTTCGCTGGCGGACCTATTAAAGCCGGCCTTCAAGGGCAAGGTTGCACTTAATGGCGACCCAACAAAGGCTAACGCTGGCTTGATGGGCGTTTTCTTTGCCTCCGTTGCAAATGGCGGAAATATCAACGATGTTTCCACGGGCGTTAACTACTTCAAGCAACTCAAAGACGTCGGTAACTTCCTCAACGTCGACCCGACCCCAGCGAGTATCGCCTCCGGTCAGACTCCAGTTGTCTTTGACTGGGACTACAACCAGGCCGCCACTGTGAAAGAACTTGCAGCTAAGGGCATCACCTGGAAGGTGTTCATTCCTAACAACGTGCTCGTTGGTGCTTACTACAACCAGGCCATCAACATAAATGCTCCGCACCCAGCATGTGCACGCCAGTGGCTCGAATACCTGTACTCACCTGCCGGCCAGAACGCTTGGCTAAAGGGTGGGTCTCGCCCAGTCCTTGCTGAGTACATGGCCAAGAAGGGCACTATCAACAAGGCCGCCTACGCTGCTCTGCCAAAGGTCGTTGGAACCCCACAGATTCCATCCCTTGACCAGGCATCAAAGGCCAGCACCTATCTTCTGGCTAACTGGGCAGCTGCAGTAGGAACTAGGTAGTCACTTGTCACAAGTGACCTCTTCGGTACAAGAGAAAGGGACCGGCTCCGCCTTGCGCGGAGCCGGCCCCCTCCGTTGGCGACGGCACTCGGCCTATCTCGGCGTCCTACCTTTCGGCATTCTCGTGCTCGTCTTCTTAGTCTGGCCCACCTATAGCGTCGTAACTGGCGCTTTTCAAAACAGCCACGGGTCATTCGAACTTCACACCGTTAAGGCCGTATTCACGGACCCTGGGCATATAACTGCTTTCAAAAACTCCATCGAAATTTCAGCGATAACGGCTCTTGTTGGCGCCATCTTGGGCTCGCTGTTCGCGTGGGCTGTTGCCACCGGAAAGCCAGATGGACTGCTGCGGCGCACCACTCTCTCGGCATCAGGAGTGCTCGCTCAATTTGGCGGAGTTATGTTGACCTTCGCCTTCTTGGCCACCTTTGGCTTCAACGGATTTGTGACCACATTTCTAGCTTCGCAATTTCCGAACTCGTTCCTTGCGCACCCTGATTGGCTCTACGGATTTCTCGGGCTGTGCGTGGTGTACACATTCTTTCAAATTCCGTTGATGTTTCTTGTCTTCCTGCCAGCCATCGATAACCTAAAGCCGCAGTGGCGAGAGGCTTCCTCGAACCTTGGTGGAACTACGCTTGAGTACTGGCGTCGAATTGGCATTCCCGTCTTAATCCCTTCTTTTCTAGGTTCGGCCCTCCTGCTCTTCGCAAACTCTTTTTCGGCATACGCCACCGCGGCCTCATTAATCAGCCAGGGCTCCATCATCACTCCGCTGGAAATTAGTACCGCGATGTCGAGCGAAACTGGGGTGGCCAACGCTTCAACTGCCAAAGCGCTAGGTCTCGGCATGGTTATCGTCGTCGGAGTGGTCATGACCCTTTACACGCTCATGCGGCGCAGAGTTAGTAAGTGGGAGCAATAGTGTCAACGAAACGATCACCATTTCTAACCATCTGGCGATGGGCCATCATGCTCATTGTCTCCGTGTATCTCCTGACGCCACTGGCCGCGATGCTTGATTTCTCCACAAAAATTGGACGTGGGAAGCGAGGCTTGTATGCCTGGAAGGCAATATTCCAGCAACCGGATCTCATATCGTCCATCGGCGTCTCCCTTGAACTGGCCATTCTCGTTGTACTTGCTGTCCTCTTGGTCGTCGTTCCAACCGTCGTGTGGGTGCACCTTAAACTTCCGAAATTACGTAGACCACTTGAGTTAATCTGCTTGTTACCGCTGGCATTCCCGGCGATCGTTCTGGTGGTTGGCGTTTCACACACATACAACTGGATTAGCATCCACTTAAGTGAATCGCCGCTCACCTTGACCGCAATCTATTTGGTTTTGACGCTCCCCTATTCCTACAGATCTGTAGCCGCCGCGTTGAATTCGGTTGACGTTCACACCCTGTCCGAGGCCGCACGTACCTTGGGCGCTTCCACTGGGCGAGTGCTCTTCGGCATCGTAATGCCGACGATTCGAGCCGGCGTCATGTCGGCTGCCGTAATTTCCATCGCACTCGTTCTTGGTGAGTACACCATTGCCTCGCTGCTCAATTTCCAGACGATGCAAGTCGAAATCAATCTCGTGGGGCAACAAGACGCTTCAATCGCGGTTGCCGTTTCGCTGGCAGCGTTGATCTTTGTGTTTGTGCTTCTCGTCATCATTCCAACCTCCACTAAGCGAACCAAAGTTCTCGAACCGATCGAATCATGATGGAAAGGACCACACTGTGATGTCAGAAAGCCGGGAATCCTCGGTCGCGGTAAATCTCATCGGCCTGGCAAAATCCTTCGGGCCCGTAACCGCGCTTGCCGGTTTATCCATAGACGTTGCGGCCGGAGAACTAGTGGCTTTGCTCGGACCATCAGGTTGCGGGAAAACCACTGCCCTACGCGCACTTGCAGGTCTGCAAGATCTGGACCGCGGACAGATCCTCGTGAATGGCCGCGACGTGACCAACTTGAATACGAATAAGCGAGATATGGGCATGGTGTTCCAGGCCTACAGCCTCTTTCCACACATGACTGCGCTGGAAAATGTCGAGTACGGATTACGCATGCGCGCTCACCGCACACCAGCGGCCCAGCGTAGATCCCGAAGCAGTGAATTGCTTGATCTAGTCGGCCTAGCCTCGCATGCAAATCATTTCCCACACCAAATGTCTGGTGGGCAACAACAGCGCATCGCCTTGGCCCGCGCGCTAGCAATCTCGCCCACAGTGCTTCTACTCGATGAGCCACTCTCTGCCCTTGATGCGAAAGTCAGGACCCAGTTGCGCGATGAAATCCGTCGGATCCAACTTGAAGTCGGCACTACGACCCTTTTTGTTACCCACGACCAGGAGGAAGCGCTGGGCGTGGCCGACCGTGTCGGCGTCATGAAAATGGGTGTTCTTGAGCAAATCGCTTCACCCTCCGAGCTCTATGAACGACCGCGTACGGCTTTTGTTGCCGAGTTTGTCGGACTGACAAACCAACTACCGGGCACGGTTCGAGATGGAATGATCGAATTGATGGGTACCAAAGTGCCCACACTTCCCGGGTCGATTGGTTCCGGCGCCGGAATTGCTCTAGTTCGCCCGGAATCCATCCTGGTAGAACCGTCCGAAAGCGGTAATGCCAGGGTTATCACCGCGAGTTTCCTTGGAGCTATCGCTCGCGTGCATCTGCAGACCAAGGATGGCGCATCTATCATTGCCCAAATTCCGAGCTCAGATGCAGCCGAAATTGGGGCCGGTAGGAATGTAACCATCTCGCTGATGAGCCAACCGGTATTTGCCAAGCCAGCCTAAGCGAGTGGCTCGCTTTCAATCAGTGCCGCTTGAGTTTTAGAACAATGTTGCGGTCTTCTGGGGTCCCTTCACCTAGCGAAAGCGGGTTATGAGACCCAAACTCTGCACGACGTTGCCAAACATTGGCGCTCAGCACTCTAGATAACGCAGCAAGCGACACCGGGTGGTGCGTGTTGTCGTACGCAAGCGGCGCCTCATGATCCACAACAGTCAGGGCGATGAAAATTTTCCCGCTGAGGGCCTCAACTATTTCGACAACTCGACTCTGCTGCGGCCAGTCGGCGTGAGATGCCGTCTCGATATGCCAGAAACCTCGTTTCTGATCGCGGCTTCCGACCCAGCGCACCTGGTGGCGGTGTTCATGCCCAGCGAGCCAAGCGATCACCACGGGATAATCGAGAATCATCGATTCAAGCTCCTCATGGCAGATTCGCCGACCTGCTCCATGGGGAGCGTAATCATTGAACATGGTCGGAAGGGGGTGATGCGAGGCGAGAACGACGGGACGATCTGCATTGGACAACTGCTCTTCTAACCACCCGAATTGCGCCTCATCAAGGGACCCCTGCCATCCGCCATGTTCATTGACGGTGTCCATCACGACCAGGCGAACTCCCCCGACATCTTGGGTGTAATACATAGTTCGATCATCGACGTTCTGTTGAGTAAAGCCATGTCCACCGGGTAACCCAGGTGAAGCCAAGTGTCGCGCGGCGTATTCGCCACGCTCCATTGCGCGTCGGTCAGCATCTGGTGTGACAAATATGTATGGAGCGTCCGAAACTTCAGGATATTGAGCTGGACCAACTTCGCAAAAAGCACTAAGCGCATCCATCAGTGACATATTGCTAGGCAAATCTTCGTATCGCTTGCCATCTGCCATCGCCAGTTGGGTGGCCTGGGTTGGCGTGACCGTTCCTTGAAGCAGGGCGTCGTGATTTCCATGGACTGCATACCAAGGAAATCGGAGCCCGGTCGCCTTGATCGGAGCCCGGCAGGAATCGAGCAACCCTTTAATTTCTGGAAATCCGTACCTCGCTCGCGCATCATCATCTTTGCCGCCAGCCGGAGTTCCATGAGGGTGCCAATACTTCACGTCGTAAGTTTCTGACGAGTCTCCCATCACGCCTTCATAGGTTTCCGCACTTCCCGAATCCGGCGTCAATTCACCGCCATCAAGCAGAGTCAAAAACCAGGAGACTTCATTTACTTGAGCGTTATCGGTCGTATCCCCGGTAATGATTGCGCCATCTACTGGGGCGCCCGAAAGCGGCCCGGTGGTGATCGCATTCAGAGATTGAATCATCGCCTCAACTACGTGAGGTGAAAGCATTGAGTGCGGGCGATACACACCGATTGTTCCAACGGATTCACGAACGGGGCTATCCGGATCAGCCCAGCGATCCAAGTACTCTGGACGAATTGGGGATTGTGCGTCGCAGACATGAAGATCAGAAAGATGGTGCATTACCAAGAGCGGTTTGGCGTCGACAGGAAAGGCCTCCCCCAAATGTTCCTCGCCGTCAACATAAATAAGATCCCGCCAGCCCTTTTCATTTGGTTCACCGGGTTGAATGCGCGCCTTAACTGACACGCCTATTGCCTTCAGAAGGCCCAAGCGCAGATTGCCGCTGGCCCTCAATCAGGGTTCGATATTTTGCAATCTCGTCGACTACCTGCGAAGGACTCCAACTCAGGGCACCTGCGATTAGTTCCGAGACATCCTTGGCCAATGACAGCCCGCCGTCACTTGCCTCGAAAGCAATTCTGGTACGCCTGGCCAGTACATCTTCAATACTTCGGGCGCCTTCGTAAAATACCGAGTAGAGAATTTCTACTCTGAGATATTCAAGACTTGGCGAAATCGGTTCGAGCAGGGAATTGTCGCCAGCTGCCAACTCGAGTACCTCCTCAAAGAGGGATCCGTACCTACCAAGGAGATGGGCAATAATTTCACGGCTTACGCCATACTCATCGGCGAGCAGCTCAGCCCGATTTTGTAACGCAGCAAAGCCATCAGCGCCCATCAAGAGCACGTCTTCGGTGCAAGACTCAGGTACTTTGCGATCTAAATCCGCGACCCCGGCATCAACCAGGTCTCGGGCCATAATCCGGTAAGTCGTGTATTTTCCGCCGGCAACACTCACGAGCCCCGGCATCGGATGATCCACAATATGTTCCCGAGAAATCTGGGTAGTTGGGGAACCCTGGGTCGAGGCCACAAGAGGCCTAAGCCCCACAAAAACCCCGATGATGTCGGATTCCCTCAACTGCTTAAGCAGAATGCGATTTGCCTGCTCCAGCAGATAGTCGATGTCCTCCGGGGTCGCCAGCGGGTTATCGCAATCACCAATCCACGGGGTATCGGTAGTGCCGATCAACCACTCATTTTTCCACGGAATGATAAAGAGAACACTTACCTCGGTCCTAAGGATCACACCCGTATCAAGATCGATGGCCGACCTTGGGACCGTAATGTGAACGCCCTTGCTCATCGTCACCGAATACCCGGGGGTTATGCCTGCTCTCGCGTGAAGTCCATCGCTCCAAACACCCGCAGCTAAGGCACTCACCTTCGCTCGAATCTCAAATTGGCGCCCAGTCTCGACATCGCGCACTACCGCTCCAACAACTGACTCTCCATCGCGTAGCAGATTCAGGCATTCGACTCTGGAAGCGATGGTCGCACCATACATAGAGGCAGTTCGAGCAAGCATCAGCGTGTGTCTGGCATCATCAACTTGCGCGTCGTAGTAGAGAACACCGCCTCGAAGAACGTCCGGTCGTAACCCTGGGGCAATCTGACGCATTCTGCGGACTGACACGTGGCGGTGATAAGGAAGGACATGTTCGCGGCCACGGAGAGCGTCATAGAGCATCAGGCCAGCGCCCACATAACCGCGTTCCTTGAGCGGTTCATGGAGCGGGTACAAGAATGACACTGGTGAAACCAGATGCGGAGCGGTGCGACCTACCATTAGTTCCCGCTCCTTGAGCGCCTCTCGCACCAGCTTAAAGTCGTACTGCTCTAGATACCGAAGGCCCCCATGAATCAGCTTGCTTGACCGACTTGAAGTGCCCGAAGCAAAGTCCCCAAGTTCAATCATGGCGACTTTGAGTCCGCGCGTTGCTGCGTCTAAGGCTGCGCCGCAGCCATTTACCCCGCCGCCTACGACCAGTAGGTCGAATTCATTCTCGGCAAGTGAAACCAGCGCCGCATCCCGCTGTGCCGGATTGAGAGTCGACTTCATTTTTGTTAACCCTTCGACCGGCTAATTATATGCCATCTACCTCGACAAACACTTGATGCCGCGGTGCAAAATCTAGAAGATGTACTTATGGTTATCGCAGCAAGAAATTCGATGAAATCCATGTGATTAGGCCCTACTTTCTACCATCAAATCAATTCGATCACTTCTATCGAGGAGGGGACCGAATTGGCGCTCTCCGGCAGGGGCCAGGTGGACCGATGCGGCCGGAGGAATGGATCGGTTCAACCACCACGCGATTTGGAATGGACCTACAGGGCTTGTCCCATCTTCCCGATGGGACACTTCTTATAGACAACATCAGCCGAGACCCAATCGGTTGGCTTGGTCTGGAACATTTTGAATCCTTCGGCGAAAGCACCGAGCTTCTTGTTAAGTTGCTGGATCCAGATCAGAGACTTCCGGTCCATTTTCACCCGAATAAGTCTTTCTCCCGTGCACATCTTTCGCTAGCACATGGCAAAACCGAAGGCTGGATTATTCTTGAGGCA
Organism: Candidatus Nanopelagicaceae bacterium; assembly: GCA_035530875.1. Classification (GTDB taxonomy): domain Bacteria; phylum Actinomycetota; class Actinomycetes; order Nanopelagicales; family Nanopelagicaceae; genus JANXYY01. Next base: position 20,142 of record DATKUB010000051.1, read on the forward strand.
CCCCCAGGAGCCAAAGTTGGGCTTGGTTTTGCTCAGTCCATGACTCGGAGCCAGGTTCTCGGCTTGGTCAAACACCGCGATTCGACTGCACTGCTGGCGGCCCTTAATTTCATTGAGGTCAAGCGAGGAGACACTGTCTTTGTACCCGCCGGTTTACCCCATGCCATTGGGAAAGACATCTTCATACTCGAACTTCAAGAGCCAACGGATTTATCAGTGCTGTTGGAGTGGGACGGTTTTGCTGTTGACGGCGAGAAAGACGGACATCTGGGCCTCGGATTCGAGACAGCTCTAGAGGCGCTCACTTTGTCACCGCTGAACGAATTGAGCAGACGAAATTTGATTTCGTCTGTGAATTTATCTGGCACCAAAAAAACACCTTTTTTCCCCTCAGTGGCAGATGGATACTTTTGTGCAGATTTGATTCCGGGGAATGGCACGTCAATGGCCGCAAGTTTCTCAATCCTCCTTGTGATCGAAGGCGAGGGAGTACTCAGTACCGAAAATTCTGGCTCGGTAGCTGTTTCAAAAGGCGATGCGCTTGTATATCCATTCGCTTCAGGAAGTTACAAAATCCGTGGCGCCCATGCGATTGCTTGTCGCCCGCCAAGACCGACCGACTCTGCTGAGGCACTCTGATGGTTCGAGTCCACGTCTTCGGTAGCCTCAATGTGGACCAAGTCGCTTATGTAGAACAACTCCCCAATCCCGGCCAGACTATCCACGGAAAGAATCTCATTAAGGTCGCCGGAGGCAAAGGTCTAAATCAAGCAGTCGCAGCCGCCCGCGCCGGCGCCACCGTGTCGTTAATTGGGTCGGTCGGCACTGATGAAAGCGGCGCCTGGCTGGCCGAAATTGCCGCTCTGGAAGGAATCAATATCGATTCGCTTGAGCGAACTCCAGAGTTATCTACGGGGACGGCCATCATCGAAGTTGATAAGTTTGGCGAGAACAGCATCGTGATCATCTCCGGCGCAAACCAGAGCGCCAATCCAAAACTGTTGAGGGCCGATCCTGGCGATTTCGTGCTGGCCCAATTGGAAACCCCAATCGAATCTGTGGTGGAACTTTTCAGATCCGCGAAATCTGCTGGTGCGACGACAATTCTTAATCCCGCGCCCGCCGCCGACTTGCCGTCTGAACTTGTCTCATTAACCGATTTTCTGATTCCAAACGAGCACGAAGCGCGCCAGATTGCCGGAATGGACACGGATGATGTCCGTGGGGCAGAGGCAGCGGCTTCTCTCTTGCAGGCGCGCGGACTAACTGCCTGCGTAATAACTCTTGGCTCCCGCGGTGCAATCATGGTCACGGCCGACGGCTCGACAATCCAGCCCGCCTTCAAAGTAGCCCCGATCGACTCGACTGCAGCCGGGGACGCCTTCTGCGGCGCTTTTGCGGCCGCACTTGCCCGCGGAAAATCGATTCCCAACGCGCTCGAATTCGCCGCCTCGGCGGGCGCCTTGGCCACCACAAAAATTGGTGCGGTGCCTTCAATCCCCTCTGAAGCAAACGTCTTGCACCAAATCGCTTTACGGGACAGTTGAAGATATTCGGGTGAACGCGCGGTCACGATCTCCTGAGATGGTAGCCAGCATTGATTTGGTGGCATACGCTCGCGTTCATAAACGAAACTCCACCCATCAATCGAGCTAAGCGAGAAGAGTGAAAATGAGTACGGCTCCCCTATCTATTGATCAGTTGAAAGCCCAAGTCGCAGACGGCACCATAGATACCATCATCGTGGCGATCACCGACATGCAAGGTCGACTGCAAGGCAAGCGCATCCACGCACCTTTTTTTGTGGCTGACACCCTCAAACATGGCACCGAGGGCTGTAATTATCTCTTAGCTGTCGACGTCGATATGAACACCGTTGATGGATATGCAATGTCCTCGTGGGATAGTGGTTACGGAGACTTAAAAATGGCTCCGGACTTTAATACCCTCCGCCTTGTTCCATGGCTGCCAGGTACTGCGATGGTCATCGCGGACGTCCTCTGGCTGGATGATAAACCGGTACCAGCCTCTCCCCGTCAGATCCTTCGTCACCAGATAGATGCTCTCTCCGCCAAGAACATGAAAGCCTTGGCCGGAACCGAACTTGAGTTCATCGTTTTTAAGGACACCTTCGAGCAGGCGTGGGCCAAGGGATACAAAGACCTGATCCCAGCCAACCAGTACAACGTCGACTATTCCATTCTTGGTACTACTCGAGTTGAACCGCTTCTTCGCGATATCAGGCTCGGCATGGCTGGCGCTGGGATGATGGTCGAATCTGCAAAGGGAGAATGCAATCTTGGTCAGCACGAGATTGCCATGCGCTACGAAGAGGCGCTCAAGTCGTGCGATAACCATGTGATCTACAAAAATGGCGCGAAGGAAATCGCAGACCAGCACGACTGCTCACTTACCTTTATGGCCAAATTCAATGAGCGCGAGGGCAACTCGTGCCACATCCACCTCTCATTCCGAGGACTCGATGATTCGATGGTCATGACCGACGAAGCCGATAAGGAACATGGCCTGTCTGACCTTGGCCGCGCCTTTATCGCGGGTCAGATCGCCCACATGGCTGAACTCACCCTCTTATACGCACCAAACATCAACTCATACAAGCGGTATGTACCAGGATCATTCGCACCAACGGCAATCAGGTGGGGGCGCGACAATCGGACTTGCTCGTTCCGTTTAGTTGGTCATGGCCCCAGCCTCCGTCTGGAAAATCGGGTACCAGGTGGCGACGTCAATCCTTACCTAGCAATTTCGGGGATGATCGCCGCGGGCCTCGATGGCATTGAGCGAAACTTGCCACTCGAACCAGCCTACGCTGGCAACGCCTATACGTCAGACTCGGCGCGAGTGCCCTCTACGATGAGCGAGTCCCTCGAGTTGTGGCGCAACAGCGAGTGGGTTGCCGCCACCTTTGGGGAGGATGTCCAAGCACATTATGCCAACATGGCGGAAATTGAATTAGCGGCCTATCGGAAAACAATCACCGATTGGGAGCGCTTCCGAAACTTTGAAAGGTTCTAAGCGTGTCAACGCACTATCAAGTTATAAATCCAGCAACTGAAGAGATCGTCACGACGATTGAGCATCTGGATATTGCTCAAACTGACGCGGCGATCATGCGCGCGGCCAAAGCTTTTGAAACCTGGTGCGATGTGGCACCGGGCGACCGTGCGCGATTGCTTCGTGCTTTTGCCAACAAAGTTAGTGAACATCGTGAGGAGTTGGCGAATCTTGAAATTGCCAACTCTGGGCACACCAGAGGCAATGCGCTCTGGGAGGCCGACAATGTTGCAAATGTTCTGAATTACTATTCGGCTACGCCTGAACGTCTTTTCGGGCGCCAGATTCCAGTTCCTGGCGGCGTCGATTTTACCTTCAAGGAACCGCTTGGTGTCATTGGTGTCATTGTCCCCTGGAACTTCCCAATGCCGATTGCCGGCTGGGGCTTTGCGCCAGCTCTTGCGGCTGGAAATACGGTTGTTTTGAAGCCAGCGGAACTAACTCCACTCACCGCGATTCGCCTTGGCGAATTGGGTCTTGAAGCTGGACTCCCAGAGGGGGTCTTCCAGGTACTTGCTGGCAAAGGCTCAATCGTTGGGGAGCGGTTTGTAACCCATCCGGCCGTGCGCAAAATTGTCTTCACGGGTTCCACTGAGGTTGGCAAACACATAATGGTTGGCTGTGCCAACCAGGTTAAGCGCCTGACCTTGGAACTTGGCGGCAAGAGCGCAAACGTGATCTTTGCCGATGCCGATCTTGAGAAAGCAGCCGCGGCCGCCCCAGGGTCGGTCTTCGACAATGCTGGCCAAGATTGCTGTGCGAGATCCCGGATTCTGGTGCAACGATCCGTCTTCGATCGCTTTATGTCGCTCCTTGAAACTAGCGTGAAGGCTTTTCGAGTTGAAGACCCTCGACTAGATACTGCCGAGATGGGACCACTTATTTCGGCAAAACAGTTCGAAGCCGTCTCTTCCTACCTAGGCTCAAATGTTGCCTTCACCGGATCGAAGCCAGAAGGCAAGGGTTATTGGATGGCTCCGACGGTACTCACTCCTAAAGATGCGACAGATCGCGCCTGGCGTGAAGAAATATTTGGACCGATCGTCTCCGTCCTACCTTTTGAAGATGAAGCTGAGGCCATACGTATGGCCAATGACTCCGAATACGGACTCTCCGGATCTATCTGGACTCGAGACATTGGTCGAGCTTTTCGAGTTGGGCGCGGGATTGATACTGGAAACCTCTCTGTGAACAGCCACTCGTCGGTCCGTTTCTGGACGCCTTTTGGCGGTTTCAAACAATCTGGTTTGGGCCGTGAACTGGGACCGGATGCGCCCGATGCTTTCACCGAATTAAAAAATATATTCATCGCAACCGCAGAATAAATCGTGACGAGGGATCGACCCTCCACGGGAAATAAGAGGACAAGAGTGACCAAGAGATTAGAAGGGCGCGTTGCGGTAATTACCGGCGCTGCCAGTGGGCTGGGTCTGGCGACGGCGAAACGATTCGCCAGCGAAGGGGCTCATGTCGTAGTCGTAGACATGAACGAGGCTGCCGGCAATGCTGCGGCCACCGAAGTGGGCGGCATTTTTGTAAAGGCCGATGTCACCGATGCCGAACAAGTCGACAACATGTACAAAGTCGCATTCGACACCTACGGTCGGATCGACATCGCCTTTAACAATGCTGGAATTTCGCCACCAGAAGACGACTCGATCCTCACAACGGGAATTGATGCGTGGAAGCTAGTTCAAGATGTCAATTTAACAAGCGTTTTCCTTTGCTGTAAGGCAGTCATCCCATACATGCAGAAGCAAGGAAAAGGATCCATTATCAATACGGCTTCATTCGTTGCAACACTTGGGGCCGCGACTTCTCAGATTTCCTACACAGCCTCTAAGGGCGGAGTGCTGGCAATGAGCCGCGAACTTGGAGTGCAATTTGCACGAGAAGGTATCCGAGTGAATGCCCTCTCCCCTGGACCGGTGAACACGCCGCTCCTGATTGAACTTTTCGCAAAGGACCCCGAGCGAGCAGCCCGTCGATTAGTTCACATCCCAATGGGACGCTTTGGTGAGGCGAGTGAAATTGCTGGTGCAGTTGCCTTCCTCGCCAGCGACGACTCTTCGTTCATTACTGCATCAAACTTCTTGGTTGATGGTGGGATCACGGGAGCGTACGTAACTCCGCTCTAAACCTAAATGTGCTAACTGGACAGTCCGTGAATTCCCGAGAGCACGAAGACGCGCGTCGTCGCTATTTCTAATTCGGCGTCGCAACCTGCATCAATTCTGCGGGTTGCGGCGTCGATTGCTCCGTTGACGTACATCGCACATGCCGTGGGCTCAGGTACTGATGCACCTTTAAGGGCATCAATTAATGGCTGAACCAACCGCATGTGCGCCTGACGGACGGCTGGCACGCGAGAAGCAGGTAAGGAAACGGCCCCTAAGGAACGGGCCAATCTATGTTGCCCGGCAGAGATGTAGCCAAAGGCACAATCAATCCAGGCGACGATTCGCAAGGCCGGATCAGTTTCGCTCTGGACCGCCTGCAGCAGCGTTCGAGCCCAAATATCCAGTTCGTCCAGAATCACATCGGCGATGAGGTCAGCGCTGGATTCGAAGTACTCATAAACGCTCGACCGAGAAAGTCCGGCCCGTTTGGCGACCTCGGCCATCGTCACTGAGTCGCCTCCACTTTCCAGGGCGATCGAGATCGCGGCCTCCAGAAGCGCCTCACGGCGCATAGACCGGTGCTCAGCAAGCGTGTTGGCTTGGATCTTAGGCATGTCCCTAATCATCGCACGGATCTCTGAGGCCTTGGTCTAACCGCCCGGCCAGCTACGTTCGCCCAAAGCGCAGATACCGGAATTGCCAGGTGGCCACCGCAAAGGTGAGCCCGAGGGCAATGCCGAGAGCCAGGTACTTATCCATTTTTGGCGCAAGAAGGGAAACGGTAAGAGAAAAGGCCGTCGAGCCGGGAAGTGAGATGAGTAGCCCGCGGAGGAACTGACGCGGACCTAATGGTCCAAACATTCGGTGCGCGGTACCGCATAAAACAATTGAAATCACCGGCAGCGTCGCCAAACCGCCAGACAGGGCGGCGCCCAGTTTTGGCGCCAACCAAGTTAGTCCAACCAGAATTGCAAGTGTCGCGATAATTCGGACCGGCATTTCCAACCAGGTGCGTTCGGGCATAACAGTTTCATACTCGGTGGGTGGCCAGAGTTTGACCGCCAGCAACCAGACCACCGCAAGAGCCGCGAAGGTTACGAGCGATGGGATCGGGCGGGAAGTGAGTATGAGGGTGACAAATAAGCAGAGCATGGTTGCTGATCCCAAGGTCTGCCACCATTTCCAGGCACCCGGTGCATTGACATAAGCAGCGATGAAAATAACAAGTGAGATCTGTCCCTTAAGTACTCCTTCTGCGGATTGGGCAGTGAACTGAGACCCGTGCTCGATTGCAACTAAGAGCAGATACGGAGCTGTGGTAATGGGCAGTCCAACTAAAAAACCGCTTGCCCGGTTACCAAACCGTCGTTGAACGAAAGTTGCAGACCCTACAAGTGCACCAGACATCAGCACTTTCAACGCGAGAAGTGGCATCGAACTTTTGGTCTCTCTTTCACTTCTCCGATAGTGCTTTGCGTATCGTCGCATGGAGTACTTGCATAATCGACCTTAGGTCGCTGATTTCTTCAGCTGTGATCGCCCACCCATAATGATTGAGAGTAGTACTAATTTCAAAAACGTCTGCGCAATCCAGAAGATCATGACCAGCAGGCTCTGGAAGCCATTTCGCACTAGGTCGGATCAGAGCGAGTCGGCGTCCTGTTTTTGGAAACGGTTTTGTTGTCTATTTGCATATCTGGGTGGAAGCTCTTCTGACCTGTGCGGAAAGCCTTCCAAAAGTTGGCTATCCCACATCAAAAAGGCATTGCAGATGAGATACACAGGCGTAGGGTGCGTACAAGTCAAGTTTTGCTAAGTAACAAAAAGGTGGATGCATATGAATATGGCCTTCGATCTGAATGGACCAGCACATTTTTTAACTCTTGGACCGCTATCGATTTCTGCCGGAAACGCCGTTGTGATTTTAATAATCTTTGGGCTCTTCGCGGCCGCGATAACCGTTCCATTCCCTACCAACCATGATTCGGAGTGACGAAATGAGCACTCCGACAAAGTCGTGGACAGTACGAACTCGCAAAGCAACAGTCGAACAATTTAAGCCCGAAGATATCCTGCCCGATCACCAACCGGCTTATGTCACTTCTTGGATCTACGTCTTCGGCGTGGCAACTCTCGCAGCGCTAGTCATGTTGATCCTTTCGGGACTAGTGCTAACTCTCCAAGGTCCTTCTTGGTGGCATATTTCCTCCGTCGGGCATTACGTAAACTCGGTTCACCTCTGGAGCGTTGAACTTTTCTTCGTCTTCATGGTCGTGCACCTCTGGGGTAAGTTCTGGATGGCCGCCTGGCGCGGCAAGCGATTGGCCACTTGGATCAGCGGCGCAGTTGCGTTCCTCGCGTCAATCATTACCGCCTTTACGGGTTATCTAATCCAGACCAACTTCGATTCTCAGTGGATCGCATCCGAAGGTAAAGATGGTTTCAATTCCTTGGGGATTGGCGCTTTCTTCAACACCTTAAATACCGGTCAGGCAATCCTTCTCCACGTTGCCCTTCTTCCGCTGGCGCTTGGCGCCATCGTCGGTTGGCACGTCATTCTGGTTCGTCGCCACGGAGTCGTGCCTCCTATCGATGAGGGGAATTCAAAATGAGCAAGAGGTTACAAAAAGAGCGCCAAATTGATTTGGAAAAATGGTCAGGACCTACTCGTCCATACGACCTGGTTAAAGAGATTGTCGTTGCCTTTGTAGCGGTAGCAGTACTTGCCTGCTCCCTCGCAGCACTCTTCAGTTCACCTGACGAGAAGGCGCTTACTGTGCAGTCTTGGGTGAAGGCCGCGCCTGCGGACTTCGCCATTACAGCTGCCGGCGAATTGGCCGGGACAACGACCTCGGCTGGATATGGTCCGCCCTACAACAATGCCGCGGAAGGGCAATCGCTCGGACCGCTAAAGATCCAGAAGTGGGTCGGCATTCATATCCCGAATGATTCAGCCACTAGTTTCGTGGTTACTCCACTCGCGACCCTCGGCGATCCAACCGTCGATGGAGCTCTAAGCCAGTGGAATTCTGCAAGTGGGGATCAGCAAGTCAATTGGGCAACTGCCTATCAGGACGCGCTCACTACAGCCGACGCGGCTAGCGTGCCTGATTCGAGCGGAGACTTCGGACCAGTTCCGACGATGATCACTGCCTTGGCTGGAATGGCGAATAGCGGAGGCCTAGATGGTGCACTTGCCACAAGCCAGACACCGCTGCCAACCGACTTCACCAAGCCGATGCTCTTCCTAGCTGACAGCGAAGGTTACTTTGGAGAGAAGGCCACAGAGCAACACCTCCAGGGCGACCAATGGGGAATGATGAATGAGACTGGTTCATACCCGGGCCAATCATGGCTCTGGCTGTTCTCATTCTGGTACCAGATTGAGCCGTTCAAATCCTCGGACAATGCAGACGCACAGGTCATGGGAATCATGGGTCTGTTAAGTATGGGATTTATCTTCCTCCCACTAATTCCGGGGGTCAGAAAAGTTCCTTACTTGGTTCCTATGCATCGCCTCATCTGGAAGAAGTGGTACGCAAGACGACAGTAAGTTCAAACCTAAATTGATTGAGGGCCGTTGCGTTTGCGACGGCCCTCAATCAATTTCCAAGAAGTCAGTACTCCTTCAACAGAATCACCTATTGCGGCGAGCTACCTTAAGGAATCAGGACTAATTTGCCGATCGATGACCGGTTCCGCAAATCTTCGTGCGCCTTTCTAGCGTTGGACAAAGGGTACGAGTTTCCAATTACCGGACTGATCACTCCACGCTCTGTTAGATCAAACAGTTCCACCATCTGAGGGTGGATCATGGTTGCCGCGTTCGCGATGCAATGGTTCAGCCAGAATCCAATGACTGCCCTGGAAGTAACCATGAGCTCGCCGGCGTTGATCGATTGAGGTGACTTCCGCGACGCCATTCCGAAGGTTACTAAGCGGCCAAACGGGGCAAGAGCTTCGAGGCTGGCATCAAAAACCGAGCCACCTACCATCTCAAGCACCACGTCGACTTTGCTGCCGTGATTTGCAGCCTTGATCGCCGCGGTCAAATCGACATCGTTCGAGTCAACGGTGGCATCGGCGCCGAGGGAAATAGCAAGTTGTCTCTTCTCCTCAGTTGAAGCAGAAGCGATTACATTGGCACCGAGATGTTTAGCCAGTTGTACTGCGATCGTTCCGACGCCACCAGCGGCGGCATTCACCAACACCGACTCACCGGCGTTCACATGAGCGCAAGTGTTGAGCAAGTGCCATGCCGTTACGCCTTGGAGAACCAGCGCCAGCGCTGCTCCATCACTGACCGTCTCGGGCACCTCAAAAGTAAGTCCCCGAGAAGCGGCAACCTTCTCCGCGTATCCCCCTGTAGAAACCAGCGCCACAACTCTTCGGCCGTCACTGTCCGTACCGATAACCTCCAGGCCTGGGATCAGTGGCAGGGCCTGTGGTGCTAAGTAAGAATTCTCGACCTGATGTGTGTCCGCGAAGTTGACACCCGCAGCCGCAACGTCGATGAGAATCTCACTGGGACTGGGAACTGGATCTGGCAACTCTATGAAGTCGAGTACCTCAGGCCCACCAAACCGGTCAATCTGAATTGCACGCATACTGCACTATAGGTTCTAGCCAGCCTTACAGGTACAAACCAGTGTTCTGAGCATCGCTCAGACGTGGAGACGCGACAGCGTGAATATCTCGCTCCCGAAGAAGAACGTATGCCTTCGATCTGATCTCCACCTCGCCCCGATCCTCCGGGTCAAAAAGGACCCGGTCACCAACTTCGACGCTTCGGACCAGGGGACCAGCGGCTACGACGACGGCCCAGGCCAAGCGCTTGCCAATCTCGGCGGTAGCCGGAATCAGGATGCCGCCAGTGCTTTTGCGTTCACCTTCACCGGTCTCCGTAGAGACCAAGACTCGGTCGTGAAGCATTCTTATAGGCAGTTTCTCAATTGGTTCGGAACTCACGCTTGCGCACGTTACCCTAAGACCGCAAGCGGGAGTGGTGGAATGGCAGACACGCAGGTCTTAGGAACCTGTGTCTTCGGACGTGCGGGTTCAAGTCCCGCCTCCCGCACCAGCGAAGTTAATTCGCCAGATTTAGAAAATTATATTTGCAGTTGAGGTGACAACGCACTTTCGGCCCGGTAGCCGGTAATGCGCATAAGACGAATTCTGTTCCTCAACGATTGCGGCAGCCGAAATCGTCCCGCTCTCGCTTTCCTCATCAACAGTTGTGTGTGCGTCGCTAACAAGAGTTACGTCGTACCCTCGCTCTAGGGCTGCATGCAATGTGTGCCGAACGCAATAGTTTGACTGAGCGCCACAGAGAATTAGATGGGTCGCACCAAGATCTCTCAGCACCTGCTCAAGATTTGTTCCTTCAAAAGAGCTGCGAAACAGTTTTGCCACAATCGGCTCACTCTTTTTTGGCGCTAATTCCGAGACGATGCGCCATTCATCGCTGCCAATCTTCAGATAATCGTCTGAATGTTGAACCCAGATGACGGGCGTACCAACTCTTCTTGCGCGTTCCACCAAATCCCCAATGCTGCTCACAACCGAGTCGCGTTGCCAAGAGCCGGCGACTACATCGGACTGCACATCAATTACAAGAAGTGTCTGGCGGTCTCTTCCTGGAATGGTGCTCATTTTCGCCCTTCTCCACAACCCGACAGTCGCTTTGGCCGAGGTTTGGAGCATTACCTTAACCGGAATAGCCCCAGAGCGTGCCGTTTTTGCGCGCACAATGGATGGCTGGCTACCGGGTGGGATTTGATCGATTGCTTGGAGATGTTCGGCAGGAAGGAAGCACTGCTTTCGGTTTAATTTTAATTCACGCTAATTTGAAGATCCTGGAACAAGGACCTGTACAAGTTTCTATGATGCGCTCTCGCCGCCAAACGCGCCGTCACATCACATCAAGATCAAATATTCGAAGTGCAGGTAAATATCAGAACTGTTGATGGGTGGAAATCAACGCATAAGGGAGGGAAGAGCCAAACTCAAGCATAAAACCATTCCGAAAAATACTTGGAGTGGAAAGACTAACTGCTTCATGATTTGCCCCCCTGTCGGATCTTTCTCTTCGGTACCTTGCTAAAAAACGGTGTGCTAGTAACACATTCGTCGATCTAGAACTTCTACCGCCTCAATAGAGGAGGTTCTAAACGAACTGCCTAACTGCTAGTACGAGCAGCAGGTGGGCGGACTGAAAGTGCTCACCTTGAAGCCGCCAGCCTGACTTGGGCTAGCTGTAAGCAACAGGCCTAGCGCTACTGCCATCGCTGCGGCAACAACTTTTTTCGTCATCTCAAGAACTTCCCCTCGTTTGGCGTATATCTAGCCACGGTATTAGCGGGTCCAGCTTGGTACTTTACCGCCTTTACAACTGTATGTAATTTTTCTTTACATGCTGAGTAAAACCTAATGACGTGGTACTGTCAAGTCATGGACACCAAAGACTTTGGCGGACGACTCCGCCAGGAGCGTGTGAAGGCGGGTTTATCCCAGTCAGATCTGGCTGCAGGAATCATGAGCGCCAGCCACATCTCTCTTCTTGAATCAGGCCAGCGGAGTCCGTCACCTGAAATGCTGGAGCAGTTGGCCGAACGGCTTGGCGTAACGGGTCAGTTCCTAACCAGCGGCCCAACTTCGCGGGCAGCGGAGTCAAGGCGGAAGAACTTGCTCTTTGCTGAGATGGCGCTAAAAAATGGCGACGTCGAATTCGCGGAGAAATCACTCAGGGCAATAGTGGGAGAACTTGATTCTACTGAGAGCATTGAGTTCGCCATCCGCGCCCGCCATTTATATGCAATGGCCCTTGAAGGTTTAGGGCGCTTGGAAGAAGCCTCGCGCGAACTTCGGCAGGCAATCAACTCTGCGAAGGCTTCTGGCCTTCCCCTCGAAGCCGTTGAAATGACCATCACACTCTCCGCCTGCGCGAAGGAATCAGGAGATTTTGTAACAGCTATTGAGTTAGTTACCGAGGCGCAACTCTCATTTCCGCGGGAATTGCGGCAGAGCGCCACTTACGCACGGCTGATCTCCAGTGCAATCGCAATTCACTACCTACGCGGGGATTATGTGCGCGCGCAAGATCTGGCTGAACAAGCGCTAAACGTATTCGATGATCGCACTGATCCAACGGCGCGCGCGGCGATTCTCTGGAATGCCAGCCTCGCCGCCGATGCAAACGATGACACGTCGAAGGCCCTCCTTCTTGCCCAGCGCGCCGCTGGTCTTTACTCGGAGGGCGACGATCGGAGATTCGAAGGTCAACTGAGAGTTGCTATCTCTTGGCTCTTTACCCGGCAGACACCACCCGACGTATCTTCAGCTCGCGAACAGTTGATTCGAGCTGAAGAGTTACTAACTGATTCGGGTGCACTCGTCGACAAGGCATATCTTGAAACGGAACTCGCCCGCGTCGAATGGCTTGATCAGAATTATGACGTGGCACTGCAAAAAGCCACTACAGCTCTAGGAATGCTTGAAGGATCCAAAGATCGTCTCTTAAGTGCAGATGCGCACTTGTTGGCTGCAAGAGCGCAAATCAGCCTTGGCCACGAGATTGAATCGGGTATGCATCTGGACGCCGCCCGGAGCATCCTTGCAGGCATGGAGCCATCTAGGCAGAATTCGCTTGCATGGCGCGAACTTGGTGACATCTACGCAAATATGGAACTCAAGGCTGAAGCTCTTGATTCGTACCGAGAGGCCCTGCAAGAAGCAGGTGTGCCGGCTAGCCCGATGGCATTCGTCGACTCTGCAAAAGCCGAGGAAGATGCTGGGATATCGCACCTTCAGTAATTTTTCACTGACCCTGTTTCGCCGTCCTCAGAGTGAGTTAACGTGTTGCTTATGAACTCGCGTCTTCAGATTAAACCGGTCGCACCCTGGCACGCCGAAGCACTTTTTCAAGCGCTGGATTTCGATAGCGTGTATGAATTTTTAAACTCAAATCGCCCCGAAACAGTCGCGGAAATGTCGGCGACCATTGATCGGTATGTGGCGGGCCCAAGCGATGGAAGTGAAGATATCTGGCTCAATTTTGTGGTGCTGATCGGCAATCAAATCATCGGTTGTACCCAGGCAACAATCGTCGGTTCGAGATCAGAGATCGCATATCTATTCAGTCCCGTTGTAGTAGGGCAGGGTTATGCCACCCGTGCGACTGAATGGCTAATAAATTATGTGACGGAAACCCATGGCATAAGCAAGTTCTGGGCAACTACCGACCCAAGAAATGAAAGATCAATTAGCCTTTTAAAACGGTGCGACTTTATCGAGACTTCACTTCCAGAACATGGGCTCCGCTCCTACGATGACGGCGATCTGGTCTTTACTCTCGGACAATAAGTTCCTCATACTCATAGATTTTGCGAAAGGAGCGGTCTAACGATGGTTGAGTGCGTCGCGGTCATCTTCACGTCAAAAAGAACCCTAGAACATGACGAAGACTACGATCGCTGGTCCAATCGAATGGATGAATTGGTACGCGAGCAACCGGGCTTTATTGATGCCGTCAGCATCAGAGATCCGAATTCACGAATAGGAATTACCGTCTCTTACTTTATCGATGAAGATTCCGTGAAACTTTGGAGAGCAAATACCGAACATCTTGAAGCCCAATATCTCGGGCGAAACGCTTTCTATGAAAGTTACTCCGTCAAAGTTGCGAAGGTATACCGCGAGTATGCCATGACAAGAGAATCAACTGGAACAGCGACGAGATAACTAAAGTTTGGTTTTGGCCGTCTGATATTCATCTTCCGTTCGTTGACACCTCTTAATCAGCCAGTCATAGTGCTTGATTAAGAGGTGCCAACGAACATGTTTTCTTAATCGGCAAGGAGCTGTGATGTCGCCCAATTCTCGTCCTAGCGTCTTATTCGTCTGCGTTCATAACGCGGGCCGCTCGCAGATGGCAGCGGGGTTTCTGACGCATCTGGCTGGGGATCGAGTGGAGGTCCGCTCCGCTGGTTCTGTACCCGCGAGTTCCATCAATCCAGTTGCTATCAAGGCCATGCTTGAGGTTGGCATTGACATCTCCCGCGAGCTACCGAAAGTGCTCACCACCGAAGCCGTACAGGATGCCGACGTGGTCATCACCATGGGGTGTGGAGATGCCTGTCCAATCTTTCCGGGAAAGCGCTACCTAGATTGGAAATTGACCGACCCAGCCGGAGCCTCTCTGGAGGCCGTTCGCCCAATCCGTGATGAGATCCGTGGCTTGATCGAGAATTTGCTCACTGAAATCTAAAACGAAAAAGTCGGATATTCGTCAGTGACGAGTACAAAGGCATATCCAATGACTCGATTCCAATAAGCAATGATCCCAGCGACTGGTTGAGCGCACCAAGCTGGATAGACCCCGGTGAATAAGATTGAAAACCAGGCGAAGACAGTCAGCGCCAAGGCATAAAGGGCATAGATACAACCAACTACATAGAGCGGGATCGCCAAAAACCACTTAACCAACGGCAGAGTTCGTTTTAGCGGACGGTTCGCCGCTATCTCGGGATACTGCACTTCTATGGATGCGTTTGCCTCAATTGTCGGATACACATCGACTAAGAGAAGAAAGTACGCGCTCACCCTGACGCTCAACCCCATCAGCGCGCGATTGAAAGAGTAGACATATGACGGGTATTTGCCGCGAAAGACAATCGCCAGGAAGGCGGGGGCTACCAAGAGGGCGCTTGTGGAGTGCCAGTGGTGCGCGGAGTCCCGCCAAGAGCCGGAGAAGGAAGATAGAAAGATTGCTGCCGGAATCATTATGAAAATTCGGAAAAAAGTGGTGGCCCGGTTGCGATCGGTGAACTTAACTTCAATATTCGTCTCAATTTGTTGACTCATGTGTTGAGAGTACTCACGGACATGGGCTACAAACCAGACTGGAAATGACCTGTGTACTACTTCGATTAAGTCGGCCGATCCAAGATCAGAAGCGCGGCTACCCGAGGAGCCAGCGCGCGAAAAGCTAGGCCACGATGGCTTATCTCGTCCTTCTCGTCGGCGCTAAGTTGAGCCATCGTTTGGGTGCACCCGAGCGGCATAAAAATGGGGTCGTAACCGAAGCCTCCACTGCCACGAGGCTCGGAAATCAGAGTTCCAACGATCCGACCTTCTTCAACGATTTCGGTAACGCCCGGAATAACAAGGGCGGCGGCACAAGCGAAATGGGCTCCACGTCGCACTTCTGGAACATGCGAGAGTTGAGCCAAGAGCAGCGCCAAGTTCGCTTGATCGTCGCCATGCCGGCCCGACCAACGAGCCGAATATATTCCCGGCATCCCGTTCAGTGCATCAACGCAGAGACCGCTGTCATCAGCAATGGCGGGTAGGCCGGTTGCATTTGCTACTGCTCGAGCTTTGATAAGCGCGTTGGCCGCGAAGGTATCGCCAGTCTCCTCCACGTCATCAAGACCAAACTCATCTGTGCCGACTAACTCGATGCTTTCAGCGGGATTAGAAACCAGATCTGCCAAAATACGCCGGAGTTCTTCGATCTTTCCGACATTTCTAGTCGCAAGAATTAAGCGATGGGCCGACATTCACAAATCCAGAGTATTGCGCTGCAACACCGATAGTTCTGCGCAACCGGCAACAGCTAAATCAAGTAGTTGATTGAGAAGCGCGCGATCAAAGGGCGCACCCTCCGCGGTTCCCTGTACTTCCACAAAATTTCCCTCGCCGGTACAGACCACATTCATATCAGTCTCGGCCCTAACGTCTTCTTCGTAACAAAGGTCAAGGCGTGGCGTCCCGTCGATGATGCCTACGCTCACGGCCGCGACGCTACTAATTAGCGGCTCCGCGCCAGGTCGGAGTAGCCCTTTGCCACGTGCCCATTCAACGGCGTCAACCAGTGCCACATAGGCCCCGGTGATCGCTGCTGTCCTGGTGCCACCATCGGCCTGCAGAACGTCGCAATCCAGGACAATGGTGTTCTCCCCAAGCGCTTTGGTATCGATGATGGCGCGGAGCGATCGACCGATAAGTCTGGAGATCTCCTGGGTCCGTCCGCCCAATTTCCCCTTAACGCTCTCTCTAGCTGATCTGGTGTGGGTGGCCCTAGGGAGCATGGCATATTCGGAGGTGACCCAGCCGGTTCCAGTTCCTTTTAGCCAGCGCGGAACCCCTTCGGTAAAGGAGGCCGTACAGAGAACGCGAGTGGCGCCGAACTCGACAAGGACGCTGCCTTCCGCATGATCCAGCCAGCCTCTGGTGAAGCGAATAGTTCTGAGTTGGTCATCGGCACGGCCGTCGAGTCTGGTCATTCCAGAACCCTATC
>DATKUB010000052.1:0-27728 GCA_035530875.1 Candidatus Nanopelagicaceae bacterium
TCAGCAACGGCCACAATTGTTGCCTCAGCCATCGGAGCCGGCCACACCACCGACGACTTTGCCACCCTCCTCCTAGAACAAGCCCGCAGAGCCGGCGTTACCCTGGTTTCAGAGAACGCAAAAGTATTAAGCGGATTAGAGGTAACACAATGACAAATAAAAAAATGGCTAACTTGAAAGCGATAAGGGGAAGTTAGCGATTAGTCGTCGTTAACTTCGCCATCGTCGCCCGCTGCACCTGCGCCACTAATCGATGGCTTGCCACCGGTCAGCAACGACGGCTTGGCGGACCCAGCAGCAGAGGCTGACCCAACGGTTGTTGGAGATGCGGCTGAAGGAACTGCGGCTGGAGTGCTTGCACTTGGTGCACTTGCAGCAGGAGCGGCTGGAGTGGCTGGAGCGCTGGCAGAAAGGGAAGTCCCGCCAGATGATGCAGCCGTCGATCCGAAGTTAATTGCGCCGAGAACATTTGATTGAGCGAAAGCAAGTCCGCCGCCAGCAATCAGCACCGCAGCGCCAACTCCGGTAAGACCTTTAGCCAGTCGTGCTCTTCGGCTGGCGCGCATTGGGGCAACTGGCTCGGGTGCCTTCTCTAGCGCATCCACTAACTCGAACCACTCTGGCTTCTTCATACCCCTCACGTTAGGTGGTAAGACGAGGTGATCAATGAGAGTTACTTGGGAGAAATCTGTGAATGATTACTGCTCGTTTCCGATCGTGGCAGATGCGCCATTCGAGCCGGGTAAAGCGGAGTCGGCATAGGCAACACCACCGCCAGCAAAAACCGCTGCCGCCCCAATAATGATGAACCGCCTGGCAAAGAGATTGGTCTGAGCACCCAATCTCGGCATTTTGACCAACTTTGAGTCGCCCGAATTGGGCTCGTCAATGTCCCCGATGCGCGAATCTGGCTGATCCATAAGCGAAAATTACCGGCGGTTTCCAAATATTTGACTAAAGAATGCCAAACGCAACCTGAGAATGCCAGTTAGTCGTCGTAGCCTTCGTCGTCGGACTCAGAATCGCTGGATTCGGAATCGTCGCTCCCCCCGGTCGCCACACCGGAAATTGTCGGACGTTGACCAGGGCCAGTAACCGCGCTCTGAACCGAACCGGAACCCTGTACCCCAGATGCTGCAATCACCGAGGTACTCCGACGTGGCTCAGTCACAACATCCTTAGGAGCAGGAGTTGCGGGTGGTGGCGTGGTTTCTTGAGTGGTTGGCGCTGGTGCCGTCGCAATTGGCATGGCAACCGGGGGTGCATTCGTAGCGGTGGGAGGAACCGCCTCTTCCGACGTGGAAGTCGAGGTTAATGCGGTGTCAGCTTGGGCTGGCGATGGGTGGTTGGCCTGCGCAAAGGCGACCCCAGCCCCGATGATGAGGGTGGCTGCCCCAACCGCCGCCACCCCTTTGACAAGGCGTGATGCGCGAGTAACGACCAACTCGAAGGTATCGGTCGGTTCCGGGGCGCGGTCCGCCGCGTCCGCAATCTCGAACCATTCGGGCTTCTCCATAAAACGCACGTTAGAACCAGATTGAAAGTAGCAAGAGGGAGATGCCTATGAACTGCCTGTGGGAATATCCCTTGTTCTCAGACACGGCGTCCATCAGCCCCGAACAGGTGCAATTTGCTCTCGCGGAAATGCGCCCTCACTACCGCGCCCTCGGTAACCCCGCTCAGAGCCGAGGCTTCTACAACTGCAGTCAATGATGTGCTTCGGGCCTTGAGGGTCACGATGGCACGAGGGCCAAGTAACTCAATGATTTCAACAAGGACCTCAAATCCTTGAGTTCCATCCACGCTCAGGATCACATCCTCGGGGCGGATGCCAACTGTCGTTTTGCCGGATAGGGACAGAGCAACGGGTATCTGCAGGCCATCGGCGAAAACGAAAGTCCCATTAGCGGCTATCCCGTTCATCAAATTCATTCGCGGACTTCCAACAAAACTCGCGACAAAAGTATCAATGGGGGATTCATACACTTCGACCGGCTTCCCCTGCTGAGCAATCACGCCATCGCGCATGACTACCATCACGTCGGAAAGCGTCATTGCCTCCTCTTGATCGTGCGTCACGTACACAGCAGTTGCCCCCAACTGGCGTTGAAGCCGCAGCAACTCAGTGCGCATTTCCACTCGCAACTTCGCATCAAGATTTGAAAGCGGCTCGTCGAAAAGGAAGACTTTCGGCTGACGAATAATTGCGCGACCAATCGCAACCCGCTGCTGCTGGCCACCCGAGAGTTCTTTCGGCTTTCGGCCAAGCAGTTGGGTTATCTCCAGGGCAGCTGCGACATCATTAATCCGATCCTGAACATCGGCGCGCTTTGCTCCCCTGGCCATCAATGGGAACGCAATGTTGTCTGCTACGGATAAGTGCGGGTACAGCGCATAGTTCTGGAACACCATCGAGACATCGCGATCCTTCGGCTCAAAATCAGTCACGTCGAGGTCGCCGATGAAGATCTGGCCGCTAGTAACAGATTCGAGACCAGCGATCATTCGGAGCGTCGTCGTCTTCCCGCATCCGGAGGGGCCGACAAGAACGGTGAACTTGCCATCCTGAAGCTCAAGGTTGATTCCACGCACGGCTTCGACGTCGCCATACTTCTTGACGACATTCTCTAATCGAACGTTCACTGGTTCGCCTCTCAGAACTTCACTGCCCCGCCGCTAATACCGCGGACGAGTCGACGTTGGATGAAAAAACTGGCAATCAAAACAGGAACGATTGAAACCAAGATGGCCGCGCACATCGAGCCAAGCTCAACTCCACGAAATGTATTGAAGCCCGCTATTCGCACCGGAAGCGTTGCCGCATTGCCCGGAGCAAGAATCAACGCATAGAAAAGATCATTCCAGGAAAGAACAAAGCCGAAGATCGCAGAGGCTCCGATGCCCGGTGCCACTTGCGGCAGCACAACTTTACGGAAGGCAGCGAATCGACTTAGCCCATCGACCATCGCCTGCTCTTCAACTTCCTTGGGCGCAGCATCAAAGAAGCCGATCAGGAACCAGGTGACTACCGGCATCACGAAAGTCAGATGCGCAATAATCACTGCAATCAAAGTGTCATTGAGCCGAAGCCGGAATGCCATATCCAAAATCGGAAAGACCAAGACGGCTGGCGGCAACACTTGGGCTGCGAGAATGCCGAATCGAGTCGCAGAGCCGCCGGTCTTGTAACGACTGATCGAGTAGGCACCCATCGAGCCGACAACGACCGAGATTGAAACGGTAACAATCCCAACCAGGGCGCTCCGTCCTGCCGATTGAAGAATTCCCGAATCGATGACATCACGCCAGTTCGCAAGATTTGGCCGGAAGGCCATGAGTGTTGGGTCATTGAGTTGCGAGCCGGTCTTGAACGAGCCAAGGAACACCCAGAGAAACGGTAAGAAGACGACAAGTGCCGCGGTCGCAAGAAGAAGTGAGCCGAAGAAACCCCAAGCGTTAAATTTCTTGGTTGGCCGCTTGTGAGATAAGGAGAGAGTCGTCACGATTGCTTAGCCCTCTCTACCCTCTTGAAGAGGAATATGACTACCGCTAGCACTATCGCCAACAAGAGATACGACATCGCAGAAGCATTTCCCAGGCGATAGAACTCAATCCCCGTCTGATAGGTGAAGTATTGGATCGTTTGCGTCTGAGTGCCGGGGCCGCCACGAGTGATGGCAAAGACATACTCAAAGACTTTCATTGCATCAAGGCTTCGAATCAAGATCGCAACAACGAGAACCGGAGTCAGCATTGGCACCGTTACGCGGCGGAAGGTGTAGAACGTAGATGCGCCATCAACGCGGGCTGCTTCAAACGGTTGCTTCGGCAGGCTCTCCAAACCGGCCAGGAGCAGGAGAACCATAAAGGGGGTCCACTGCCAAGTGTCGATCATGATTATTGAAAAAAGAGCGTTGTTGTTTCCAAAGAAGTCGTAGACGATTCCAAGATGCCCAAGCACGGCTGGGAGCGCACCCAATTGCTGGTTTAGGAGAAACCGGAACATGAGCCCGACTGCAATAGGCGTTACAAACATTGGGGTCAAGAGGAAGGATCGCGTGAAATCCCGGATCCACTTCTGCCGTTGCAAAGCGAGCGCGATCATCAGCCCCACACAGAGCTCTATAGTGACGGCCACCGCCACAAAAGTGCCAGTGACCTTAAGCGCACTCCAATAATCAGCGTTGTGCAGAACGTCGTTGTACTGACTTAACCCAACCAGGTGGGTGTCCCACCTATGGGTGATTCGGTAACTGGTAAGCGAAAGATAGAAGGCATAAAGGAGGGGGTATCCGACCGAAGCGACGAATAGCGCCATGAGTGGTGCCATGAGGCGTAGCCGGAAAGACATACCCCCTCCTTTCTATGCGAACTTAGAGAACGTTATGGAAATTACTGCGATTTAATAAATTACTGCGATTGAATCTTGTTCGCCTGTGTTTCAGCCGCCAAGAGAGCAGCGTCAACGGACTTCTGACCAGCGATGGCCGCGTTCAACTCAGTTCCTACTGCATTGATCATTTCATCGCAGTTCGAGCCGTGGCATAGCGGTTCAGCATTGCTGAGAATCTTGCCAACAGTCGCGAAGTAATCTGCTCCGCCACCGCTTGAGGCAACTGCTGGGTCGGTGAGAACACTGGTACGAACTGGAGCGCCACCCGCGGCAACTCGAGCTGCTTCACCTTGCTTGGAAGTTAGCCAAGAAATGAAGGCCCAAGCTGCGTCGGAAACCTTCGAGTTGGACGGAATCGCCCAGTCCCAGAGGCCAAGGATCTGCTTGCCACCAGGCATGGTTGCCAACTTGAACTTGCCGGCAAGAGCGCCCGCTGGACCGCCTGGCTTGTTAAGAGTTGGCAGCATCCAGTTGTAAGAGACCATCATCGCGGCCTTGTCGCTTGACACCGCACGTAGCGCCTCGTCGAATGCCCAGTTGAGGGAATTTTTTGGGGCACTGGTCTTGTACATCTGAATGTAGGTGTTGAGCGCAAGTTTGGCTTCCGGAGTGTTCAAGTGAACCTTGCCATCGCTGCCATAGATAGATCCACCAGCAGCATCGAGGTAGTTGCCCCACTCTTCGAAAGCTTTGTAACCGCGTTGTGGCTGCATGGCAATGCCTGCTCGGGTTGGCGTCGTCAACGTCTTTGCGTCACTTGCCAATTCGGCGAGGGTTGTTGGCTCAGACAGGCCGGCGGCTTGGAAGAGATCCGTTCGGTAGATCAGGCCAAGGCCGTAGTTGTAAAACGGCACGCCATATATCTTGCCGTCAACTTCGCCGATCGACCGAAGAGGTGCGGAGAAGTCTTGGTAGTCATAGTTAGGAGTGTTCTTAATGTAAGTATCGAGAGGCTTCAGGAAACCAGCCTTGGCGAAATCGCCCATCCATGGGTTATCGATGATCGCCATGTCATAAGTAGGCGTTGGAGCCTGGAATGAAGCGACGATCTTGTCACGGATTTGGTCGTATACGATCGACTGGATCTTCACTGTGATGTTTGGGTATTGCTTGTTGAACTCAGCTAACAAGCCTTGAACAATGTCGGTGTCCGGGACACCTTCCATTAGAACTCTAACGGTGCCTGAGGTCGCAGCCGAGATTCCCGCTCCACTGCTGGCACTCGGTGCAGCGGAACTGCTTGTGGAGCCACTACTGCATGCAGATACAAGAGCCAAGATCGCAGCAGCACTAGCCGCGATCGCACTCTTGCGAATGGTAAACACTTTCATTTCATCTCCTCTAGTTCGCTTAGTAAGCAACTTGCTAATCCATGAAGGCGCCGCCATTGATGGCGATCGCTTCTCCGGTGATGAACGCGGCGTCCTCGCTAGCGAGAAAACCAACTACCTTTGCAACATCTTCTGGTTCTTCAAGCCGAGCTAGGGGAGTGTCGGCAATCCATAACCGCCTTACGTCTTCCGCGCTGGCACCACGGAGATCTGCTTCCCAGGCAAGTTCGCGCGCTTGCATGGGCGTTGCTACATAGCCTGGACAGACACTGTTAACGCGAATTTGGTGTGCTGCCAATTCAAAAGCCATCGCCTGGGTCAAGCCGATTACGCCGAATTTGCTTGCGACATAATCGGAAAGAAATGGCACTCTTCCTTGCTTACCAGCCATCGACGCCACGTTGACGATCACGCCGGGTGTTCCCAACTTGATCATCGAACTTGCCGCTGCTTGCCCAGCAAGAAAGACTCCCTTTAGATTCACGCCAAGAGTGAAGTCGTACATCTCTTCGGTGATCTCGGTGAAGCGCGCCATCTTAGAAACGCCCGCATTAGAAACCCACACGTCGAGGCGGCCTTCGGTTTCGATTACCGAGTTCGCCACGGCAATCGAATCTGCTGCTTTGGTGACGTCAAGTTTCATTGCACGTGCGGAGGCCAATTCCGCTGCCGTACTGGCTGCTGCTGATTCATTTAGGTCAGTGGCCACCACGTGGTAATCGCGCTTGGCTAACTCGCGCGCGATTGCAGCGCCAATGCCGGATCCGGCGCCAGTTACTACCGCAACTTTTTTCATGCTCTACCGCTTTTCGCTAAGGCGTGTGAAATTCCACTGCTCGATGACTGAAACTCAAGGAAGTTTTCATACCGCTCGTCATAGGTCGTGCGGTTTGCCGGATCGGGTTCGATTAGGTCGCCGACCCGAACGAATTGGTTGACCTGGCTCCAATCGGAGATATTGCCAGTTGCAATTCCGGCGATCACCGCGGCGCCAAGGGAGGCGCCCGGGTGGCCAATCAGTGGCGTCAGCGGCAAACCAATTACGTCGGCCAGAATTTCTTTCCAGAGCGTGGATTTGGATCCGCCGTTTGTGACTCGCGGCGAACCAAGTTTGAGACCGCGGCTAGTGAAAATTTCCATGTGCTGACGGAACCCATAGGCGATCGCTTCCAAAAATGATCGATGCAAATCACCTCTTGTGGTGCCAAGATGCAAACCCAGCACTGCGCCCCGTAGGTCCGGATCGTGGAGCGGGGATTTCTCGCCGAGAAAATACGGCAGGGTGAGCAGCGCTCCTGGCTCGGCTTGTTCCGCTTCAAGATCTAAGACGGCCAGATCGATACCGCCGAGAATGTCTTGCTCCCAGCGGAGCGCCGATCCACTCGTTGCCATGCAACCGTTGGGCAGCCACTTGCCAGGGATCGCATGTGCGTCGAGATAGAGACGTGCATCTAAGAAACGGGTATCGCTTACGGCCAGAATGTCGCCGGCGCCGCCGAGCTTGATTATCCAGTCGCCCTCATCCACCAGGCCCGCACCAAAAGCGGAGAGGACGTGATCGGCACCGCCAACAACTATTGGAGTTTCGAATTCCAGACCTAATTCTCTTGCGGCACTCCGACTGAGCCACCCAACGATCGTGCTCGGATCCACAACTTCCTGAAGTTCTGGCCAACGGATTTCGGTGCTGGCGATAACTGCATCTACTGGCGTGCCGTCCCAGTTATAAAGACCTGATTCGATTGCCCAATTTCGCTCGACGTGCGAACGTGCGCCAAGGCGCATTGACAACCAATCGTAGGAACCAACTATGTACTTCGTGCGCGCCCAGACTTCTGGTTCGTTCCGAGCTAGCCAGAGTGCGGTTGGAGCAACCGACTGCTGGGTGAGCACCGAGCCTGTGAGTGCGAGCAGATCAAGATCGGCCAATGGGAGGCGAAGTTCGGTTATCTCTTGATGGGCGCGTGCGTCGTTTTGCAGAATCGCCCGCCGCAGTGGCGCCAGGTTTTCATCGAGGCATAAGACCGCAGGCACCATTCCAGAACATGCGATGCCTACAACATCACTTGCACCGACGCCGGCAGCAGCAAGGAGTTCGGGAACGAGTTCGGTGACATTGCGCCACCAATCCCCTGCCTCTGCCTCCGCCCACCCGGTCTTGGGTGAGTGAAGTTCGGTGGCTCTGGAAGCTGAAGCTACGATCCCCAAATTTGGGTCAAGCAGAATCGCCTTGGTTGCTGAAGAACCAAGGTCGATGCCTAGCAATAGGCGGGAAGGCCCAGAATTAGGCACTTCTCGCAGCCTCCACGAATCGGAGTGCGCGGTCTGAATCGACGTCGTTCCAGGTGTAGCCGTCTACTTTCAGATCGCTGCCGACGATGCATCCATCTGCATACTTCAGATATTTCGCGATGGTTGCTGCTTTTGCACCCGTGTTCAAGAGAACTGGAACTTCACTTGGAACTGCTTCCCGAACTTCGGCAACCGTGCTCACCTCTGGCTCTGCACCAGCCATTGGGCCAGAGACCAAGATC
This sequence comes from Candidatus Nanopelagicaceae bacterium, assembly GCA_035530875.1. GTDB lineage: Bacteria > Actinomycetota > Actinomycetes > Nanopelagicales > Nanopelagicaceae > JANXYY01. The sequence goes on from DATKUB010000052.1 coordinate 8,259, forward strand.
GCGTCAGCCAAGCTTGAAACCACGGTGGAGCGGGCCACCTGTGGTGCCGTCCGAGACCCGATGCTTGAGGCGAATTCCGGCGTGATGTTCATAAAAATGCCGAGATCATTTCGATCAAAGCGTCGGCGATCACGAAGAAGATCCGCAGCATTTGGATTCCAGAAACCCATGTCTGACTCCCAAGCCCCGGTGGCCACTTCACGCATAAAGAAAGCATCCGTGGCGACAGCGATTGCGAGCGCACAGTTTGCATCCCAGAGAAAATCAACGCCATATGGTCGATCGGTTGGTCGACATTCGGTGACAACGCGCGCCATTACCGCGGATGCTTCAAGCCCGGCCTTCAACTGGTACGGGCGGTCGCCTTCGTTGCAGAAAAGAATTGCATCGAAGCCCGCTGCTAATAGTTTTTCGGTGTCGCGCTTCACCTGGTCGACTAATCCCTTGACGCCAAGGGTCTGGTCGTAGAGCGGCGTGCCGGGAAGTGGTGGCACATGCGCCATGGCAATCAGCGGTTTCGCCACACCTGGGAAAATTGTTTTAAAGCGCGAAGTCATTTCTTCTCCTTGGTATTTGCTGGCATTTCAGGCTCAACATGGATCACTTCGACATCGGCGTCTTCGAGTGCGCGGATGATCGGATTGGTTGGAAGCGCATCGGTTATCAGCACATCCACCTGGCTGATTGCAGCCACGGTGGCAAAGGCGACTCGGCCCAACTTGGTGGCGTCGGCAAGAACGATGCAACGCTGCGCTGCCTTAATCGCGCGCTGCTTTACTCGAGTGTCATCAAGGTTGTACTCGGTTAAGCCTTTTTCGGGAGAGATTCCAGCGACGCCAAGAAATACCGAATCGCAATTGAGATCTGCATACGATTCCTCGGCGCGGGCGCCAACCAAGCTCATCTCGCCCGGGCGGACCAAGCCGCCGCTAACCAGAGTTCGAATCTCCGGCCGCTTCGAAAGCTCGACGGCCACTTGGAGGCTCGACGTGACCACAGTCAGTGCCTGTCGCCCGCTGATCGCCTTGGCCATTTCCAGCGTTGTGGTGCCGACGTCAATGATTGCGGTCTCGCCGTCCCGGAGCAGGTCTGCCGCCGCCCGGCCGATCCTGGCCTTGGCCGAATGCGCCTCGTTGGCCCGAAGAGCGATCGGCGGCTCGTACGAACGGTTGATGGCCGGGATAGCTCCGCCCCTGATCCGCCGAGCCAGCCCTTCGAGTTCTAGTGCCTCAAGGTCGCGTCTGATCGTCATTTCGGAGGTTTTGAAGGATTTGGCCAGGTCAGAGATGCGAGCCTCGCCGTCGCGGGAGAGAACCGAAAGGATCGACCGGCGGCGCAGATCAGTACTCATGGTGGGAACCTAGAGGCAGTCCCCACAAATTACAACACCTTTTTGTGATTTTTTATCAATTCGTAACATTCTTATTCGATAGAACCTCCCAAGCGTTCTTCGCCCACCGCCGCGCAGAAGCCCGCATGGATCTGCAATCTGCACGGTCGAATCGCTACAACCTGCACGGTCGTACCGGCGAATCTTTCGTTACAGCGCGACGAGCGCTGGAACCTCAATTCTTGCGGTGTTTAGTACGTCATACTCATCCCCCGGCTCGGGCAGAACCGTACCGATTATGGTACTGTTCTGCCATGAAAGAGAGGACGATGACCTATCGACAAGTACTCCGAGAGTTCGCGGATGAACGCTATGGGTTGGTGACCACCCAAGACGCCATTGAGTTGGGCGTTCCGGCGGTTGAGTTACGCAAACTCGCTGCTCGCGGAGCGCTAACGCATTTAGCTCGCGGACTGTACCGAATGCCAGATATTCGACCGTCGCAGTATGACCAATTTGCTGAGGCGGTCCAACGCGTTGGTGATGGGGCCTACCTAACGGGCGATGCCGTGCTTGCGTTGCACAACTTGGCGCTGGTAAATCCGCGGAGAATTCGAGTCGGAACTGCCACGCGAATCCGTCACGAATTGCCGCCATATGTTGAGATCATCCGCCGGCAAATTCCGAAAGAAGATCTAACTGAATACGAGGGCATCCGCTCTACGACAGTTGCGCAAGCGCTGCTCGACTGTCGAGGGCTGGTCATGCGTGAAAGACTCTTGGAAGCGCTGCGCGAAGCAACCAAAAAAGGGCTAGTCACTCGAAGTGAAGCCGCTAGTACACGGGCAGCATTACGTAACGACAAGGTAAGCCCATGAAACCTCCCGCAAATGTCAATGTGTTAAATAAGCGGTGCGAAGCGATTGCCGGAGACGTCACTGCGTCTTTGCGCTTGCGACGAGTTGTTGCAGCAATAATCGTTGGTCAGATGCTCCCCCCAAGTGCGATTAAGGGTGGTACCGGCCTGAAGCTTCGACTCGGCCACGACAGAAGTCGTTTCAGTCAAGACCTCGACGTAGCGCGCCGCGATGGACTCATCCAGTTTGTCGATGGTTTCCAGGCAAGACTGACACAGGGATGGGGTGGCTTCTCAGGCAGACTTGTGGAACTTGAACCAGCGCGCCCAAAAGGTGTGCCGGCCGAATACATCATGCGCCCGTATGACGTGAAACTCGAGTACAAGGGACGCTCGTGGATCACGGTTCTAGTCGAAGTCGGACATGACGAACTCGGCGATACAGAGCGACCCGAGAAGTTAATCGCACAGGATCTAGTCGCGCTATTCGAAAGTCTTGGGTTGCAAAACCCAGGACCGCTAGCGGTCGTGCAAGTAACTCATCAGATTGCGCAGAAAATTCATGCCCTTACCGCTCCTGATAGCCAGCGCGCACATGACCTAGTGGATTTGCAGTTGCTGATCACAAGCGGAGTGGAGATTGGAGTCCTTGTCGAAACAGTTAAGCGGCTTTTTGACTACCGGCGTTCGCACGAATGGCCGCCAACAGTCACTCCGGCGACTGATGGTACCTGGGCTTCCCTTTATCGAGAGGCTGCAGTCGGGCTCCCCGTTTTAGAGACCGTTGACTCTGCCGTCGCATGGGCAAATAACTTAATAAACACACTCAACTTGGTGCTTCAAGCGAAGCCTTAAGCGTCGACGAGGTGCCCCATCAAGGTGGCGCGCGAAGGCGGTTGAGATTCGCCGGATTCCTATGCGCCATAAGGCTTCTGGGGCTCCGCTGGTTGATGACCTTCATTATTCGGGCTGAGGCGCTTTCTCTGTGAGCCGTCCTAAGGATGAGATAATTACCGATATTTTGGAAAATCAGTGAGCAGCACTGCGCGGATCGAATAGTCAGCCACGCTCTTCCCCGCCGATGAGCCAAATCTTTGGTCTCTCCATCACGCGCAACACAAAAGAATTTCCCTCTGTCACGCGCTGATCAAACTCGGATGCCGCGTAGATAGTCGGGTTAATTTTCCGGCCCAATTGCTGGTTGAGGCAAACACGGAATTGATGGCGGAAATTGACCGCGTCATTGCTAACCCGAAATTGGCAGTCACAGTCGATCGACACAAGCGCCCACGACACTAAATGGTCATTCTATTCTGGACACCAAGCGCTAGAAAGAGTTACGAAAACCTCAATAGGCCGGGCACTGATGTAGGTCCAAGACTGATGGATGCAATCGAAAACATCCTTGACCAACTCGTGATCAATCCCAACTCAGTTGCGATGAAACCCCGCCAACTACGAGCGATGACTCTCCAGTGTCACTTTCCGTAGCGCTTGGTGTGCGTCTGTGCGCGGCATTCTTGCCCAAGGGCACCGTTCTTCTCTAACGCGGTATCCGACCGTTTTCAGATCAACTATCAAGGCATCTTCGATAGTTACCTCCTAGGACAACTCGCTCACGTCGTAGGCGTTGCGGGCCTGCCGGCGAGACATTCAAGAAATCGGAGGTGTGCTGGCCCATAATGCGAGTTGACTGTTAGCAGTAAGAGGTTTTGGTGATCGATTGGGTTGAGATCGTGCCGGTATTCATCGAGCACGGCACTTGTGTTCCGACGATTCCGGCGACGGTAACACTGCCGTGGTCACGACCGGCGCATTCTCCAGATCGGCTGCGCGTGTGGAGGAAAGTTTCAGTTGCCAACTCCCATCGGCGTAAATCGTCGTTGCCTTGGGAACGGTCCATGCGGCGGTCCAGGTTAAGGAACCGTCAGCGTTTGTTGACGAGAGGTAGGGAATGACATAGACCAGGCAGTTATTGGCGTCGTAGATCTTCTCGTACAGCCGACCAATGTCAGCCCCTGAACTCAATACGATCTTGGACGAAACAACCTGGCCCAGCTTGACTGTCATGCTCGACAGCGAGCCGACATAAAGACCATAGCTCGACGAATCGATCCCAAATTGAACATTCCCATTTGTTAGATAGGTAGACATATCAAACGTCGGCAACGCAGTGGCCATCGTGTCCAGGTAGTACGGCGCAACGCCCGAATGCGCCCGGCAAGAATCGGCAGGCTAGTGCCGAAACCGGGATTGTATGGCGGTGGTAACCGCTTACTATTGTTCACTATACTTCATCATATTTTCCATCCAGATTGGGTTGTTTCCCTTACCACGCAACCACTTTACGCTGCTATACATCACTATAGAAGAACCCAGAATGTCGAAGGGAGTTCTAGCAGCCTTGTCAACGTAAGCCTGACGTACACCACTGACATCAATCATCTGGAGACGCCAGATTCGAACCCAACCCTGACACGTAGGGGCTTGGCAACAGTCCCGATTCAAGGAATCCTCTCGCCGATAACGGCACGTCTTCATGGCCGCCATGTGGCGACCGCCGCGGCAAGCCCGCCTTTCACGGTCTTGGCCGTGACCTTGATCCGGTTGATTCGCGCCTTGACGCCGAGTTTGCGCAACTCTTGCGCGATTACCTTGGCGCGCAGATTGGCCATTCGCACACCATGCGCATCGTGCAAACCGTATGAGTGGCTTCCAACAATCGTTACGACTCCACCTCTACCCTTAATCGATTTTGCGAACGCCTTGACTTCCGTAAGGAGGCGCCTGCTCGGGATAAAGATGTTGTCCGGATAAACCGAGGTCATAAAGGCGGCCACGATCTCCGTCACGGCTTCACTGTTTTGCACAGTGGTGACTGCAGACAGGGTCTGCGCAGTGCTTAATTTCGTGGCGGCAATCACGCACGTCGTGCGCTTGCATGGAATCGGCGTCGTCGCACCGGTTCGCGACGCCCGCATAATCATCTCGACGGTTCCGCCGGCGGGCGCTTTCAAGGTGACGGCTACCGCACCGATCCGAGTAGTGGCCGGAGCGGTCGTGACCGCTGAAGCAATCTCGGTCTTGACGATCGCGGCGGCGATCGCTTCAGCCTGCGTGACGGCTCGCGCGCTAATTTGGGCAAGGGCCAGTGATTGGATTGCGGCCTTTGCCAACCGCGGGGTGACTGAGGTGCTAGGCAATGAGGCAGGTGAGGTGCCGCCGATATTTGTGGCAGTGACGGTAAACGTGTAAGCCGTATCATTAGCCAGCGAATTGACCACGCAGTATGTGAGCAGTGAAGTGGTACAGGTATGGCCACCCGGACTTGAGGTTACCGTGTAGAAAATGGTGCCAGGCGGCGCAGTCCAGGACACGATCGCCAACCCATTACCGGCAACTGCACTTAGGCCAACTGGCGCTAACGGGGTTGTTGCCGATACCTGCGGAATAACGGGATCGCTAGCCGCTGAAGCCGCGGATTTCCCGGCTGCATTCTTGGCGGTAACCGTAAAGGTATAGGACTCGCCGTCGACCAGCGAAGCCACTGAGCAAGTAAGTAGTGACGTGGTGCAACTGAATTTTCCGGGCGATGAAGTCACGGTATATGAGGCGGCACCGACCGCAGCCGCCCAACCGATTATTGCAAAATTATCGCCGGCAACCGCGGTCACCTGAGCCGGCGTCTCAGGCGCCGTCTGGGCCAGTAACGGAGTGACTGCAGCGCTGGCCGCCGACGCCGCCGATGCGCCGATCGCATTTTTTGCGGTGACGGTAAAGGTATATGGCGTCCCGTCTTTCAGCGCGGAAACCACGCAAGAGGTGAGGGTTGCCGTGGCGCAACTCAACCCACCGGGAGTTGATGTAACCGTGTAGGAGGTGGCTCCGGCCGAACCGGTCCAAGACACCGTCACCAAGCCGTCGGCCGGCACTCCGGCCACGCCGGTGGGTGCACTCGGGACCGCCACAGCTTTCGCCGGCGTCACCGCGTTACTGGCCACTGAAACAGCGGATGAGCCCGCAACATTCGATGCAGTCACCGTAAAGGTGTAGGGCCGCCCATTACTCAGCGCAGAGACCGAGCAAGACAGCAAAACCGTCCGGCAACTGGATCCGGCTGGATTTGAAGAGACGACATAAGAGGTAGCGCCGAGCGATGCGGGCCAGGAGACCAGAGCTGACGAATCCCCCGACTCTGCACTCACGGTGGCCGGTGCCCGAGGTGCAGTCAGCGGGATCACCGATGCAGTCGCCAACGAAGCCGAAGAGGTGCCGGCGGAGTTGGTAGCGGTCACCGTAAATGTGTAACGGAGCCCGTCGGTCAGTGGCGAAATTGCGCAGGACAGCAGTGAAGTAGTGCAGGTGATGCCGTCCGGATTTGAAGTCACCTTGTACGAGGCGGCGCCGGCGGCCTTAACCCACGACACCACTGCCAACCGATCACCCGCAACTGCCGCGACCGCCGAAGGTGGCGGCGGCGCCACTAGCGGAATGACCGGCGAGGTGGGCGATGAAGCGGCGGATGCGCCCGCTGAGTCACGGGCCGTGACCCTAAACGTGTATGACTTGCCGTTAGTCAATCCAGCCACCGAACAAGTGAGCAGTGCGGTTGTGCACGTGAATCCGCCCGGAGATGAAGTGACCGTGTACGACACCGCGCCAATCGACGGCAGCCAAGCCACGGTGGCTAGCCCATTGCCGGCAACTGTCGTGATTCCGGCCGGGGTTGGCGGCGGACGCCTGGCGACAAAGGGAACTACCGGCGCGCTCGGCGCGGAAGCACTAGAAGTGCCGGCCGAGTCGCTGGCTGTGACCTTAAAGGTGTAAGCCGTGCCGTTGCTCAACCCGGCCACCGAACAAGCGAGCAGTGCGGTTGTGCAAGTGAAACCGCCCGGAGATGAAGTGACCGTGTAGGAAGTCGCAGCCGCCGATGGCCGCCAGGCCACCGACGCAGACCTTTCGCCGGCGCTCGCGGTAACTCCAGTGGGAGTTGACGGTGGCAGCTTGGCCGCCGCCGGAACTACCGCCGCGCTCGGCGCCGAGGCACTAGAAGTGCCAACCGAATTGTTGGCAGTAACGGTAAAGGTGTAAGGCGTGCCATTGCTCAATCCGGCAACTGAACACGTCGAAGAAGTGGTCGTACAAGTCAGGCCGCCGGGCGATGAAGTCACGGCATAGGAATCGGCGTTAACCGATCCGACCCAGGACACCGACGCACTCCCTTCGCCCGCATCCGCAGTGACGCCAGTGGGAGTTGCTGGCGGTATCAGTGCGAGTTTCGGCGTAACCGCAGAACTTGCCGCCGATGCCGGAGATGTTCCAACCGAGTTCGTTCCGGTCACTTTGAACGTGTAGGCGGTGCCGTTCTTTAATCCGACGACCGAGCAAGTCAGGAGCGCGGTTGTGCAAGTGAAACCGCCGGGGCTTGAAGTCACGGTATAAGAGTCGGCGCCAACCGATGCAGACCAAGACACCGACGCCAACCCTTCACCGGCAACCGCCTTGACTCCGGCCGGTGCCGCCGGGGCCACGGCCGCTAACGTCGGGGTGACCGAAGCGCTGGACGACGAGGCCGGGGAGGCGCCGGCAGTGTTTGCGGCCGTCACCGTGAAGGTATAGGCGGTGCCATTGTCTAGCCCCGTGATTGAGCAGGTAAGCAGCGCAGTCGTGCAGGTAAGTCCGCCCGGAGTCGATGTCACCATATAAGAGTCGGCGCCAACCGATGCAGACCAGGCCACCGACGCACTCCCTTCACCGGCAACCGCCGTGACGCCGCTCGGTGTCGTTGGAATAGTCACTTCCGGCAATGGAGTAACCGCAAGGCTCGACTTCGAGGACGGAGATGTCCCAACCGAATTAGTCCCAGTCACTTTGAACGTATATGCGGTGCCACTACTTAATCCGGCAATTGAGCAAGTGAGCAACGCAGTCGTGCAAGTAAGGCCGTCGGGGCTTGATGTCACCGTATAGAAGTCCGAACCGACCGACGCCAGCCATGCGATGGTTGCCGACCCGCCCCCCGCAACCGCAGTAACCCCGGTCGGGGCAATTGGCGCTACCTGTGCCAACACGGGGGTAACAGCCGGACTTGCCGCTGATGGCGGCGAAGTGCCGACGGAGTTTGTTCCAGTCACTTTGAAGGTGTAGGAAGTGCCGTTAGTCAAGCCGGTTACCGAGCAAGTCAACAGCGCGGTTGTGCAAGTGAAACCGCCCGGGCTCGACGTCACCGTATAAGAGTCAGAGCCAACCGACGCCGCCCAGGCAACTGTCGCCAACCCCTCGCCCGCGACCGCGGTAACTCCGGTCGGCGCCACCGGCGCTACTACTTCTAACAGGGGAGTAACTGCCAGGCTGGGTGCGGACGGAGCAGATGTGCCGCCAGGGTTGGCGCCGGTCACCGAGAACGTATAGGACGTGCCGTTGCTCAGGCCAACGATCGAGCAGGTCAATAGCGCGGTTGTGCAAGTGAAGCCGCCCGGACTCGACGTCACCGTATAAGACTCGGCGCCAACCGACGCAACCCAAGCAACCGTCGCCAACCCTTCACCAGCTACCGCAGTAACGCCGGTCGGTGCCACCGGCGGTACCAATGCGAGTAGCGGAGTCACGGACGGGCTTGCCAGTGAGGGAGCGGAAGTGCCGGCACTGTTCGTCCCGGCCACTGTAAAGGTATAAGACGTGCCATTGCTTAGCCCGACAACCGAACAGGTCAAGAGCGCGGTTGTGCAAGTGAAACCGCCCGGACTCGACGTCACCGTATATGAGTCGGTACCGACCGATGCAATCCAAGCCACGGTTGCCAGTCCCTCACCGGCCACTGCAGTGACTCCCGTTGGCGCCGATGGAATCACCGCTACTGACATGGGCGTAACCGCCGCACTTGGTTGCGAAGCCGCAGAAACACCGTCGGCATTCGTCGCGGTGACCGTAAACGTGTAGGCAGTGCCATTCGTCAGCGAAGTCACCGAGCAGGTCAATGAGGAAGTAGTGCAAGTGCGGCCGCCCGGACTCGACGTCACCGTATAAGAGTCGGCGCCAACCGATGCAACCCAAGACACTGTTGCTGATGCGTCTGCGGCAACTGCGGTAACGCCAGTGGGCGCCATGGGCGCCAACGCATTGGCGGCTGGCATGAATACGAATGAGAGCACGAACACCGTGATGAACGCGAGCCGCCGATAACGAGCTCGGGATCCACTGGACATTTATTGACCGTAGCACCGTTAACGAGAATTTCAACCGCAGAAAGTCTCAATCGGAGCATCGTCCCAGGTCACTCGCGATGCAATCACTCTGAGCGAGCACCTTCTGCGAAGTAGCAACCTGCTCTGCAAGACATGTTGAGCTTGCCCGACCGGACGGCACAGGGGTTGTCTTTCTAAATGGGTTGTCTTTCTAAATGCAAATAGTCTTTTGGTTAATCCCAATCTGCAAAATGAGGGAAATTGTGAAGGAAACTCTCAATACAACTCTTCGGATGAACAGACCCAAATTAGTTAGAGGCACTACCTGCTCGTAATGCCGCGGCGAACTCCGGCACATCGACCGCAGCGGTTATCCAAACCCGGTCAAGGTTAACGCGGTGATAATGATGAGCCAACATGACCCGCATACCGATAATCTTCGCCCACTCGATATCTGGGTATTTCGCTCGGGCCTCGGGACTCAACGTCGAAGCAGCCTCCCCGATAAGTTCGATGAACCGCTCAATCGCTGGACCAATAGCAGGACTCTCATCGTAGGCTTCACGCCCATGCGCCACTAAGAACGCGAGACGGTCAGCAAATTCCAAAATATCGGTAAACCGCTCTTCATCCGAGCGGCTCACAAAGCGAGCGCCTCCTCGCGGATGTGCGTATCTCGGGGCTTCAACCCACCCCGGTCAATCAAGTCCACACTCACGTGCAAAAATTCTGCAAGTTCCTGTTGCAAGAGGTAAAGATCGCCTAGAGAAGCACCCGGCTCACAATCAACTAGAAGATCAATATCGCTATCCGGGCCATCGTCGCCTCGAGCAACCGAACCAAAAACAGCCACTGAGTGCGCCTTATGACGGGCAGCGATTGCGCGGATGGCTGGAGCCTGCGCTCGCAACTGCTCTAGGCGGGTCATAAACCAAGGGTACCTGACACATCTGGCAGGCGGGGCATAGAGTCAGCCAACCCTGCGGCAGTCCCGTGCCAAGTGATTGAAGTACGTAAGGCGTTACTCGATGTGCTTGCCGCGCTCGGAGACCATAGAAAATCAGTAGCAATGAGACTGAGTAGGTTTCAGGCCTCAATTCAGCGTGGCCTCGGGCAACCTGGTCAGGTACCCTTGGTTTATGACCCGCCTAGAGCAGTTGCGAGCGCAGCGTGAGGAGATTCGCGGCATCGCTGCGCGCCACAAAGCCACTGCAATAGCTGTTTTTGGTTCGGTTGCTCGAGGCGACGATGGCCCGGATAGTGATATTGACTTCCTTGTAGATTTTGGTCCCGAGACAACGCTTGGTGATGTTTATCTGCTCCAGTGCGAGCTTGAAGATTTCTTGAAAGTTCACGTGGATGTCATTTCGCGTGGTGGGCTAAAACCGCGGGATACCCATATTCGTGAAGAAGCGCTTGCTCTATGAGTCGTGATGACGGCCAACGGATCCAAGATATTATTGATGCGGCAGAGAAGGTGGCGCTCCTAGTTTCAGAAGGGCGCACCGCTTATGACGAGAGTCCTTCAATTGGCCCAGCAATTGAGCGTTTCCTTGAGATTATTGGAGAAGCGGCAAACGTACTAACGGATGAGACCTGAGCACTCTTTCCTTCGGTTAACTGGCAGCAAGTACGCGGGCTTCGAATCATGCTTGCGCATCAGTATCATCGCGTCGATCTTGAGATTGTCTGGAAAACAGCAACAGTAAGCGTTCCTGCGCTCGCCTTAGCCTTGAAGTCAAGGAATTCTGGCTCCTCTTAGTAGTGGCAGCCGTTTCTTCACAAGGCGTTCCCTGACTTCACCGACTCGCGGCGAATCCTGCATGACAAATTGGACTCTCAGCGCCTACTGCGAAACCGGATCACTCAGCATTAACAGCGGATTGAAGGACCACATCGAAAGCCAGAGCAGGGTGACCGGAATGGGGCAGTGCCTACGGTCGACGCCGTGGTAAGCAAACCTCTATCGAAGGTGTGCGCGCGTGAGGTCGTGGACCGGGGTGTCGGTCGAAGTTGACCAGGCACCGAACGCGGCCGCGAGGGCTAAGGCGCTGCCGTAGAGAACCTGTTTACCGCCTTGCCTAGTCAGCAGAGTGCCCAGTGAGCGGAAGGCGCGTCCCTTACGGGCCAGGACCAGGACATCGGTGGCGGCGCGTTCGCCGAGCCAGTGCCCCGACGGCAGCCGCACCCGATGGCCGAGTCCGTCCGGTGTTTGCGGGTCGGTCCCGGTGAGCCAGTCATCGAGCAGGCCGAGGGCGACCCCGATGCAGCTGGAGACGGTCGCGCTGGTGCCGTCGGGCGACTCGGGGGGCACGGACTCAAGGATCGCTGCGGCGAGGGTGGTGTCGTTTCCAGCGACGGCCTCGACCACGAGGCGCAGCGTGGTGACCGCGTAGTCGCGGGCCTGGCCGACTGGGGTGAACCGGGCCAGGTTGCTCCGTTCCACGGCCCGGTTCATCGCCGCCTGCAGCGTCGCCAGGTCGGGGACGTCGATGTTGTCGACGTCGATGCCCTCCTCGGCCAACAACGGTGCCAGCTCGCGCATCATCTCGTTGGCGAGTCCGGGCTTGAACTGGATCTGCGGCGCACCGGGCGGCGGTTCCGGATTTTTTCGGCGCATGTCGGGCATAGGCCCATTCTCGCAGGCCGTTCGATCACCGTCGACTCCGGAGGCTCAAACCATCTGACACCCTCCTCGAGGACCCCAAACCAGGCGATGTTTGGGATTTAGGCAATAGCCAGATTCAGGCTATTCAGGAAAGGAAATGGCGCTGAATACTCGAGGCGTGGCAAGTGAATGGGTATCAGCACATGATGTGAGGCGTGAAGTTGCTCCGGTCGTTTATCGTGTTTTGAAGGAACTTGAAACCAGTGGGTGGCGACTCCAGATACCCAAGCCAGGCGGGTACGTCGCGAAGCGGAACGTTGTCCACATCGCCACGACTGGACGGTTAACTGTAGCTGTTTCAACTTGACAACAGTCAGCGAGCGGCGGAAAGTTGTGCACTATGAGTGCGAATTCTTACGAACTATCGTTCGAAGTTGCCGAAATGAGCGAGGCTGTCGAGGACCGGGCCTGTACTCGGTTCGACTCGGTAATCACTGTCCACGGCGAAGTAACTACGATCACCCTTACGGCGGAAGGCCGAACTTGCCTCCGAGCTGCCATTGAGACCATAAGCAGTTTACGTGCGGCGGGAGTAGAGCCAATCCGGCTTATTGATGACTTGGTTTCTCGGAGCGAGATCGCAAGGCGAATGGGCGTGACCCCACAGTCAGTAGGCCAATGGATTCGAGGGGAACGGCACGCTGAGTCGGCCTTCCCGGCACCATACATTCTGGCCGATGGCGGCCTCTGGCTATGGGGCGAAGTAGTGGAAGCACTTGATAGCCGGGGCGTAGAAATCGAAGACATTGGTTACCCAGCGAGGCGAGACATTCAAGAAATCGGAGGTGTGCTGGCCAAAAACTCGAGTCGAGCGCACGCCGTACCAACTCGCAGCGCAACCGACTATCAGCAGTAAGAGGTTCTGGTGATCGATTGGGTAGAGATCGTGCCGGTGTTCATCGAGCACGGAACTTGAGTCCCGACGATCCCAGCGACGCCAACACTGCCGATGGTCACAACCGGCGCGTTCTCAAGATCGGCTGCGCGAGTGGCGGCAAGTTTCAGTTGCCAACTCCCGTCGGCGTAAATCGTCGTTGCCTTCGGCACGGTCCAAGAGGCGGTCCAAGTCGACGACCCGTCGGCGTTAGTTGCCGAGACAAACGGGATGACATAGACCAGACGGTTATTGGCGTCGTAGACCTTCTCGTACAGCCGACCAATCCCAGCGGCAGAACTCAACACAATCTGCGAAGAAACAACCTGCCCAGGCTTGACGGTCATACTCGCCAGCGAGCCGGCATAGAGTCCAGAGGTCTGCGAATCGATCCCGAATTGAACATTTCCATTTGTTAGATAGGTAGATAGGTCAAAAGTTGGCAATGCGGCAACTGTCACTGACGCTTTGCCCGGATCTGCTGGCCGGAACGCCGGGCGATCGGCGATCAAAGCCGCAGCCATCGTGTCTAGGTAATAAGGCGCGACCCCGGAATGAGCCCGACAGATCAAGTAATTGTTCTGCAGCAGCGCAAGGTTCGAATCAGTAAATGTAAATTGCCGACCAGTACCCAGCGCCACATCGCCTTCACCACTCATCGTTGGCGCAACAGACCAAGTGAATGAAACAACTGAGTTATCGCCATTGGCTGTGTAACCACATGTTGCGGTATTGCCCGCATGAACAGATGCATCAACAAGAACACCGGAAATCGAAAGACGAACCAGCGGCGTTTCGTGCGAGATAAAAACCGAGTTATCGCCTTGCATAGTCACGCCGTCGCGAACAACCGTTGCTCGACAAGTCAGGAATGAACCAAGCGCCGGGTTAGCAGCCATCCACGAGAGGTAATACTTCTTGTCGTTGCTCACCACCAGTGCGGGTTGGTCTAGCGCACCAGGATGCTCAACCGTCCAGGTGTAAGAGACAACGTCGCCAGGCACGAGTGGTGAGACGGTGCAAGTGGTCCATTCGTTCTTGGGATAGAAGACGCGCTGATGGTTCACGACAGCAGAGACCAGATTCGTCTTGTATGGGTCAAGACCCGAGATGCTCACTGTGAAGGGTGAACTGGCGGCGTTGGCGGCGTTCGCTGCGCTTTCCAAGCCAGTGGGAACCAGCGCCAAAAGCAATGCCCCCACTAGCCAGATTGCCCGCTTCATACGCCGATTTAACTACGTCAAGAACTCCAGCGGCAGGAATCCGGTGACATCCAAGGCACACCCTCACCCGATTCTCAGGCGCCTCGCGCCACTACCCGGCTAGCGGAGTTGACTGCCCTCGAGAATGTGCCTGTGGAGAGTGAATCTTCTTGGATCACTGCGACGAACGATGACGGCCAAGACGCTTTAGTTCTTGTGCTGCGTTTCGATACACAGCCAGATCATTTCGTGGACCGATCGCAAGCACGTCAACAACTCCCTGAATTTCAGGGCTTTCAGAGTTCTTGTGGCTCGGCTTCTCAACGATCTGATAAATAATCCGAAGCCCGGCTGACTTCAGATAAACCTTCAACCAGCCTGTTAAGTCGATCCCGGCAGAGTTCTCGCACGGCGTCCCCAACTCAGGGCTGATTTCAAGTTTTCGGAGTTGTTTAGCGACCAGTTTCCTGGTGCTGCCATCAAGTTCTTTCAGATTCTGCCTAGCGAAGTCGAGCAGTTGAACTCTGTATCGGGGCATCGGCTATCAAACTCCGACTATCAAACTTCAATGCCGAGATCTGCAAGCACTCCATCAAGGTCGTATCGAACCCCATCGTCGGCCCGAAGAGCTTCGTGAATCATTTGGGCATCCTCAAGGTGCTCGCGCAAGGCTCTAAGCGATCGGAGGTTCTGGTATTCATCTACGGCCAATAGGACAGCAGCCGGCTTGTTGTTCCGCATGACAAATACGTGGTCGACGGCTCCACTTTCTAGCCGGGTGAGAACGCCAGGAAGGGCGCTCTTGGCCTCGGTCATACCAACAAACTCATCCATGATTGTCACGCTCATCATCCCTTCAGGCACCTATTACAGGTACATAATCCGGGTCTGATTACGGTATGTCAAACAGAGCGCTATTCGGACCTGCTAAACAGGTTCATTTCGGCTCGGATACCTCACTAATGCCCTGCTAGAGCGGTTGCTTGCGCAGGCGGGTGAGATTCACCGCGTTGCGCGGCGGCAGATTAGAGCTTGGCTATTGCGTCGGAGAACGCCTTCAGATCGCCGATAATCGCCGCGCTAAGGGTGGTAATGGTGGTGGCAAGTTGGTTGACGGCGGCAGTTGCCGCCTCAATTTGGTCGGCGGCAAATGGAATGACCGGCGTTGGCGTGCCAGCAACACTCGCGGCCTTGACGACTGCATTGGCGCTCACCTTGTCGCCTTGAATCGGCGGCACGATCTTTGGATCAGAGCCAATCGCCCCAGTGAAAGAGAACTCGCCCTCCGCTGCCGGAACCGTGAAGGCGTACTTGGCCTTCCCGCCGGAAAGGGTCACGTATCCGCCGCTAAATGGTGAGGTAAGCGAGGTAACAGAAGGAAGGAGCGGACCATCGAAGATCTGGTACTTGCCATCCGGGACGGAACTGCCGTCGGCATTCTTGGCGGTCACGGTAAGGATCGCTCTGGCTTTCGGCGCATAGACCGCCTTGTCCAACGCGAGTGAGATGTCGGCGATGCTGCCGGTGCTCGCGTAGGTTTTCAGGTTGAACTGGGCCACCAAGCCTTTTGCATCGACGAATGAGACTGTGGTCTGGCCAACTTTGAGCGCATTCACGGTGTACGGAAAGAAGTTTCCGGCGAAAGATTTTGCCACCACTTCGGCAACTCCGGGATTTGAATTCACCACCCAGAGTTGCGCATCGGAAACCGGATTGCCGCCAGAATCTTTAGCCGAAACCAAGATGGTACCGGCGCCGTTTCGGAGCGGAAACTGCTTGCTAGAACTTGTTGCAGTCAGCGTTACCACATTGCCGAAGAACGTCACCGGATACGTCGCTAAGAGAGCAGAGCCGATTGAGATCGTGATTGTCGAATTTCCGGAATTGCCGTCGGAAAAAACATTGAGTTGTCCGGTATTTCCGGCAAATACTTTTGAGATATTGCGCCCCGTGATCGGGCCCGCACCAGCAAACGAGAGATACCCAGGACCAATTATGTAGGCGGAAACTTTCTGTCCGCCCGAAGGATTTCCAACTGCATCTTCCACGGTGATGGTGGCGTGCGCGACGAGGACATCTGGCTTGGTGCCCCGGGCAAAAACGTTTCCGCCAGAACTTGGCTGCGAGGCTGCACCGTCCGGCGAAAAAGCAGTCTGGGTAGTCAGTGGGCTAAACGTGGCTGGGGTGGCCCAATTGAGCGACCAAGTGTTCAGCACGGTTGGGTTGCCATTGCTCGCAATGATGACGTTGAGCGTTAGCGTGCCGGTGCCAACTGTTGATCTGCGGACGGTCAGGAGTGCGTCAGCGGCGTCTGCGTTGGCTGGCATCGTCACCTTTACACCGGCCCCATAATCAGCTCCGTTATATGGAACCGAAATAGTCGAGGCCCCGAGCAGACCATCATCCGCTTTAGTGATATTCATGTTTGCCGCAGTAAGCACGTACCACGCGGAAGCAGCGTGCGCCGGAAACACGACATCGATCTTGGCGCTGCTGTTGATGTAGGCAGTGCCGGATTCTGTTCCTAACCCAGACCCACCCGCCGCGAGGCTACTGCCAGAGACATAGAAAGTTGCCACGGTCGAGTTATCTAAATGCGTGAAAGAATCGGCGGTAGTTCCGATGCTGCCGGTACTCACTTTGATTATGTAAGCGCCAGCGCCAGCTGGATTAAATGAGACGCTTCCAATTCTGTGCGATGACGCACTTGCCCCGGTGTTGAAGTCCAATGTGTATACCGGCCCAGTGACCGAAACAGTGGTGCTTGGATCGGGCGCAGCATTGGCCGTAAACCTTGCCGAACTTGTGACATCGGCGCCATTCCCATTGAACACGGTATAGGTGGCAGAAACCAAGTTATCGCCAGTAGCCATAGACCCAAGCGTGATCGACAGATTCGCAGTCATTTGAGTCCCGGCCGCCGTCGGGGCGTTGCTCAGACCCTTTGCCGAAGAAGTAATCGTTGCCCCGGCCGTCAATGAGATTGCCGCACCGAAGGCAGGCGTCAAAGAAGCCGAGTTGGCGAGCAAGATCCTCGTCGCAAGAACTGCGAGCCGCCGATACATGGCTGACATCTTGCCACCTAGGTGGGACTCGCTTGCGACCATTTCGGTCAATTCTTGCTGAGCCAACGCCATGCCCGGGCCCTCTCATTACAAATGAGTCGGTCTCTTTGCACCAAGCCGATTCGGGAAAGTCCCGTCTCGACTTTGTTCCTTTGAAAGGACAAAACATGGCTAACGCCAAAACAATGCGCAGGCGAATTTCGCTTGTTGCAGCAGCAGCGCTAGGAGTCGGCATGCTTGCCGCAGCTCCTGCGTTTGCGACTAGCACAGCTTTGACTATGACTTTGGGAACTGTCACACCATCGGTTCCGGTCACTGGCACTGCTGTCCGAATTCCAGTCCTGCTTGCTAACACTGCAACTGGTACTGACACGTCAGGTACTGCTACCTACAAAGTGACTGTCCACTCGGTGCCAAATGACAGTGCGATCGTGACAGGTGCAGCATCAACCAGTTTCACATCCGATATCACTGGTCTTGCCGCGGGTATCGCTACGGGCTTGATCACAATGACGGCTCCAACGAACGCTCTTCTCGCGACCGTCGCAGCCAGCAGCACCACTTTCACGGCGCTTGCGGCTGGTGGATTCTCGTTCACGCCTGACGTTCCCGGTGCCTACGACATTTCCATTGTTTCAACTCTGAGCGCCGTAACCTCGACCGAGACTGCTGTCGCTCACATCATCATCAACGTCGGTGGCGCTGCTGCTACGCAGGCAACTGGTGGTAAGGGCGCCGCTTCGGCCGTTACTGGCCAGACCGGCGGAAACGTGACCATCAATTACGTGCTCCCAGCCACTACCGCTGCTGGCACCGTTTACACCGCTGTCGCTTCCGGTCAGTCTGTAATTGCAGCTGGCTCTGGTACGGCTAACCTTGCTGCCAGCACCTATGCCCAAACTGGTTCCTCTGGAATCACCAAGGTAAACGGTGTCGATTACGCAGCTGGTGCCAAGTACACGTCCCAGAACCTCATCACACAGGCTGTTCTTACTGCTTCAGCTAAGACTGAGATGTTCACCACGACGGTTACTTCTTCAGTTGCTGGTACCGCTACTTTGACGATTAGCACTGTTAACTCGTCAACAGGTGCAGTAACAACTGTAAAGGCCGTAACTGTCACATGGGGTGCTGCTCCTGCTTGGTCGTTGGCTAACTCGACGGCGATTCTTACTGCT
Source organism: Candidatus Nanopelagicaceae bacterium (assembly GCA_035530875.1). GTDB lineage: Bacteria > Actinomycetota > Actinomycetes > Nanopelagicales > Nanopelagicaceae > JANXYY01. Next base: position 26,616 of record DATKUB010000052.1, read on the forward strand.
GGAACGGCATCGGCTGGTTCAACCGACGCTACCGTTGCTGCTTCGAAGAGTGCGGCTCAGGTTGCCAACGTAACAATTACGTTGAAAGACCAATTCAGCAATGCAATTAATGGCGAAACTCTTTCAGCAACAGTTTCAGGTCCTGGTCTCATTGCGTTCGGTTCCACCACGACGCAGGTCGGTACAGCGCGAGCTGTCTCATCCACGTTAACCAGCACCAACCTTGGCTACCTTGGCATCAGTGCAGACGGCACTGCTGGCGTGTCGACCATCACGATCTCTGATGGCACAACTGTTATCGCAACCAAGACAGTCACTTTCTATGGTGCGGTGGCCACGTTCACTCCAACCAATGTAACGACCGTGAACAAGGTCGGAACTAACACCGGTTCGGTAACCGTTGTTGCTAAGGACGCAGCGGGCAACATCATTCCTAGCATTTCCGTGTACGCCACTTCGGGCACTACGGCCACTGCGACGATTGCCGCCTCTGCGACTACAGATTCAACTGGTACTGCAACGTTCGACCTCACTGGCGTTGCAGCTGGTACCAGCGTCCTCACTTTCGGTGACGCTTCTACCTCGCCAACTGTCACCGCCACCTCCACAGTTACTGTAAGTGGCGGAGTCGGAACCACAGTCACCTTGACATTCGACAAGGCGTCTTACGCTCCTGGCGACAAAGCTGTTCTTACGTTGACTGTGAAGGATGCATCCGGTAACGCAGTTGCTGATGGCGCCTACACATCACTGTTCACTGGTGACCTGGCTGCCTCCACTTCACTCGGTGGAGCAAGTCTCACTGGCAGCGGTACACCGACGCTTACCGGTGGCGTGAAGAGCTGGACCGTTTACGCGCCGTTGACCGCTGGCCCATTCAGTGTTAACGGAACAACGGGCACCGGTTCGAACCTCGTAACCGCCGCACAGAGCGTTGCTCTATCAGCTGCCGCGACGGTAACTTCAGTGCCAAACGCTGATGTAGCTGCTGCGAAGGCTTCGGCTGACGCTGCAACTGCTGCTGCTAACGCTGCTACTGCTGCTGTTGCGACTCTTTCAACGACCGTTGCGTCGTTGGTTGCGTCCATCACTGCACAGATCCGTGCGCTTAAC
>DATKUB010000053.1:0-4869 GCA_035530875.1 Candidatus Nanopelagicaceae bacterium
ACGGCCATCTTGATCTGGGGGAGATCGATTCGCTGGTGACTTCAAGCACCAAGATCGTTGCTTTGACTCATCAATCAAACGTTTTGGGCACCGTCAATCAGATTGCTGGCATAGCCAAGATTGCTCATGACCGAGGCGCCCTATTTCTTGTGGACGCATGTCAAACGGTTCCGCACCAGAGTATCGACGTAAAGGTGCTTGACGTTGACTTCCTAGCTTTCTCGGGTCACAAAATGCTGGGCCCTACTGGAATCGGCGTTCTGTACGGCCGGGCTGAACTGCTAAACGAAATGCCACCATTTCTAACGGGCGGCTCCATGATCGAGGTTGTTACCATGGAGTCAGCTACTTATGCGAAGGCTCCTCAGCGTTTTGAGGCGGGAGTGCCGAATATGGCGCAGGCGGTGGGTTTGGGTGCCGCCATCCAGTATTTGCAACGGATCGGCATGGACGCCATTGCTGAACATGAAGAAATGTTGGTAGATCACGCCATAAAGGGCCTATCAGATATCAGCAATGTGCGATTAATCGGCCCTCCGGCTGGCTCACACAGATCGGGTGCAGTTTCATTTGTGATCGATGAAATCCATCCGCATGATGTCGGCCAAGTCCTCGATGATCTGGGCATCGCTGTGCGAGTAGGTCACCACTGTGCCTGGCCACTCATGCGCAGATACGGAATAGTTGGAACTACTAGAGCCACTTTCTATCTTTATAACTCTCTAGCAGATGTTGACTCATTACTTGACGGCGTCGAAGCCGCAAAGAAATTCTTCAAGGTGGCCTAATGGACCTACAAGCCATGTATCAAGAAATTATTCTTGATAATTACAAACGCCCGTCACACAAGGGACTGCAGGAGCCGTTCGAAATTGAGGTGCATCACGTAAATCCGACATGCGGCGATGAGATCACGTTGCGGCTTAGTCTTGCTGATGGGCAAATTGTCGGGCTCTCGTGGGATGGCCTTGGCTGTTCAATTTCCCAGGCCTCCACTTCCGTCATGACTACCCTGGTAGACGCGAAATCGTTACTGGAAGTCGAAGAGATCGGCGATGAGTTTCTTCGTTTGATGCAGGGCAGGGGTGCGGTGATTCCGAATGAAGAACTTCTTGAAGATGGGGTTGCATTTAGCGGGGTGGCGAAGTACCCGGCTCGAGTGAAATGCGCCCTTTTGGGTTGGATGGCTCTGAAGGACGCCATTGTTCAATTGACCGAACGAAATGGCAACCCGGAAAGTACCAATAGAATCGTCCCCGATAGGAGTCAAAATGAGCACTAAGAACGACGATGTTACGGAAGCGATGCGGGATGTCGTCGACCCTGAACTAGGTATCAATGTGGTCGACCTAGGCTTGGTTTATGGCGTGTTAGTCGACGATGCAAATGTTGCGTACCTAGATATGACGCTCACTTCTGCGGCTTGTCCACTCACTGACGTTATTGAAGATCAGACCAGGCAGGTGCTTTCCGATTTGGTCGACGATGTGAGAATCAACTGGGTATGGATGCCTCCCTGGGGTCCGGATAAAATCACCGACTCGGGCAGAGAGCAATTGCGCGCCCTGGGTTTTACGGTCTAAATCCATTCAACGACTCTTAGCCAATGATTCAAGCTCGCGATATAGAACTACGTGCTGGTGCGGCACTCCTTCTTTCAGAGGCAACTTTCCAAATCGCTCCGGGGGATCGAATAGGGCTGGTTGGAAGGAATGGGGCTGGAAAGACCACCCTCATGAAGATTCTTGCCGGAGTTGGTCTGCCGGCTTCCGGATCTGTCGTTCGAAGCGGTGAAGTTGGCTATTTGCCACAGGACCCCCGAACTGGTGATCTCGAGGTTATCGCCCTTGATCGAATTCTCTCGGCCCGAGGGTTGGATGAGACGATTCGCGCGCTACGTAATGCCGAAGCGCAAATGGGTGATGATCGAACCGGGGAACGGGCCGCCAAACGTTGGAGTCGGCTCGAAGAGGAATTTCAACAGCAGGGCGGTTATGCCGCTGAGAGCGAAGCGGCTTCAATAGCTTCCAGCCTTGGCCTTCCGGAACGGGTACTCGTCCAACCACTTAGCACCCTGTCCGGCGGTCAACGTCGCCGAGTGGAGTTGGCCCGAATTCTTTTTTCTGGTGCGCCAACATTGCTACTTGATGAACCGACTAATCACCTAGATGCCGATTCAATTGCTTGGTTGAGGTCTTTTCTGGCGGCGCATAAGGGCGGATTCATAATCATCAGTCACGATGGTTCGCTGCTTGAGGCGTGTGTCAACAAGGTTTTCTATCTGGATGCAAACAGATGTGTGCTTGATCTTTACAACATGGGCTGGAAGTCGTACTTGACGGCAAGAGAAGCTGACGAGAAACGACGTAAACGTGAACGCGCCAACGCCGAAAAACAGGCCGCAATCCTTCACGCTCAAGCAGATCGCATGCGAGCCAAGGCGACAAAAGCCAAAGCCGCACAGAGTATGGCTAAGCGCGCAGATCGATTGGTCTCTGGGTTGGAGGCGGTTCGTAAGTCCGATCGGGTGGCCAAACTTAGGTTTCCGACGCCTCAGGCGTGCGGGAAGACCCCGCTTCAGGCTAAGGAATTGTCCAAGTCTTACGGTTCCCTGGAAATTTTTACCGACGTGGATTTGGCGATTGATCGAGGCAGCAAGGTAGTCATTCTGGGTTTAAACGGAGCTGGCAAGACCACGCTGCTGCGAATCTTGGGTGGCATAGAGCCAGCGGATACCGGTGAAATTAACCTAGGTCATGGCGCCAAACTTGGTTACTACGCCCAAGAACATGAGACTCTTCAAACTGACAGAACCGTTCTTGAAAATCTGACGAGAGTTGCACCGAATCTCAATGACACCGAACTTCGAAGTGTCCTCGGTTCTTTTCTATTCAGCGGCGATGCCGTAGCCAAACCTGCGGGTGTCCTGTCCGGCGGAGAGAAGACTCGGTTGGCTCTAGCCATGCTCGTCGTTTCAAGTTCGAATGTACTTCTTCTGGATGAGCCCACAAATAACTTGGACCCGGCCAGTCGCGAGGAAATTCTCGGGGCACTATCGAATTACGAGGGTGCGGTGATTCTGGTGACCCACGATGAGGGAGCGGTTGCCTCTCTCAATCCGGAACGGGTCTTGCTTCTCCCAGACGGCGTCGAGGACCTTTGGAGTGATGATTACCTCGATCTCATTGCCCTAGCATGACGTCATGATTACAACTCTGCGGGATGGTGCCCGGCTCGACGTAGTCTTGAATAATCCACTGAGACTAAACGCGATGACTGAGGAGACATGGCAGGAACTCGCGCAAATCGGGCGCGATATCTCCGAGGAAATTCGCATAGTGGTTCTACGGGCAGAAGGTCGCGCCTTTAGTGCTGGACTTGATCGCAAAGTCTTTGTTGGTCAAGCTAAACCAGATCTCGCTTCGCTCGTGGCCGGAACCGATGCGCAAATTGAAAGTGCTATCAAGACCTTTCAAGATGCCTTCACCTGCTGGCGGACGACACATGCAATAACCATCGCCGCGGTGCAAGGCGACGCAATTGGCGCAGGATTTCAACTGGCTTTGGCTTGTGACTTCAGAATCGTCGCCGATAATGCCAGATTTTCCCTCAAGGAGACTTCGCTCGGTCTGGTTCCCGATTTGGCTGGCACCAAACCGCTAGTTAATTTGCTGGGATACTCCAGAGCATTGGAGATCGCTCTTGCAGGAGAACCAGTTGATGCGCAGAGAGCGTTGATGATCGGCTTGGTTAATTCGGTCGTGCCCGTAGCAGAACTAGAAACTTTCGTCGATGCATTTGTAGCCAAACTAGTGGCCTTACCTGATGCATCTATGAGGGCCACCAAACGGCTAATTCTCGGCGCTCTAGAGCGAGACTTTGCGCACCAAGAGGATGCCGAACGGCGTGCACAAAGTCAGTTATTACGAAACTTAAGCGGGCTCTAATGTCATCTCATGGTGATTGGAGAATGTTGCGGAGCCTTTCTCAAGATAGTTCGGTTAAACACCAGAAACTGAAGCCGGGGACTATAAAGAGAATTGCCTCTTACGCCACTCGGTACAAGTGGTGGATCTGGGTGTTTCTGGCCACGGTACTTCTTGATGCCGTGTTAACGGTTAGCACTCCGCTCTTACTGAGGCGTCTAATTGATCAAGGTATTGTCCCTAAGAGGCAGAACGTAGTTGTGATTTTGGCGTTGATCGTCGGCATACTTTCGATATTGGATGCCGCCGTCACGACCTTTGGTCGTTGGTTTTCAGTTCGAATCGGTGAAGGTTTGATCTACGATCTGAGAACCCAAGTATTCGCTCATGTGCAACGCCAGCCGATTGCTTTTTTCGTCAGAAGCCAGACCGGAGCGCTCATATCTCGACTGAACTCAGACGTGATTGGAGCGCAGCAAGCTTTTACTGGCACGTTATCGAACGTCGTGAGCAATAGCGTCAGTCTGACACTCGTCCTGGTTGCGATGTTCTATCTCTCGTGGCAAGTAACTGTTGTCTCGCTTATCATTGTGCCACTCTTCATTCTGCCGAGTAAGTGGATTGGTAGACGGTTACAGCAATTAACGCGGTTGGCAATGAACCTGAACTCAGACCTGTCGAGTGTGATGGTCGAGAGGTTCAATGTTTCAGGAGCCTTGCTAGTGTCGCTTTTTGGTAACGAAGGGCGTGAAAAACGTTTCTACAGCACTAGAGCACAGAAGGTCGCGGACACTGGAATAAAAACCGCGATGCTCAATAGATACTTCATCAATGCTCTCACCCTGATTGCTGCGGTTGCCACCGCTATCACCTACGGGCTTGGCGGCTCACTGGCCATGTCCGGAACTATAACTTTAGGTACTGTGCTCGCGCTGACGGCTCT
>DATKUB010000054.1:0-96196 GCA_035530875.1 Candidatus Nanopelagicaceae bacterium
TGTGCAACTGACGTAGTTGCTTTACGTCGGTGTCTGGGTTTTTTGTTTGAGTCTTTCGTAGGGTGTTTGGCCTCCTAGACCTCCGTGGGGTCGATGGTAGTTGTAGTAGTCCTCCCATTCTTGGAGTTTGTCATTGAACAGGTTGGTGTCATCGATCATGACGCCTTCTAGGAGTCGGTAGAACTCTTCTGCGTCGATGCGGTGTGAGCGTTCGACTTTGCCGTTCAGGCGTGGGGTTCTGGGTTTGATGTAGACATGGTTGATGCCTTTGTCCAGGACGTGCCAGTGGAAGGCGGATTGGAATTCTGACCCGTTATCAGTCTGGATGGTGTCGATGGTGAAGGGCAGCCGGGAGGCCAGGTAGTCAACGAATTGGATAGCTGTCTTCTGGTTCAGGGTTGGATAGACCCGTAGGACACGAATGCGGGTGCAGTCATCGATAGCCGTGAATTGGTAATGCTTACGACGTTTCGTGATGCCGCCAAGAGGTTCAATGAACTTAACGTCAACTTGAACACTGTGTCCTGGTTGTTGCTTTTCGTAGCGTTTCCACCGCCGGTCGTGGCGTTTATACCGTTGGGAACTGGGTAGGCGGTTCAAGTCGAGGCGTTTAAGGATTCGCCAGACCCCAGAGTTGCTGATTGTGATGTCGTGGTAGCGCTTGAGATACATCGAGATTTTCTGGGGTCCGAAGTGGTAGTTCTGGCGCAGGTGGATGATTTTCCCGACGACCTCAGAGTTGGTGGCACGGGGGCTGGTCTTCGGGGCTTTTGACCGGTCTTTCAGACCATCAGAACCCTCGGCGGCCAGGCGTTTGGCCCAGGTGTAGTAGGTCTGGCGGGTGATGCCGTAATAGCGGCAGGTCATGGCAATGTTGCCGGTGACTTCTTCAACGTGACGAATAACAGCAAGACGGTGACGGACTTGGCGGTCCAGGGCTGGTGCGTTCATGAGAATTCCTAAGGTTCAAAGACCCCAAGTGTCAAGCATCCACGTCAGTTTTATAGCTGAAGGTCTAGTCACGCCCCAGCCGAAGAAGCGACCCAAGGCCTACATCACCCGCTTTGAGGCAGTGCAACCGAACGAGACATGGCAGAGCGATTTCACCCATTGGCGCCTTGCAAACGGCCATGATGTCGAGATCATCAACTGGCTTGATGATCATTCGCGGTTGCTCTTAAGTTGCACCGTCTTTAAGGCGATCACTGGTGGGATCGTGATCGATTCTTTCAACCAGTGCAGAAATGAGTACGGGACGCCCTTTTCAACTCTGACCGACAATGGTGTTGTTTACACCGCGCGCTTTGTCGGAGGAAAAAATGCCTTTGAATATCTTCTCTCGGAATTGGAGATAGTCCAGAAAAACGGCTCACCTGCCCATCCCCAGACCCAGGGCAAGATTGAACGCTTTCATCAAACCCTCAAGAAGTGGTTATCCCTGCAAGACCCAGCACGTGATCTCATCGAGCTGCAACGCCAACTCGATGCTTTTCGCATTCTCTATAACACTCAAAGACCTCACCGAGCCTTAGAGATGAGGACACCTGCACAGTGTTATGAAGCCACCATCAAAGCAACCCCCAAGGCAGCAAAAGAGAAGGAGCACTATCGGGTCCGTTATGACAGCGTTGACCAATTCGGCAAACTCTCACTGCGCAGGGCGGGAAAGCTGCATCACTTAGGAGTTGGCATTCAACATCAGCAAAAGAAAGTCATCTTGATTGTTGACCACTTCAAAGTTTCGGTGGTCGAGAAAAAAACTGGTGAAGTTCTCTCTCAACATGAAATCAATTCCAGCAGAAGTTATTGGACAAATCTCTTGGTAGATGAGGAAACAAAGAAATCGAGAAAACCAAAATGAATCTGTCCACGATGTCTCGGGACATCTGTCAACAATGTCCCGACACATCACAAAGTGGAGCTGAGGGGACTCGAACCCCTGACCCCCTGCATGCCATGCAGGTGCGCTACCAGCTGCGCCACAGCCCCTTGTTTACCTAGCGGAGGTTAGTGCATTTGCCCCCGCCACTCCCAATCGGTCTAACTCACCTCGTCAGATATCGGCTGAGGCAGAGTGCGTCCGTTGTGCTCCACAAGCCGCCAGCGGACGAGTTTGTCATTTCGGTGTACTTCTTCCAGGACCGACCAAGCACAGTTGGATAATCCGCCGATCGCACCCCAGGAACCGGTGCCAAGGCCAAGCATGTGGGCGATTAGGCAGCGCGCCGCGCCACCGTGCGTGACGGCGACCAGAGTGGCGTCTGGATTCAATGGCTCGAAGGCCTTAACGATGGCGCGATGAGCACGCTCGGCCACGTCGCTGCGACGCTCGCCCGTGGTCCCAGCAATAACGTTCTCGCTGTCGAGCCAGGCAGCGAAGGTGGCGCCGTCGTTGACTCTGATGTCTGCCCCAACGCGCCCTTCCCAGTCTCCACCATTTGTCTCTCGGAGATCCGGATCGGTCGCGATTGGCAGCCCGGTGATACGCCCAAGTGGTAACGCGGTGTTGAAGGCTCTAGAGAGGTCGCTTGAAACGATGGCCGCCGGGCGAAATGAGGCCACAAGCCGGGCGGCGTTCTCTGCTTGCCCAATGCCTACCTCATTTAACGGAATATCCGTGCTGCCTTGAAAGCGGTTCTCGTCGTTCCAATCGGTACGCCCATGTCGCCACAGCACCAGCGTCCGTCCCATTACGCCCCAATCGGTAGTGGCAGGTCCTCGATGGGTAACTCGATGCGCGGACAATCGCGCCAGAGCCGCTCAAGGTCGTAGTAATTGCGCTCGTCAATTTGTTGGACATGGACGATCAAGTCGAAATAGTCCAGCAGAACCCAGCGGCCCTCACGTAGGCCCTCGACCCTGGCAGGCTTCTCTTTGATGGCAGTCAGTTGGCGTTCAACCTCATCGGCTATCGCTTTGGCCTGACGTTCATTGGCGGCACCGATGACGAGAAACAGTTCGGCGATGCCCAATTGATCTGATACGTCGAAAGCAACTACATCTAGACCGAGTTTTTCGCGTGCGGCGTTGGCCGCGATGATCGCCGATTGAACGGCACGATTTGAGGCTGTCATAAGGGGGTAATTCTCTCACACCCCATCCGAGGCCAGCACCGCAGAGCTATCTGGCCCCAATTCCGTAAAGGTCGTGATCAACGATGTATTTCCAGACCGTAATAGGAAGAAATTCGGTGACGCTTTCGCCCTTCTTTAGGCGTTCACGGACCAGCGACGACGAGATGGGCAGCGCTGAGATCTCAATCAGAGTAAAGCCATTGGTAGGCAGTTGGTCTGCATGGACGGGATATTCAGGCCGAGCACAGACGATGATATGTACCGATTTGATGAGGTCTTCGTAGCGGTGCCACGTGTGCAGCGTCATTAGCGAATCCGCGCCAACAATTAGGTTTATCTGACGATCCGCGCCCACCGACCCATTTTTTAATTGTTCAACGGTGTCGATTGTGAAAGTGGGGCCGTCCCGGAGAATCTCAAGATCGGAGACAGAGACGTCGGCATCGCCGGCAAAAGCGAGGCGGCACATCGCCAATCGGTGGATCCCTGGAGCTAGTTGGCGATCGCTTTTTTGCCACGGCGCTCCAGCCGGAATAACCAGAAGTTCGCCAAGATCCATTTGTCGTCGAAGCGATGAGATTGCATGGAGGTGGCCAAAGTGAATCGGGTCAAAGGTGCCGCCAAAAATTGTCAGCGGCCTTGAAGATTTCGAGCCTTCAGAGCGCGGCATACCACTTCCTGGTTAGCGATCCCGGTCGAGCCGGAGGACCACGAAGGCAAGGAAGGCAAAGATTCCAAAAGTGACCAGACCGAAAGTGAGTGGGGAGGCTGGTAGGTGGCGGGTTGCCTCGGCCAGTATCGAATTCATGCGAGCAGCCTACCTATAGAGGGGGAAAGTCCGTGCATCAGGCACGGATATGTCCATCGCCGGTGACCACCCAGGTGGTCGTGGTCATCTCGGGCAGGCCCATTGGTCCCCGAGCGTGCAGTTTCTGCGTCGATATTCCGATCTCGGCACCAAAACCAAACTGCTCGCCATCGGTAAACCGAGTGGAGGCGTTGACCATGACGGCTGCGCTGTCGCAGGAGATCACGAACTTGTGTGCGGCCGAGATGGAATCGGTGACGATTGCCTCGGTGTGGCCGCTCCCCCATTTTCGGATATGGGCAACGGCCTCCTCTAGCGAATAAACAACCTTCGCCGCGATCTCTAATGATTCATATTCGCGAGCCCAGTCGTCATCGGTTGCAATTCGCACGTCGCCGGATGCAGCGGCGAAATTCTCGTCGCCGTGAACCAGAACGTTCTGCTCCTTGAAAGCAGCCAGCACCGTTGGGATGAATTTCGCCGCAACGGCTTCGTGTACGAGCAGAGTTTCGGCTGCATTGCAGACGCTCGGGCGCTGTACTTTTGAATTGATGACGATCGCCAGCGCCTTGTCGAGATCTGCATCGGCGTCGATGTAAACATGGCAATTGCCGACGCCGGTTTCAATGACTGGAACCGTGGCCTCTTCAACCACCATCTTGATCAATCCAGAGCCGCCGCGCGGGATAACCAGATCGACCAGGCCGCGGGCGGTAAGAAGCGCGGTCACAGTGTCTCGATCTTGTGATGGAACAAGCTGAATTGCATCTTCAGGCACTCGGGTCTGGGTAAGTGCAGCGCGCATGGTTTCGACCAGAACTTCATTGGTCTTGGCGGCGCTCGATGAGCCGCGGAGCAGAACCGCGTTACCCGATTTCAAGCAGATGCCAGCAGCGTCGACCGTGACATTCGGCCGCGCCTCGTAGACCATTCCGACGACTCCGAAAGGCACTCGGATTTGCCGTATCTCAAGCCCATTGGCAAGCGTGCTGCCGCGCACGACCTCGCCGATCGGGTCCGGCAGATCGACCAACTGACGTAGCCCGTCGGCAATGCCTTCGACGCGGGATGGCGTCAGGGTTAGCCGATCTAGGTACTGCTCAATCGCGCCGCCGGCTTTCGCTACCTCGACGTCGATCTTGTTCGCGGCCACGATTGCATCGGCGTTCTCGGAGATGGCGTTGGCCATCGCGCTGAGCGCCGCATCTTTCTCCGCCCGCGAAAGCGCGGCTAGCACCTTGGCAGCCTCGCGCGACCTAAGCGCAAGGGCCGCGACGGCGGAATTGGCCAATTCTTCTCCTGACATAAGGCAAGCCTATCTTCTGGCTAAGTGATTAGATCGATCATGGCAAATTTCGACCTAGTGGTAGCCAACGCCAAGATCCGGGGCATCGAGGGCCTGTCCCACATCGGAATAAACGGACGGCGCATTGAGGCGATTTCGTCCACTCCGCTGTCTGGGGCGATCGTTCACGACGCCAACGACAATCTTGTGACTGAGTCTTTCGTCGACGGTCACATGCATCTTTGCAAGGTCTACACGTATCGGAGTTTTGGCGACGCTGCGAATGCCGAATACGCCTCCGGCACCATGGGCGGAGCAATGACTGGCATCGAGCTCGCCTCACAGATAAAAGCGAATTATCACGAGACCTGGATCTACGAGAACGCACACAGAGCCGCCCTTGAGGCCATTCGGCACGGGGTCCTCCATATGCAAGCTTTTGTGGACACAGACACGAAGGCCAGGCTCGAGGGCATCAAGGGCGTAATGCGAGTCCGCGATGAATTGAAAGATGCGATTCGAATCGAGATCGTGGCGTTCCCCCAAGATGGCCTGTTGCGTGATCCGGGGGCCGAGTCGTTTGTTCGTGAGGCCATGTCACTCGGCGCTAATCGAGTCGGCGGTATTCCGTGGATTGAGAATAGCGATGCAGATGCGGAAGAACATGTGAAGCGGATGCTTGAATTGGCGAAAAAGTACGACGCAAGAGTCGCGATGCTCACAGATGATGCTGGTGATGCGAATCTTCGAACAACGGCAATGTTGGCCACCGGCGCTTTGGAATACGGGCTTGAAGGACGGATAACGAGTTGTCACGCCAGAGCGATGGCGCTGTATCCAGAACCAACCTTTAGACGACTAGCCGCCCTAGCCAAGCAAGCGGGAATGGGCTTTATTACCGATCCACATACCGGACCGCTCCACCTTCGCGCTCTCGACTTGTTCGACCAAGGGCAGGCAGTGGGCATTGGGCATGATGACATCGAAGACCCTTACTATCCGTGGGGCCGGTACAACTTCTTGGAGATTGCCTTCTTGGCCTCCCACTTCTTGGGAGCAATGACCAGGGCGCGCATGGAGGACATCTTCGACATGATCACAACTAGGGCGGCCGAAGCGATCGGAATCGAAGACCACAAACTAGCTTCCGGGCATGAGGCGAACTTGCTCATTCACGGACAGACCGACGTACATGAGGTTCTCAACCATCATGCAGCCCCAAGAATTGTGATCAGCCGCGGAAAAGTCGTGGCGATAAATAGCACCGAGAGCCAACTAATCATTTAGCCTAGGCTGGTGGCTAAGTTTCTTTTCAAGACCGTCCGCACTCTTATTATCGTCCTGGTCATAGTTCTGGGTCTTGCCTGGGCAGGCACTATCTACATCCACTACCCGAATCCGATCCAGGCAATCAGGCTTGGTCTCGCGGCGCCTTCCGATACGCCAACGTTGATGCCGGCTGATCAACTTCCCGCGTCAACCACGCCGCAAGTCTGGCCGGTGGCTCTTGCTGGCTCACCGGGCAACGTCGATTGGTACGGCACCCAAGTTCCCTTCAGCACATTCTTGACCGCAACCCACACCAACGCATTTCTCATAGTTCGCAATGGGGTCATCACTTACGAGTGGTACGCCAAGGGAATTACCCCAGATCGCCGGCTCCCTTCATATTCAGTGGCGAAAACGGTGGTCGCAATGGCGACCGGCGAACTCATTAAGGAACGCAAACTCAAAGAATCGGATACTTTCGTCTCGATCTTCCCTGAATTCAAGACTGGGACGAAGTTCGACAACATCACCGTTGGTGAACTGATCGACATGCGTGGCGGAGTCGATGTACCCGATGACTACCCAACTGGTCCACAAGGTTGGGGCGCGCCAATCGCCCAGATGTATGCCACGACCGACATGACAAACTTCATCCAGAACCACCGAGGGATGGCTTTTACTCCTGGCACTCAGGCCGATTATCGAAGCGTAGATACTCAAATGATGGGCATGATCATCCAGCGAGTGAGCGGCATGTCGCTATCCGACTTCGTTGAACAGCACTTCTGGAATCCGATCGGCGCACAGTATCTAGCAACTTGGAATATCGATCACAAAGGCGGCTACGAAAAGGGTTACTGCTGCTTCAATGCAGCCGCTCGCGACTATGCAAAACTCGGCCAACTAATGCTCAACGGCGGCAGCGCGAATGGAACACAGCTAATTGATTCTTCCTGGATGAAACGCATGACAACTTCTGTTGAGCCGATGTCGATTGGAAGTAAGGGCGACCACTGGGGCTATGGCGCTTTCGTCTGGCACCCATACCCGGACACAAACTTGATGCTCGGACTTCACGATCAATATGTATTCATGGTGCCAAATACCAAGACGGTGATTGTTAAGTTAAGCGACAACACTCAAGAAGTTGATGAAGTCGAAACTGCAAAGGTGCTGCATACTCTTGCTCTAACTGGCTACTTGCGTTAGTCCCCTACTGAAACTTGAGTGGTGGATTTAAGAGAGCCGAACGACCGCTATTCCTCCATTGAATCAAGAAGTGCATCTATTCGGCGTGCTTCTGCTTCGTCGACTCGAATCCATCGAACAAAGACCATCGCGAGTATTGGCAGATCGCTTGCCTCTGCAATAAACCAAAGGACGGCTCCAGCAAGCAATTGGTGATGCATAGCAGTAGAGGGCGTGCTTGGTGGTTTGTTCCAGTAACTTGCCCCGATAACGCGATGGCTTAGTCGCATTACGATCCCTGGGATTGCATCAAACGTCAGGTCTATGAGCGAAAATAGAATCTGTAAACCGAATGCTGTGGATGAGTGGGTCCTGCCCGATCCTTTCAGCCCGACGTGAAGGATAAAGCCGGCGATTAGGAGCAGCGGGTAACTCAATAGGTAGAACCAGACATGCGATAGAACCAGGACCCAGATTGGTGTAAAGAAATAGAGTCCAAGAAGCACCGGAGTAAGAATTGGTGCCACTAATGGGGAATCGACTAGGCGCAGTCCCCACCGCCCTCGAGCACGTAATAGTAAATGGCTTGGAACTGCTGCAAAAAGTGAAAGTGGAATCACAATAAGAAGAAAACAAACCCGCGTCACATCGATGGCCGAATTGCTACGACCATCACCGATGAGAACAAGCGACAGAAGTGACGTCGCTGTAATAAGAATTAGTGCAACTCGCCGGCCAGTTGAAATTCGAGATTGTGGGCTCGCCCCGCTCATCTAAGCACCAATGCCTTTCATCTCTTTCCCCGACAGTACAAGATCACATTATGAGCAACACGCAATGGGATACACCTTATATATGGATCTGGGCCGACGAGCATCAAAACCCCTAGAACAGGCCGGGGCAACACCTAGTCAGTAGCCAAACCGCATTCGCCCTGCTCGTTAAGAATTCATCTAGTCTCGATACATGAACATACCTCGTGCAAAGTTGGCACTTCTGATTGCCGGGATATATGGCCTGTGCGTCATTGTGGCGGGGTTTCTAGTGCCCATGTATTCGACTCTCAGTGTCTCGTCGACAGGTAAGGAGATACGTGGATCCGCAACTCTTGTGACCGAGAATGGAATCAATGTCGTCTTCGTCCTCGCTATCCCCCTCATTGTTACGCTTGCCACTGGGCTCGCGCTAAAATTTCATGCAAAACGTCGAACAATGGTTGTGGCCTGGACGCTCGCTAGTTTGCTGGCCTTGTTCAATCTGGCAGCCATAATGACCATCGGACTATTCATCGCGCCAGTCACCATCTGCCTGTTTTACGCCTGCAGCCGATACACACCCGATAAAGAGAAATAATGGATCGAAATGTTCGTTTACCGATCGGCGATCACTACGATGGCCACCTAAACAGCGGGGATAATTCGACGAAACATCTCGCTCGCGCCCCCTAAGGGAAGTTGGGGATGGAAACGGAACTAGTCCGTGACGGGCGAAGTATCAGTTGAGTCCGGTGAACTCGCATTGAGGCGATTGTTCCGTTCAGTTTCCAGTTCTTTGTTCAGTCGATCACGGTCTTGACGCAGAGTCTCTGCCTCGCGCTTGGTGTTTTTCAGCTCGCGGCGCATTCCGCCGGAAGCTAGTCGTCGAGTTAACGCTCGCCAAAGCAGGACGAGCCCCAGCATTCCAACAACCCCTGCCACTGCGCCGTAGAAGAACAGCATCCCCGTTGATACGTTGGTCAGGTGCTGTCCGAAAATGCCAAAGTCGCCGAATGTGTGACTGCTACCGCTGTTGGTAGCAACACCAGCCACCACGACTGCCGCAGCGACGATTAGCGCGATCCATCCAATAACAACAATCATGTCCGCACCTCCAATATCTCTTAGAAACGTAGCACTCTGATCTTTGACTGATCGAAGTAGAACGAGAAGAAGGAAAAATATAGAAAGCGAGATATATGACCAGTCAACGTTGAACTTCATCTGGTGTCAATGGTTTGAGCCGATTAAATACGAAAGTTCAGCACCTTCATAGAATCATTCACAATGCAGCTTTCGTTTTTGTCGGATAACATCGAATTACCAACCACTCACTTCTAATTACTGAGCGCTTTTTGACAGGAGATACAAAGTGTCACTACGACTCGGCGACGAGGCCCCGAACTTCAATGCGAACACCACCGAAGGTCGAATCGACTTCCATGATTGGAAGTCTGAGTCATGGGCGGTGCTGTTCAGCCACCCGGCAGATTTCACACCGGTCTGCACAACTGAACTCGGTCGAACCGCACAACTTAACAGTGAGTTCACCAAACGGAACGTCAAAACTATTGCGGTCTCTGTCGACGACGTTGAGAGTCACCGAAATTGGGCACCTGACATCGGTGATGTCGGCGGCACAGACCTGAATTTTCCAATCATCGATGACACCGACCGCACCGTGGCCAATCTTTACGACATGATTCACCCCGGCGAAGGAGACACCTCAACCGTTCGTTCCGTGTTCATCATCGACCCCGCCAACAAGGTGCGCTTAACCCTCACCTATCCAAAGTCAGTGGGTCGTAATTTTGATGAGATACTTCGCGTCATCGACGCGCTCCAACTCACCGATACATCCCCGGTAGCCACTCCGGCCGATTGGAGACCAGGCGACAAAGTTATCGTCTCCACATCTGTTTCCACTGCCGACGCCAAGGAGCGGTTTAAAAACGTCGAAGAGGTAAAGCCCTACCTGCGCTTTGCCTCTCGGCCGTAGCAGTACCTAGCTGTTCTCTGCCGAGCGATAATACGTAACTCGGCAGAGAACGAGCCTGCACGATTCAGAACCCGCAACGCAAAGAACACATCTGCCCAGTTAGGGCGTGCTAATAACCCTTGACGGCTGGGCTGGATAACCATGTACCGCGCCGAAACGCTCGTCTTGGCCGGGAGCGAAAGAGAGCCCACCGAGCCCAGTTCGATAAGTGACTCCGCTGCTCAACAGGAGTTCCCCAGCCGGCGAATAAAGTTGGATGAGACTTCCCTCTACCGTCCTTGGTGATCCCTCGACTGCTGCACGAAGTTGGTCGATCGTCCACAACGCCTTGGTGTTGTCGGGAACGGTGAAACTCACCCAAATCGCACTGTCCTGGGGATGCAAGATGATCAACTTCCGGACCTTGAGACCGAACTTTACGGCCGCATCGTGAATACGCGAGCGGAGCACGTCGTCGCTGGGTGAGTTGAATTGCTGGCCAGCGCCACCTGTCGCCTGGGTAGTTGGTTTGCCACGGCTCATCAAGTTCCCAACGGCACCCCGCGCCAACACGTCCAGCCAGGTTGCTTCAACACCAGTTGGGTTTACGCCTGCGAACTCAACAGTTAACCAAGGGATATTCGTGGGTGCGTCCCTCGGCTTCGGGCTACCCACCTTGATGTTCCGGACCGGCGTCCCGGCAAAATCAGCGAGCACTCGCGCCACCGCTTGGGTAACCGTGAGTTCTTTGTCAGGCGCGCCGGACGGTTGTGACATCTGGGGGCTTTGATTACCCCGGGTCAGAATTGAGGCGAAGGCGATGCCACCGAACATGGTTAGGCTCACGATGATGCCGATCACGAGCCTTCGGCCACGAGGGGAACCATCACGACCCATTTTTCCGCCTCCCGTGCATGCAAACGCTCTTGACGCTAGCACCGGATTCGGTAGAAGCCCTGTTAGTTGCGAAAATAGATTTCTCGTCGGATGAACCTTGAATTGTTACAGAGAACTGGATCCTCAAAGTGGGCACGAAATCTGGATTTGTGTGGCAGTATGAAAACACAACCTGAGTTGAGGAGAATCTATGTTTGGCGCCATCGGAATCTTGGCCCTGCTTGCATATTCAGTGATTCCTATCGCGATTCTCTGGTACGTCGTATTCAGCGCAACGCGAGCCGGCGTTCGAGCCGCAATGAGAGAATCAGACCCCGTGTCTTGAGTTGGAGCTGACCCTTACGCAGGCGAGGGCGCGCCAGTAAGGTGAACGTACAAAGCGCATCTATCCGATTCCCAAAGTTTTTCCAAAATCCTTAAGCAAGATCATCAGTTGATCCGAATCAATTGGAGACTCCTCGAAACCAAACCGTTTATAGAAATCTGCAGCCTCTTCATCTATCGGATGAGTCAATATGGCACGAACCCCTGCATCTTTTGAAATGTTTACGGCCCGCACAACTGCATCCTTCAGAAGCGCGCGACCCAGGCCAATTCCTTGGTGTCCTTCGTCAATAGCCAGTCGGCAAGGAGAATCACGAGGATCTTGGTGGCTGCTGTACCTGATGGTTTTGCTTGAAGCGCAGTACGTTTCAGCCATTCATATAATGCTGGCCTGCCCGAGCAGACCGATTCCAGATCGTGTTCTTTTTCAATTTGAGTAGGTGGGTTGGGCGTTACTCCCAAGGCGCTGGCTCCGAAAGTAGATCGAGAAGACCAGAATTGACTTTGGCTGGCGCATTAAGTGCTTCCTCAAATTTGGTGAAAGCCTCGGCATCTGCGAAGAAGAGTCTCCAATCGAGGAGGGTATTTTCTGCAGCAATCAATGCGCTCTCAAGGACAAAATCGGTGAGCGACTTATTGCTAGCGGCCGCGGCACGAGAAAGGAGCGCACGCTGGGTGGCGCTGATCCTGAAACCTAACCGGTCGCTTTTCGTAGTTTCAGCCATGGACAGGGCGACCTCCTTGCGTACGTACCTCGTGCATACACCGTAAGTCCATGTCAAGCGCAGAGGCGAACTGGCGAAACAATTAGTGCCCAAACGCCGTAAAAATGCGTCTGGCTAGCAGGAACTTGGCGAAATTTGGCCAATCCCCAGGACGCTTAGGCGAAGAACTCACCGAGACCCCTAACGTTCGCGGAAGCTGTCGACCATGCTAGGGCGATCCTGCAAGAACCTTTGACCTATGAGAATTGAAGCCGCATCATTATTAAAACCAAATTCACTATGAGGCAAGCCGCCGTTCACGGGAGGCAAGCCGCCACTCACGGGAGGCAAGCCGCCACTCACGGGAGGCAAGCCGCCACTCACGGGAGGCAAGCCGCCACTCACGGGAGGCAAGCCGCCGTTCACGGGAGGCAAGCCGCCGTTCACGGGAGGCAAGCCGCCACTCACGGGAGGCGAGCCGCCACTCACGGGAGGCAAGCCGCCACTCGGCTATAGCGCTAGAGCAAGACCAGATCGTCGCGATGCACGAGTTCGCGCTCGTACTCCGCGCCAAGCGTCGCACCAAGTTCCCTAGTGGTGCGGCCAAGTAGTTGCGGAATCTCATTGGAATCAAACGCAATCAGGCCGCGGGCAACTACAGCACCATATTCGTCGACTAGATCTACGGCTTCCCCGGCGGTGAACTCACCCGAAACCGCAGTGACGCCAGCAGGTAGGAGCGACAACCGGCGCTCGACGACGGCGGCAACGGCGCCGTTATCCAGAACAAGTCTCCCCCGCGGCGAAGAAGCATGTGCAAGCCAGAGAAGTCGGGATGGCCGCCGCTCTTCACCACCGTGGAAGAAGGTGCCAATCTCTTCACCGGCCAGTGCGGCCGCAGCGTTAGGCGTCGCAGTGAGAACGACAGGGATGCCGGCAGTCATCGCAATGCGAGCAGCTTCAATCTTGGTCGCCATACCACCAGTGCCGACGCCAGCGCTGCCGGTCTTGCCGATTTCAATGTTGTTTAGTTCGTCAATCGAGCGAACTTCCCCAATTGGCAGAACGCCAGCCTTCTTGGGATCGGCGGTGTAAAGCGCATCAACATCAGAGAGCAGAACCAACAAATCTGCATGCACCAAATGTGCGACTAGAGCAGCAAGCCGATCGTTGTCGCCGAGACGAATTTCGTGCGTGGCGACGGTGTCGTTCTCATTAATGATCGGCACGACTCCAAGAGCGAGCAACCTCGTAAGTGTCCGTTGTGCATTTTGATAGTGGCTTCGACGAATGACATCTTCTGCAGTGAGCAGAATCTGTCCGGCAGTAATTCCATAGCGAGCAAATGATTCGGTATAGCGGTGCATTAGAAGACCCTGGCCAACAGAGGCCGCGGCTTGCTGAGTCGCTAGGTCCTTTGGTCTTCGCTTTAAGCCAAGTGGCGCAAGTCCCGTGGCGATTGCGCCAGATGATACGAGTAGCACCTCGCAACCGGATTGACGAGAAGCTGCCAGAGAATCAACCAGTTTATTAATCGCATCGCTATCTAGCGCAGAACCAGCAACTCCAGTCAGCGACGAAGAGCCGACCTTAACCACAATTCGCTTAGCATTAACTACTTGATCACGCATCATCTTCATCGTCTTCTATGTCGGTCCAATAAGGGATTACCGCATCGGCGTCGTTAGCGTCGTCGTCCAATTCGATCTCGGCTTCGATGCCGCGCTCGAGCCTGAGGTCGCCGCCGCGAGGTCCATGGAGGAGCTCAGCGCCAGCTTCAATGCTCGGCTCCCAATCAAAGACGACACCTGCATCGCCGGCGCCAATTCTTACTTCATCACCACGCTTTGCACCCAACTTCAGTAGAGCCTTTTCTACCCCAAGTCGCGCCAAGCGATCCGCCAGGTAACCGACTGCTTCCGTGTTGCCGAAATCAGTCTGACGTACCCAACGCTCCGGCTTATCGCCACGAATCAGGAAGGCACCCGTCTGTTTCACAATGGTAAAACCAGCATCATTTACGGCAATTGGTTTAATAATGATTCGGGCCGATTCGCGAACCGGCGTTGCTGCACGAACCTGTTGAACAAGGCGTCCCATCGCATACATCAGATCCTGCAGGCCCTCATGCGTTGCCGCAGAAACCGGATATACCTCGTAGCCGCGATCTTTGAGTTGAGCAGTGACCATCTCAGCCATCTCGCGACCGTCGGGAAGATCAATCTTGTTCAGCGCGATCATCCTGGGGCGATCAGCTAAACCACCGTGCGCGGCAAGTTCTTCCTCGATCGCATCGAGATCACGTAGTGGGTCGCGATCGCTTTCAAGGCTCCCGCAGTCGATTACGTGGACGATCGCAGCGCATCGCTCAATGTGCCTAAGGAACTCATGCCCAAGCCCCTTGCCTTCACTCGCGCCAGGGATCAGCCCTGGAACATCGGCAACGGTAAAGCGCATGTCTCCGGCCTGAACAACACCAAGGTTTGGCACCAGAGTCGTAAAGGGGTAGTCGGCAATCTTCGGACGAGCCTGCGAAATGGAGGCAATGAGCGAAGACTTTCCAGCGCTTGGATAACCGACAAGCGCGACGTCAGCAACGCTCTTAAGCACTAGGCGTACTTGCTTGATTTCGCCTGGTTCGCCAAGCAATGCAAACCCAGGAGCCCGTCGCTTGCTCGAGGAGAGGGCCGCATTGCCGAGCCCACCTCGGCCCCCGCGGGCGAGTACATAACGCACTCCGACGCCGAGCAAGTCGATGATCAGATTTCCTTGCAAGTCCTCAACCACGGTGCCATCTGGCACCAGAAGCACCAAGTCCTCGCCGGAATAACCGTCTTTGTTGGAGCCGTATCCCGGCCGACCACTGGTGGCTTTCCGGTGCGGCGAGTGATGGTAATCAAGAAGTGTGGTTGTGTTTCCATCGACCTCGAGAATGATGTCCCCACCTCGGCCGCCGTTTCCGCCATCTGGGCCGGCCAGCGGTTTGAATTTCTCGCGTCTGATTGAGACACAGCCTCGGCCGCCGTCTCCAGCTGTTGCATAAAGGAGGACTTGATCGACGAAAGTCGTCATAACCACTCCTTCATTTGAGATAGATCGCAGTACAAAATACCTATAAAAAATAAAAGAGGACGAACCGGAATCCCCGGCCCGCCCTCAATTAAGAGCGTGTCGGCTACGCGGCTGGAACCACATTCACTACGCGACGACCGCGACGCATACCGAATTCAACGGCACCTGCCGCGAGCGCGAAGAGTGTGTCGTCCTTGCCACGACCCACGTTTTCACCTGGGTGGAAGTGGGTGCCGCGTTGGCGGACGATGATTTCGCCGGAGCCAACAACCTGACCGCCGAAGCGCTTAACGCCAAGGCGCTGCGCGTTGGAGTCGCGACCGTTACGGGTGGATGAAGCACCCTTCTTATGGGCCATCTGATTACTCCCCCTTCGAAATCTCAGTTACCTTGATTCGCGTGCGCTTCGCGCGGAAGCCCTGACGACGGCGGTAACCGGTCTTGTTCTTGTAGCGAAGGATGTGAATCTTTTCGCCCTTGATCTCTTCTAGAACCTCGGCAGTGACGGTGACGCCAGCCAGGGCCTTTGAATCTGAGGTGACTGCGGCTCCGTCAACCAGGAGCAGGGCAGGCAGGTTGATGGAAGCGCCTGGCACTTGGTGAACGCGATCAATCAGGAGCACGTCGCCTACGGCAACCTTCTCCTGGCGCCCACCAGCTTTAACGATGGCGTACACGGCACTTCTCACTTTCTATAAGAAAACACTTCTTTGTTGGTCTGTCCGGCAAAAATCAGTGGCGACCGATGGCCGCAAGGGCTAAGGGTACGGATTGGGCGTGGGTTGGGTCAAACCAGCCAATTTACGACCTTACCCAACTGCAGACCCCTTAGCTGCTCTTCTTGGTTGGAACCGACTTCTTGGCTGAAACCGCCTTTTTGGACACCCGGCGACGGCCCTTCTTGGCAACCACCGGAGTCTCGACCAATTCGGGCTCTGCGTCGGCTCCAGTATCTGTTTCAGTATCCGTGCCGACAGCTGGCTCAGGCTCGGTTGTCTGGTCGGCGGTCGGCCTATTTTTGGACGCCGCCACAGCTGCCATAGAGGCTATCGATGCTGATGGACTTGGCGTAGCGGTCTCCTCATCGCCGACGGTATCAACGCGATGTTCGAAGTGGCGGTGGCGGCGCGCGCCCTGGTTCTGATCGACTGGAGCCATCTGGACCAGGACGCCTCGGCCATGGCAGACCTCACACGGCGTTGAGAAGGCCTCCAGCAGCCCCTGGCCAATCCGCTTCCTGGTCATTTGAATCAGGCCAAGCGAGGTCACTTCGGCCACCTGATGTTTGGTCCGATCTCGGCCCAGACATTCAGTCAACCTCCTGAGCACTTGGTCACGGTTGGATTCAAGAACCATGTCGATGAAGTCAATAACAATAATTCCGCCCAGGTCGCGAAGGCGAAGTTGGCGGGCGATCTCTTCGGCCGCTTCAAGGTTGTTCTTGGTTACGGTCTCTTCCAGGTTTCCGCCCTTGCCGGTGAATTTTCCGGTGTTAACGTCGACGACGACCATTGCCTCAGTGCGATCGATAACCAGTGAGCCCCCCGACGGCAGGTAAACCTTTCGGTCTAGTGCCTTTGCGAGTTGTTCTTCGACTCGATACTCAGCGAAGAGATCTCTCTCCGAGGTCCAGTGGCTCAACTTGCCAACCAAGTCGGCGGCGATATGCCCTAGATAGGCATTGACCTCATCCCAAGCCTCATCACCTTGGACGGTGAGTTGTCGGAAATCCTCATTGAAGATGTCTCGGATCACCCGAACCGTTAGATCTGGTTCGCCATACACCAGCACCGGCGCTGAACCATTTGCCGATACTGCGGCCGCGGTCTTCTGCTCGATGTCTTCCCATTGAGCGCGCAATCTGTTTACGTCGCGGGTCATTTCCTCTTCGCTAACACCTTCAGCGGCAGTACGAACAATCACACCGGCGTCTTCCGGCACAAGTTGCTTCAGAATCTGCTTCAAACGCGAGCGCTCGGTGTCGGGAAGTTTCCGGCTAATACCGCTCATTCCCCCGCCAGGCACATAGACCAGGTATCGCCCAGGCAAGCTGACTTGGCTGGTGAGTCGGGCACCTTTCTGGCCAATCGGATCTTTGGTTACCTGGACTAGCACGTTCTGCCCGGTCTTGAGCGCAGTTTCAATCCGCTTAGGGGTGCCGTCGGCAAGTCCGGCCGCATCCCAATTCACTTCGCCGGCGTATAGAACGGCGTTGCGCCCCTTGCCGATGTCTACGAATGCCGCTTCCATGCTTGGCAGCACGTTCTGGACCTTGCCTAGGTAAATGTTGCCTACGTAGGAGGTGTTGCTGGCGCGGTTTACATAGTGCTCAACCAGGATCTTGTCTTCAATCACGGCAATTTGAGTGCGATCTCCGCTCTGTCTAACCAGCATTTGCCGGTCAACAGATTCTCGCCTAGCCAGGAACTGGGCTTCGGTGATGATCGGTGCCCGTCGCCTAACCGGGTCGCGGCTATCTCGCCGGCGCGCCTTTTTGGCCTCCAACCGGGTGGATCCGGAACTATGAGTGTCATCTTCGTCGCGCTTTGATCGTTGGGCAGTTTTTGCATCGCGTACTTTGACAACGGTCTTGACGCCGTCAGCGTCAATGATTTCGCCCTCAATATCCTCGCCGGTACTACGGCGACGGCGACGGCGACGGTGAGCGGTCGTTGAATCTTCGTTTCCTGATTCTTCAACTTCCGCCTCAGAATCCTCAGCCTCATCCTCAACATCGGATTCAGTTAGGTCGAGTGATTCAGCTACTTCGCGCCCTGTGCGTCGGCGCCCTCGACCACCGCGGCGGCGGCGACGACGACGCTTTGCAATCTCTTCTTCGCTCAGCCGTTCACCAGGGATGTCGCCGTGCTCGGAAAGATCCTCGCTCGAGTCTTTGACTTCCGCCTTAACAACGGGTTTCCTATTTGCTGATTTACCTTCACCCGAGGCAGATTTCGCTGCTTGGCGCGGCGCCCGCTTTGGCTCTTCGACATCTTCAGCCGCTGGAATTGCCACCGGGGCTTGAAAGATCGGTGCCAGCGATGAGACGGCGGTGGCTTTGCTGACCGTCGGTTGGGTGTCGGTCTGGTTGAGCCTGGCCTCGGTCGACTGAGATTCTGACTCAGCTTTGGACCCGGCTTTTGCCGGCTTTTTTGCCGAGGCCTTCCGAACCGGTTTCTTCATTGGCTTGGTTGTGGTCTGGTCCGTTACCGACGAATCGGCCTGGTCTGCGACAGATTCGCTAGCGGCAGGTGCTGCTTTCGGCGCCTTTGCGGATCTAGCGGTTCGAGTGCTCTTTGCGGCCGGAATCTCGCGAGCAACCGGCACTTGATCGGCCTCGGAAACCTTCGGGGGGCCAGCCGGACGAGTTGCCGCTCGGCGTCTAGTAGTCGCCACTTTTGGCGCATCAGTTGAATCGGTATTGCTTAAATCGGCCATTGGATCGCCTTCGCGCACCTAAGTGCTTGGTCACGTCCTGCATGCAGGACAAAGTCAGTGTTAATCGTGCCGGTGGATCATCACGCCGAAGCGGTGCGATCACTCGATTCACTCCCGGTCGGGGTCGAATGGGTCGACCACGCTGCCACTTGCATTAAGCGGTCCCTGCGCCAGGCGAGTCACCAGAGGTGGATTCGAAGGCACAAGACCAGCCACGACGCGTAAGGCGGCGAGAAGATCATCGGGTCGTACGGACGGCGAACCGTTTCGGACAACCGCGGCAAGTATGGCAGATGGAGAGTGAAGTTGCCCTATTGCCGCGCCTAGCTGACCAATCTCACCCGGCGGAGCAGGTTGAACCTTAGCTAGCTCAAGCGAGCAGATTGCGGCTCGAGCATCGAATCTACGAACTCCATCTTTGGTCATGCGCTCAACGATCACCTCGGTCTCGGCCAGGAGAGCAGCACTCGCAGCAGCGGCAGCCTCAGGCTCTACACCAGGGAGAACGAGTTGCCAGCGGCTGGCTTCCAGGCGGCTGGCGAAATCGGAACTTCGAGCCTCAACCACCTCAATCAGGTCAAGCCCTGGCGGTAGCGCGGCGTCCAAGCTGGCTCTGACCGCGTCCGGGTCGACGACCTGGTTTAGCGCAATCTCCAAATATTCGGCTTCGCTAGCCACACCCGTAGGGGTCGCATTGGCGTAAGAGACCCTGGGGTGGGGTGAGAACCCCGACGAAAAGGCGATCGGCACCTTGGCCCGGCGCAGCGCCCGCTCAAATGCCCGAGAGAAATCTCGATGGCTGGTAAACCTGAGCCGACCTCGTTTGGCATATTTCAGGCGGAGCCGCTGAACTACCGGCTCTTGCTGGTGCGGAACGTCCACTAGGCGCTTGCCATTGGCGAGATGGAAATCAAGGGGACGGTCTTACCGGTCGGGCCAATTTGAATCTGGGTGCCCATGCTCGGGCAGACTCCGCAATCAAAGCAGGGACTCCAACGACAGTCTTCGACTTCCTCACCATCAAGGGCCTCCCGCCAATCGCTCCAGAGCCACTCCTTGTCGAGTCCCGAATCAAGGTGATCCCAAGGCAGTACTTCCGTTTCCAGGCGCTCTCTTGTCGTGAACCAATCGAGTGAAATCGGGCTCTCTCCGAAAACATCAGCGGCAGCCCCCGCCCACCGCTCGTATGAGAAGTGTTCGCTCCAGCCATCGAATCGCTGCCCCCGCTGCCAGGCTGTGAGTATTACTTTCCCAACTCGGCGATCGCCGCGAGAAAGAAGTCCTTCAATGGTGCTGGGCTTGCCGTCGTGGTAGCGGAAGCCAATGTTTTTCGAATAGCGCCGGTCCCCCTGCACCTCCGCTCTGAGCAGCTTGAGTCGATGATCAACAACCTCGTGGTGGCACTGGGCCGCCCATTGAAATGGCGTGTGGGGCTTGGGCACAAAACCACCGATGGATACCGTGCACCGAATGTCTTTGCCGCCCGTTGCCTGACGTCCAGCGTCAATCACCCGTTTAGCAAGGACCGCAATCTGCAATACGTCTTCATCTTCTTCAGTCGGGAGTCCGCACATAAAATAGAGTTTGACCTGACGCCAGCCATTTTCATAAGCCGTACGGACCGTACTGATGAGGTCCTCTTCGGTGACCATCTTGTTGATCACTTTTCGCATTCGCTCACTTCCACCTTCAGGAGCAAAGGTGAGACCGGATCGTCGTCCGTTTCTCGTCAGTTCATTGGCTAGATCAACATTGAAGGCGTCAACGCGAGTGGAAGGCAATGAGAGGCCGACGTTCGAGCCCTCATAACGATCAGCCAGGCCCTTGGCTATTTCGCCAATCTCTGAGTGGTCCGCGCTTGATAATGAGAGCAGGCCGACTTCAGCAAAACCAGTTGCATCAAGTCCGTCTTGAACCATCTGGGCAACTCCGGTTATGGATCTTTCTCTAACCGGGCGAGTAATCATTCCGGCCTGACAGAACCGACAACCACGAGTGCAGCCACGGAAGATTTCAACGCTCATTCGTTCATGAACAGTCTCAGCAAGGGGAACAAGTGGCTGTTTCGGGTATGGCCACTCGTCCAAATTCATAACCGTGTGCTTGCTTACGCGCAGCGGAATACCAACTCGATTCGGGGCGACCCGCTTTATCTGACCATCCGCCAAATATTCGACGTCGTAAAAGCGTGGAACATAAATCCCGCCGGCTGTCGCCAATTTTTCGAGCACACCCTCTCGCCCGCCGGGACAGCCAGCAAGTTTCCATTCGCGCACGATTTTGGTGATCTTAATGACCGCTTCTTCGCCATCGCCAAGAACAGCGCAATCAATGAATTCGGATATCGGTTCTGGATTGAAAGCAGCGTGCCCTCCCGCTATGACAATCGGATGATCCATGGTCCGATCTATTGCCTGTAACGGAATATTGGCAAGATCTAGAGCGCTGAGCATGTTTGTATAACCAAGTTCGGTTGAAAAGGAGATCCCCAAGAGATCGAAATCTGCGACATTACGATGTCCGTCTACGGTGAATTGAGGAACACCGTTTGCTCGCATCAATTTTTCCAGATCTGGCCAGATGGCATATGTACGCTCGGCCAAGACTCCTTCTAACTCATTTAAAACTTCGTAAAGAATCATCACACCTTGATTTGGAAGGCCAACCTCATAGGCGTCTGGATACATGAGTGCCCAGCGGACATCCGCTGAGTCCCAGTCCTTAATGCTCGAATTGAGCTCGCCGCCGACATATTGAATCGGCTTGCTTACTAGCGGGAGCAAGGGCTCTAGTTGGCTCCAAAGTGATCGCACTTGCAAGAGAGTACCTGTCCGGGCCAGGTATGCGCCTGCGCTACTGGGCAGTCATGCCGCCATCAGCAGAGATAATGGATCCAGTGATGAAGGACGATTCATCCGATGCGAGGAAGAGCGCAAGGTGGGCGATCTCGCGTGATTCACCGGGCCGGCCGATTGGCTGAAAGTTGCCAATCTCGGCGTAGACCTTGTCAAGGCCGCCCAGAAGTTTGGCGTGTGCGTGATTTATCGGAGTATCAACCCACCCTGGGCAGATTGCATTACAGCGAATACCTTGCTTTGCATAATCAAGGGCAATACCCCGAGTCAACATCACCACGGCCCCTTTCGAGGCAGAGTAGACGGCTAGGAAAGGTTCGGATACCAGACCGTTGACGCTGGAAATATTGACGATCGAACCCGCGCCTTGCTTGAGCATGTGCGGGAGTGCGGCTCTGCAAACATACATTGTGCCTTTGACGTTCACATCGAGGGTCTTATCGATTATCGAATTCGGAACTTCGTGAAACACGCCTGGAAGGTTGACGCCAGCGCTATTGACTATGACGTCTACAGTTCCAAATTGCTTAATGCATTCAGCAACAAGCGCATCGCATTGTTCTGAATCGGATACATCCAATTGGAAAGATACGGCCTTGCCGCCGCTGGCATTGATTTCGTCCGCGGTCTGTTTGGCCGAATCGCCATTCAAATCTGCACAAACGACTAGCCCACCTTCTTCAGAAAGGCGCACCGCCGTTGCTGCGCCGATTCCCGACCCAGCTCCAGTGACAATGCATGCTTTGCTTTCAACTCGACCGCTCATTTCCAAGCCCCATTTCGATAATCCGGAACGCCATACAAAAAGAATTCGGGTTCGCCCATATCTCTATGAGCGAACCCGAACAGCGTAATACTTTTTTACTCGTTGAGGAGATGTGGATCGAGTGGAGTTTCAACGTTTGAAACAGGTCCGGTGAACCACTTTTTAGCGCTCACAGACCACCAGACCATTGCTCCGCCAATCACGATAAGAATGGCAAGAGGCGTGTAATTGACCGCGGTCCAGGCAAAGTCCTTATTACCCGGCCAACCAGCTGGTGAGAACGGAAGGATGAAGTAAACGCAGATAATTGAAATTTCAGCAACGGCAATTGGCGCCATCCACTTCCACTTCTTCCCGAGGTTCCAAGGACCTTGTACGAAGTGATCTCCAACTCTCCAACGAAGGTAGATAGGAATCAAAAACGATAGGTAGAGTCCAATTACGGTAACCGAAGTAACAGCAAAAAACGCGACCGTTGATTTGAGAGCCGGAAGGGTAAGAACAAGTGCGAAGCTAGCGACACCCGCTGCGGCATGGCTTGGGTTCCGATTCTTGTCCAACTTGACCCAATACCCGTGTCCAGGCACGGCACGGTCACGGGAGAATGCGAAGAGCATTCTCGATGCTGCCGTTATGCACGACATACCGCAGAAGAATTGGCCGACGCAACTAATAATCAAGATCAGTTTGGTCCAGGCCAACGGCATCGAGGTCAGGAAGATGGCAACTACCGATCCGCCTGCTTTTGTGACGTCCGCTTCGTGGGTAGCCGCAAAGAGGAAGGCAAGAAGCATAATCCAGCCACCGAGACCTGCATAGAAGATTGACTTCCAGAGGCCCTTCGCTGCAGCAGAAGAAGCTCCTCCGGTTTCTTCAGAGACGTGGGCAGAGGCGTCGAATCCGGTAATCGTGTACTGCGTGAGCAGGAAGCCGAGTGGCAACACGTAGAACCAATAAGCGTGATCCGAGAACCCAGAGTTGTTGATGCGGTGGGTGAAAACCCAACTGACGGTCTGATGGTGTGAAGGAACAAAGATGAGAACCAACACGATTACTGCAACGCCAAAGACGTGCCACCAGACGTTAACATTTTGCAGTTTGTTGATCACCTTTGCGCCATAGACATTCATGAGAACGTGGATGATCAAAGTGACCAGGAATACAAGGAAAACCTGGGACAAGTTCGATGAGTCAAAGGACTTGTTATAGAGGTTCGCGGTGGTCGTAAAGAAGAACGCGAAGCCGTAATCGACTCCCGCAATAACAGCCACGAGACCGGCCAAGTTCAACCAACCAGTGAGCCAGGCATGAACCGGCTTGCCCAATCTAAATGACCAGTAGTAAATGCCACCGGCCGTCGGCATAGCAGATACCAACTCGCTCATCACAAACCCAATGATCAGAATGAATGAAGCAATGACTGGCCAGCCGATCGAGATCGCTACTGGACCGCCGTTATTCCAAGCCTGACCGAAGGTTGTAAAGCCACCAGAAAGAATGGAGATAATAGAAAATGAAATCGCAAAGTTTGAGAATCCACTCCATTTACGATCGAATTCTTGCTTGTAACCAAGCTCTGCAAGACGTTTGGCATCCTCGTCTTGATACGGGACGTCAACCTCGTTGGCTGGCATTCGGGAACTCCTCTCATGGGCAGAAACGCGATGGAAGGTCGCGAGTAGGAATCACGGGTTAAGCCCGACCTGCGCTAATAATGTGCGAGATTTCACAAGTAGGCAAGCATCTTTGGGCAATTCTTCAAAGAAAACTTGAAAAAATGTCAGGAACGACGCATGTGAACGTTTTCCAAAAGTCCAATGCCAATCAGCACCGCAAACAGACTTGTCCCTCCGTAGGAGAGAAATGGCAGCGGAACGCCCGTCATAGGCATCAGGCCCATTGCCATTCCAATATTTTCAAATATTTGAAAAGCGAACCAAGCCATGATTCCGCCGGAAACAAGACGGCCAAATAAATCACTGCTCCTGCGAGCAATTCGCCCGGCACGCCAAAGCACTATGCCGAACAACCCAATAATGCCCGCGGAGCCAACGAATCCTAACTCTTCGCCGGCGACCGTAAAGATAAAGTCCGTCTGCTGCTCTGGAACAAATCGTCCATTGGTCTGCGGCCCCTTATAGAGACCTTTACCCGTGAGTCCACCTGAGCCGATCGTGATTCGAGACTGGCGCAGCTGGTATCCGCTCTGCTGCGGATCAGCGTTGGGGTCTACAAATGATTGAAGTCGCTTTATCTGGTAATCGTGGAGCACATGGAGCTTTACTGCTCCGATGGAGCCAAGACAAGCAAGCAGTAAAAGCCCAGCGATCCACTTCCACGAGGCGCCTGAAATGGCGATGACGACAACGACCGAGGCGCTCAAAATGATGGCTGTCCCGAGATCTGGTTGCAACATAATCAGGAGCATTGGAAGAGCGGCGATCAGAAGGGCCTGCGTAACATCTCGGGCTTTTGGATCTTTCTCTCCTTCACGACGTTCCGCGAGCAGCATGGCCATTCCGGTAATGACCGCTACTTTTGCAAATTCGCCTGGTTCTACCGAGTACCCACCAGGCAAGGTGATCCAGGCTCGAGCTCCATTGATGGTGGAGCCGATGCCCGGAATCAAGACCGCAATCAAACCAAGGAAAGCGATCACCCAGAGGATCGGTGTGTAGGCCTTAAGCAATCGATAATCAAAGAACATCGTGGCTATGCCAAGTGACACGGCCACGAGAATATTTATGAGATGGCGCTTTAGGTAGTAGTTGGGATCCAACCCCGCCGAGGCATACCAATTTCGAGTTCCTGCCGATACGAGGACTGCGCCAATGGCAAGAAGGAGAATGACAGCAGCGATCAGAACCAGATCCATCTGTCTGATGATCCCGTCCCGTTCGAGCGCGTGACTAAATCGGTCCCGCACCCTGGTTTGCCGGCTGTATGACATCATCATTTCGGTTTTCCGCCAAGCGGCACGAGTCGGCCGGCAGAAGTCAGGCTAGGCAAGGCGGTTGGAGGTCCGCCTGGCAACAGCGAATCCGCCGGATTCACTGTTGAGCCCTTAATTCCAAAAAGTGCTTCATAGATTTTCCGAACACTTGGCCCGCCGGTCAACGAACCTGTGCCGCCCTGGCTCACCATCATGACTACTACATAGCGAGGCTTCTCGGTCGGCGCATAGGTCGCCAACCAACTTGTCGTGTCTTTAGCCGAGCCATCCGGATTCGTCCCGTAAACCTCACCTGTTCCAGTCTTGGCGCTGACCGAGATTGGGAATCCGATAAACGGGTAATGCGCAGTTCCTTCGGTTACTACCGCACGCAGAGCATTCTGCGTAAATGCGAGCGTTTTGGCATTCATAGGGATTCTCCCCAATTTCTTGGGCTTGATTTCTCGAACCAAAGTTCCATCCGGTTTGAGAATCGCCCGACCGATAGTCGGTTGCCAGAGAGTGCCGCCATTTGCCACCGCCGCATAGATTTGAGCCATCTGTATCGGAGTTTCAGTTGTATCACCTTGTCCGATCGCAAAGTTGACGGCGTCACCAGCGCGAATCTTCATTCCATCGACGCAGTTTTCTTTTGCGATCGCGATCAACATCGGAGTACGTTGCGCCGGAATCGCTTCCTTCTGATAGTTGCAGAAAAAATGTTTGTTTGCGTTGTACCAGGCGATCTTCCATTGGCGATCCGCCAACCGACCAGCTACTTCAGACGGAAGATCAACCCCGGTGCGCTGTCCGATTCGATATGCCTTAGCCGCTTTAAAGAAATAATCCGCAGGATGCGCCTTGGGTGTCAAACCACCATCTCTCACCCACATGTCATAGGCGATCTGGTACCAGACGGTGTCGCAGGATAAGGCTATTGCTGTGCGCATCGGAATCAGACCTGGTCGCTCCCCCTCGAAGTTCGTGAAAGTGCGATCACCAATTCTCAAACTAGCCGGACAGTTGTAATTTGCATTCAAGTTGTAGCCGGCAGCGGACGCCGCAGCCAACGAGACCACTTTGAAAGTTGAAGCGGGCGCCAATGCGGTTTGGATCGCGCGGTTCAATGCTGGTACATGGGAGGTTTCACTAAAAAGGCTCTTAGCCTGCTTGACGCTGAGACCATTCGCCCAAATATTTGGATCGTAGGTTGGATATGAAGCCATTGCGATGATTCGACCATTCGTAACATCCATGACGATCGCGGCCCCACCATCTGCTTGGTGTGGACCGAGCGGATCCCCAGGGGCGCCAGCTCGCGCTCTGGCTACCGCAGCCGCAAGTTGATCTTCAACCACTTTCTGAACTCGAGAGTCAATACTTGTCACGAGATGATCACCCGGCACCGCGGGCGTGTTGCGCACGACTTTTGTGATCGCGCCGGTCCGATCAACAACGACCTGTTTGATTCCGCTCTGTCCCCTCAACTCTGGATCGTATTGATATTCAAGACCGGCCTTCCCGACGATGTCGTATTGATGAAGGCCAGTAGTTTGCGCACTGGGACTCTTTAGTTCATCGGCGGAGACTTGGCCGATGTAGCCAAGAATATGAGCTGCGTTTGTGCCACCAATTTCTGGGTAATATCGGAAACCTTGAGGTTCGGCGGTAACGCCCGGGAACTGCTCAGAATGCTCGATAATCTGGAGCGCCGTATCTGGATTTGCAGATTGAGTTAACGGGATTGGTTGATAAGGCGATCCATTCCAACAGCCAGTAACCGAAGTCCCGCCCGCTCCACACAGAGTGGTACGAGCTCGAACCGTGGCATATTTCGTGCCAAGGACTTTAGCCAGTCGGGTGAGAACATCTTTCCCGCCATCTTTTTGCTTCTGTAGCGTCGTATAGTCGATCGAAACCACGAGCCCCGTACGCTCCATTGCTAGCGGTACGCCCTTATCATCTAGGATCATTCCGCGTGCAGCTGGTGTAATGATGTCACGGCTCTGATTGTCTAGTGCGGCCGCGTTGTACATTGGTCCCGATGCGATTTGCATGTAATAAAGGCGGCCCATAAGTGCAAGCATCATCGAAGCGATCAGCACTTGCACAACGACGAGCCTTCGCCATGACCTTTCGCTCATCTCATCATCTCCGCACTAGGCGAAAGCGAGGAAAATAGTCGGCGGCTAAGCCAGATAGCAAAAGGCGCTAGAAGCAGATTCCAGGTAACCAGCCCCGCCAAGATATCCATGAGAGCAGACAGGCTCGCTTCCGGTTCGCCGACGGCAGCCCCTACGACGATCCGTCCAAAAAAGATAGCCAGCAGCCCAACGGCACACAGAAGCCAGTCGGTGATTGGCGAGTTACCAAGATTCTGGCTCCGTGTCGCTAGGGAACTTATTCCATAACCAACCACTGTAAGCACCAACGTCCAGGCACCCACTGTGGATATTGCCGGAGGCGCCAGATCCATCAACATGCCTACAGTGAAACCGATCAAGGCCCCGTGCAGCGCCTCGTGCTGAAGAGCCCACGCCAAGAAGAGAATGAGAACCAGGTTTGGGCCACCTAACGGCAGTTGAAGCCGAGCAATGACAGATGTCTGAAGTACATATGCGAAAAGCAGAGCGATCAACGCACTGAGCTCTCGAGATCCTCTCATGCTATTTCGTCGGGCTTGGGCTCGGGATCGGAGCGGCAGTAACCGTCACCGTAACGGTAGGAGTGGGAAGCGGAGTCGGTGCGACTGGAAGCAACGCATCGCGGGGATCAACCTTTGGCGGTTTAACGACGATGCCCACGACATTCAAGGTGCCAAGATGGGCATAAGGGCGGACCTTGGCCAAGCGAGTCAATGCTCCAGGCGTATCCGACACTTGAGTTATAACTCCAATTGGTACGCCAGGAACAAAGGGTCGGCCACCCATACTTCCGCGCGCGACAAGTTGGTCTCCCACCTTCACCTCGACCTGTGAATCTAAAACTTCAAGAGACAATGGCGCAGCGCCTTCGCCGGAAATAATGCCCAGAGCTTGAGACCCGGCCAGCCTGGCTCCGATCTTGAATTTAAGGTCGCTTAATAGCACCGCCGTACAGGAGCGAGCTTCGACGCTTTGAACTCGGCCCACCAGACCATCTGTGGAAATCACGGTCATGTCTGGGCTCACGCCATCTACCCGCCCAAGATCCACCGTTATCGTCTCCGCAAAGCCAGCTGCTGAGCCCATCCCAATAACCCGGCCAAACACCGTCTTATATTGGCCCGCGCCAGCCAAATTAAGGACACCTTTTAACTGGTCCAGTTGGCTGGTCAGATTTGATCGATCAACGAGCTTGGCCTTCAGTTTGGAATTCTGAGTCTGCAGATTCCGTATTTTTTGGTGGGCACTGCCGAGCGAACTTATATCGGAAAAGAAATTGCCAACAGGTGTTGATACCGCAGTCGCGGCTCGTTGAAGAGGCGAGACTATTGAATTGGCGATCGAGCGTGGACCTTTTAACGCAGATCCACTCCTGAGGTCGAACGTGATTAGTAGAAGCGATATGACAATAAGAAGTCCCAACACAAATCGTGAGCGTCGGGTATCCCGATTCATTGCGTCAATCGCGTCTAGCGTCGCGGTTCAGAGATGAGAACCTGTTGCAACGCCTCAAACTCTTCAACACATTTACCAGAACCCATTACTACAGCGTCCAACGGATGCTCGGTGATATGCACCGGCATTCCGGTCTCGTGGCGAAGTCGCTCGTCTAACCCGCGAAGAAGCGCTCCACCACCGGTGAGTACGATGCCCCGATCCATAATGTCACCGGATAGCTCTGGCGGACATTTATCGAGAGTCGATTTAACCGCATCAACGATCTGGTTAACTGGCTCTTCGATTGCTCGCCGAATTTCCTCTGAGGAAACGAGAATTGTTTTAGGCAACCCGCTCACTAAGTCGCGTCCACGAATCTCAGCATCGGGCTCGCCAGGAAGAGGGAACGCTGATCCGATAGCCATCTTTATCTCTTCAGCAGTTCGCTCACCAAGTAGAAGGGAGTACTCCTTCTTAACCCAGTTGATGATCGCATTGTCCAGTTCGTCTCCGCCGACGCGGATCGATTGTGCCGTGACGATTCCGCCCAGCGAAATCACCGCGACTTCGGTTGTACCGCCACCGATGTCAACAACCATGTTCCCTGTTGGTTCATGAATTGGGAGTCCGGCACCAATAGCTGCGGCCATCGGTTCTTCGATGATGTAAACCTTGCGAGCGCCAGCGGCATAACCCGCATCTTTCACAGCGCGCTGTTCAACGCCAGTGATTCCGGAAGGAACACAGACGACGATTCGTGGCTTCGCTAGGTGACGACGCTTGTGAACCTTTTGAATGAAGTATCGGAGCATGCGCTCGGTGGTATCGAAGTCGGCGATCACGCCGTCCTTCAGCGGCCGAATCGCCACGATGTTGCCGGGAGTACGCCCGATCATGCGCTTGGCTTCAAGACCAACGGCCAGGATCCCGCCAGTGTTCTGATTGATGGCAACCACACTCGGCTCATTGAGCACAATGCCGCGCCCACGAACGTAAACCAGCGTGTTGGCCGTCCCTAGATCTACCGCCATGTCGCGACCGATGAAGGCCATGCGGTTGGTCTTGTTCGACATCAGATAATCACCTTTCAAACGCGCTCAAAGACTTGATCACCATGAGCAAATGACAACGGACCAAGAGCCAATGCTAACGGGCGGAAGTTACCAGCCCGTAATGGGAATTTACTGGGCAAAGAAAAGAGCTATTTCCCGGCTCGCAGATTCGGACGAGTCCGAACCATGAACCAGGTTCTGAACCACTTTGGTGCCCATATCGCGCCCAAGATCGCCCCTGATAGTGCCCGGCAGGGCCACCGTTGGGTCGGTGGCTCCGGCTAGCGAACGGAATCCTTCGATAACCCGCTGGCCTTCGGCGATCAGGGCAACTATCGGCCCGGAGAGCATGAATTCGAGCAGTGGCTCGTAGAATGATTTGCCCTCATGCTCGGCATAGTGCCTGGCCAACAGGGTGCGGTCGGCGCTCATTAGGCGCAATTCGACAACTCGATAGCCCTTGGCCTCGATCCGGCCGATGATCTCGCCCACCAGGTTGCGGGCCACGCCGTCAGGCTTGATCAGGACAAGTGTTCGTTCAACGGCGCTAGTCATGGGCTAAGCGTACCCACTGCTGAGCGGCGGCTCCCCTCCCCTGAGCGGCGGCTTGCCTCCCCTGAGCGGCGGCTTGCCTCACTTGCCGCGCCTCGTTTCGCGACCACCCAATCTCGATAGGAGATTCGGGAACACCATTTCTAAGCAGAACGTCTCCGAGAAGAGCCAGAGTCCTAGGTTGGAGCACCACTTCGCCCGAGTATTTGGAAATCTCATCTAGTGACCACCACCGAAAATCGGTCATGCTCTCAAGTTCAAGCTGCTCACGCGAAAGCGTGCCTTGGGGCTTGAAGTTATCGCAACGCACGAGAAAGTAATCATTGATCAGGACGTCCCAGTCCGGAGCATGTGAGGGCTTTGGAATAACTTGGTGCCAGATATGCGGGGGTTCCCCAAACAACCAATCCCTTTAAGTTCCAACAGCAGAGAAGAATATTTTGATCGTCGTCGACAACCAAGCCACGTGCTGCACGACGCAAACGCAACTCGCCCATAGGTCAAAGCCTAGGTCAAGGTTGCTTGAAAACTGCTCTGGCCGCTTCACCCTTCTTGCCGATGATGATGGCAGCGCCAAAGAGAATGGCAAAGAGGATTCCAAGAAAATACATCATCGGAACGACGACTCCCGCGGCAATCACTAGCACCTGAACAAGCCAGCCCAGGATCCAGCCGAGACGCACCCGTAGCAGCGCCACTGCTACAACAGCCAAGACTGCAATCGCAATTCCCAACACGCCTGCCGGTATTGCGCTGTTCGTAGAAAGATCCTTAGCGACCAACATCGCAAACCCAACGACTAGAGCTTCCATCGTGAGCACAACGGAGGCGAGCATTCTCATCTTGAGTTCACTGCGATCCGCTGAGCATGTGCCTGGCCTGCCCGGCAGTTACAACTGAACCCGTGATCAC
The DNA here is from genome assembly GCA_035530875.1 of Candidatus Nanopelagicaceae bacterium. Taxonomy (GTDB): domain Bacteria; phylum Actinomycetota; class Actinomycetes; order Nanopelagicales; family Nanopelagicaceae; genus JANXYY01. Next base: position 31,443 of record DATKUB010000054.1, read on the forward strand.
GACGCCGCTGCCCCCAACGTCACCGTTCTCTTCAGCACGGGTAACTGCGATATCAATCGCATCCGCCAGATCTCTCGCTATCGAGACGCGATCCTCTCCGAAGACATCAATGGCAATTCGGGCTAGTTCCTCGGTCGCCAATGCACGTGGCGACGAATTCTTGGTGACGACGACCTCAGTCAAGACCGGTTCAAGTGCGGCCAGGAGTCCATATGCATCTTTCTCGCCAAGTACCGCGATGACACCGATCAAGTAGTCGAACTCAAACCCTTCGTCGAGCGCTTCAGCCAGCGCCCTTGCGCCATGGGGATTGTGTGCAGCATCAATCATGATGGTGGGATTACGTCTAAGAGTTTCAAGCCGTCCTGGTGACGTCACCTGGGCGAGGCCATCCCGGAGAGCATCGACATCAAGCATCTGAGTGCCGCCGCCAAGGAATGCCTCAACCGCGGCAATGGCTACTGCGGCATTGTGCGCCTGATGAGCCCCAAAAAGTGGCAAGAAGATATCTGAATACTCCCCAGCCAAACCTTGAATGGTCACTAATTGGCCACCGACTGCAAGGTCCCGCTTGACCACCGCGAATTCAAGTCCCTCGCGAAAAGGAGTCGCATTGGCAAGAGCTACCGCTCGAATGAGTTCCTCCGCCGCTTCCAGAGGCTGCATGGCCAACACTGCACGCGAATCTTCCTTAATGATTTTGGCCTTGGTCGCGGCAATGCCGGCAATCGAATCGCCGAGATACTCCACGTGGTCTATCGCGATCGGCATGATCACGGAGACAAGTCCATCGGCAACGTTTGTTGCGTCCCACTCTCCCCCAAGGCCGCATTCAATAACAGCTACATCGACTGGAGCGTCGGCAAATGCGGCGAATGCCATGGCCGTGAGCACTTCGAAGTAGGAGAGTTTTACTTCGTTCTTGGAATCGACGAGCTCAAGATATGGCGCGATGTCGTCGTAAGTATCGAGAAAGCGTTCGACACTGATTGATTCACCTTGAAGGGAAATTCGTTCGCGGAGCGTCTCGAGATGGGGGCTCGTGTATCTGCCCACCCGCAACCCGAAACTCGTGAGTAGAACATCAATCATCCGAGAGGTACTGGTCTTGCCATTCGTGCCAGCAATATGAATAACCGGGTACGTTCGCTGAGGATCACCCAACAGATCGACAAGTTCTGCGATTCTTGTGAGCGAGGGCTCGATTTTTGATTCCGGCCACCTCGCTTCCAAAGCAGCTTCCACCGCACTGAATCGCGCTAGGTCATTCGGTGAAACTTGATCGTTCATATTTTCGCCTTATTTATGATTGAGTAATGCGCTCGAGTGCTGCGCTAATGCGTGCAACTTCACGATGCGCCTCGGCGAGGCGGTCGGTGATCTTCTTAACCACGGCTTCCGGGGCTTTGGATCTAAATTCGTCATTTGCCAACCTCGCCTCGGCCTGCTCAACTTCGCTCGCTGCGGCATCTAGATCCTTTGCCAGCCTGGCTTTTTCGGCGACGACATCGATAGTTCCGGATAGATCGATCTCTATTGTGAATGAGCCAATTTCTAGCGAGGCGCTTGGCGAAAAACCATCATCCGGAACCGTCAGTCGAGTCAAGGATCGAATTTCCGCCTCTCGCGTAACAAGAACGCTTTCCTCAAGGCCAACCAATCGGGCCGGAATCCTTCTGGCTGGCTGCAAGCCTTGGTCGTTGCGGAAGCGACGAATCTCGGTCACCAACTCTTGAAGTGCAGCCATTTCTGCAGTGGCATTTGCATCAAGATCATCAAGGCGCGCCTCTGGCCAGTCGGCGATGACGATTGATTCACCGCCGGTGAGATGAAGCCAGAGACTCTCAGTGATGAAAGGCATCGTGGGATGGAGGAGTCGTAGCAGTTCGTCGAAGACCTGACCCATGACTCGACGTGAGACATCGGCAGCGGCTCCGCCTTCGGCGAAGGTGGCTTTTGTGAGCTCCAGGTACCAATCGCAGACATCATCCCAAGCGAACCGGTAGAGAGCCTCCGAAGCTTTTGCAAACTCAAATCGCTCTAAGAGCGAATCCACGTCTCTGGTCGTTTCCGAAAGGCGACTTAAAACCCATCGATCAGCGGCGCTCAAGTTCTCGGGCGCAGGGATCGCACCCGTGACATTGGCGCCATTCATCAGAGCAAATCGAGTGGCGTTCCAGAGCTTGGTGGCAAAGTTTCTCGCCCCAGCGACCCACTCTTCTGCGATGGCCTGATCACTACCAGGATTCGCGTTACGAGCAAGAGAGAAACGGAGCGCATCAGAGCCGTACTTGTCCATGAATTCAATTGGGTCGATCGTGTTGCCCTTGCTCTTGCTCATCTTCTTGCCGTAGCGGTCACGGACTAAACCGTGGAGCACGATCACATCGAATGGTGGAACGCCATCAAAGACAAACAAACCGAAGAGCATCATCCGAACGACCCAGAAGAAGAGAATGTCGTAGGCGGTCACCAACACGCTCGTCGGATAGAACTTCACCATCTCTGGCGTTTTCTCTGGCCAGCCCAGAGTTGAGAAGGGCCAGAGACCTGACGAGAACCAGGTGTCGAGAACATCTTCGTCTTGGCGCCAACCGGCAGGCGCCTCTTCGTCAGGACCTAGAACGAGAATTTCCTCATTTGGCCCGTACCAGACCGGAATTCGATGGCCCCACCAGAGCTGGCGCGATATGCACCAGTCGCGCAAGTTGTCGACCCAATCAAAGTAGCGCGGCTCAAGATCGGCTGGTTCAATGCGAACGCGGCCATCTCTGACGGCATCGCCTGCATTCTTGGCCAGAACGTCGACTTTCACAAACCATTGTTTTGATAAACGTGGTTCCACCGCAGTTTCACATCGCTGGCAGTGCCCGACTGCGTGCAGGTAAGGGCGCTTCTCCGCGACGATGCGGCCCTCGGCGCGCAGCGCTTCCACAACCGCGGCCCTAGCAGCGAAGCGATCAAGTCCATCAAACTCTGTATCTGTGCCAAAGATGATCGCGTTGGCTTCGATAACGACACGGCTTTCTAAGCCATGTCGCAGGCCGATCTCAAAGTCATTCACATCATGGGCTGGGGTTACCTTCACTGCCCCAGTTCCGAACTCAGGATCAACATGCTCATCGGCGATGATGGGAATGAATCGTCCGGTAAGAGGCAACTCGATAGTACGGCCAACCAGGTGTTGGTAACGCTTGTCGTCAGGATGTACTGCGACCGCTGTGTCACCAAGCATCGTTTCGGCCCGAGTCGTGGCAACCACAATCGCAGAGTCTCCATCGCCATATCGGATGGAGACCAATTCACCTTCAACATCATCATGATCGACTTCAATATCGCTCAGGGCGGTGAGACAACGAGGACACCAGTTGATGATGCGCTCAGCCCGATAGATCAGTCCGGCGTCATATAGGCGCTTGAAGATTGTAAGTACCGCGCGCGCGAGACCGGCATCCATCGTGAAGCGTTCGCGCGACCAATCGACGCTATCGCCGAGCCGGCGCATCTGGCCGAGGATTGCTCCGCCGTACTCTGCCTTCCATTTCCAAACTCGCTCAATAAAGTCTTCACGCCCTAAGTCATGGCGCGAAATACCCTCTGCGGAGAGTTGGCGCTCGACCACATTCTGAGTAGCGATGCCCGCATGGTCCATCCCTGGCAGCCAGAGCGTCTCGTAGCCTTGCATTCGGCGCCGCCGGATCAAAATATCTATTTCAGTGTGCTCAAGCGCGTGACCCATGTGGAGAATGCCGGTGACATTCGGCGGCGGGATAACGATCGTGTACGGCGGCTTGTCGGAATTTGCGTCGGCGGTGAAATAGCCGCGCTCAACCCAGCGCTCATAAAGCGGTGCCTCAATCTCGGCCGGGACAAATTGAGGTGGGAGCGCATTGGCGTCCTGAGTGCTCATGAGAGAAGAGTCTAAACGAGAATTACGCGCTCTTCTCGCGCCGCTCTCGCTTAACCGGCGCAGCATCCTTGGTAACCAAGGTTGGACTGACCCGTTCATTGACCGTCTCTGCGGTAATAACGACCTTCAACACATCAGCCCGGCTAGGAATGTCGTACATGACCGAGAGCAACACTTCTTCCATGATTGCGCGGAGACCGCGAGCGCCGGTGCCGCGCTTGACTGCCTGATCGGCAATCGCATTAAGCGCATCTTCGGTGAAATCGAGCTCGACGCCATCGAGTTCAAAGAGGCGTGAATACTGCTTTACGAGAGCATTGCGAGGTTCGGTGAGAATCCGGATCAGCGCCGTGTGATCCAGGTGTTCAACGCTGGTGATGACAGGCAGCCGGCCAACAAATTCAGGAATCATTCCAAACTTCAGGAGATCTTCGGGCATAACCGAAGCGAACGCGTCATAGTCTTCGCGCTCGGAAGTGGTCTGGATCCTGGCGCCAAAGCCAACCCCATTGCTGCCAGCCCGCGCTTCGATGATCCGCTCAAGGCCGGCAAATGCACCACCGACGATGAAAAGAACGTTAGTGGTATCGATCTGAATGAACTCTTGATGAGGGTGTTTGCGCCCGCCTTGCGGCGGAACGGAAGCGGTTGTGCCTTCAAGGATCTTAAGGAGCGCCTGCTGCACACCCTCGCCGGAAACATCGCGGGTGATGGATGGGTTCTCGCTCTTCCGGGCAATCTTGTCGATCTCGTCGATGTAGATGATGCCAGTCTCTGCCTTCTTGACGTCGTAGTCAGCAGCCTGGATGAGTTTGAGCAAGATGTTCTCGACGTCTTCGCCAACGTAACCGGCCTCGGTTAGGGCGGTTGCATCTGCGATAGCGAAAGGCACATTGAGCATGCGGGCGAGTGTCTGGGCCAGAAGCGTCTTGCCACAGCCAGTGGGGCCAAGGAGGAGAATGTTGCTCTTGGCCAACTCAATACCATCTTCATGGACTTTGCCGACGCCGGCCTGTACTCGTTTGTAATGGTTGTAGACAGCTACCGAGAGGGACTTCTTTGCCCGATCTTGTCCGATCACATACTGATCCAGGAAAGCGTAGATCTCTTTTGGCTTCGGCAACTCCTCCAGAACCGGAGTACTTGCCTCGGTAAGTTCATCATCAATAATTTCGTTGCAAAGATCGATGCACTCGTCGCAGATGTAGACGCCAGGTCCAGCAATGAGCTTTTTAACCTGCTTCTGGGATTTGCCGCAGAAGGAACACTTAACCAAGTCTCCGCTTTCGCCGAGTCGCGTCATGATGCCCCTTCCTTAACGAATCCCTACCGATCGGATCAACAGCGTAGGGCGAGATTGGCCGAGATACCTCGCCATTCCGCAAAAATCGTGTTCGCCCTAAGAGGACGAACCCGGTGGCTTAGGCCTTTGCACTGGCCTTACGCGATGTGAACACCTGGTCGATGAGCCCATAGGCGACCGCTTCATCCGCCGTGAGGATTTTGTCGCGCTCGATATCTCGACGAATGTCTTCAATATCACGGGTTGAGTGCTTGGCCAGCATCTCCTCCAGGAGCGTGCGCATACGCATAATTTCCCTGGCTTGAATTTCAATGTCAGAACCCTGACCGCCACCCTCACTTGACGGCTGGTGGATGAGAATTCGGGAATTGGCCAACGCGAACCGCTTACCTTTCTGTCCGCCGGCTAGAAGCACCGCAGCGGCCGAAGCCGCCTGACCGAGACAGACCGTCTGAACATCGGGCCGGACGAATTGCATCGTGTCGTAAATGGCAGTGAGAGCTGTGAAAGATCCACCCGGAGAATTTATGTACATAAATATGTCACGGTCGGAATCCATAGACTCAAGAGTTAACAATTGGGCCATTACGTCGTTGGCAACGGTGTCGTCGATAGCTTGACCTAGAAAGATAATTCTCTCTTCGAAAAGCTTTGTGTACGGATCGAGCCGCTTATATCCGTAGCTGGTCCGCTCTTCGATTTGCGGTAGGACGTACCGCCCCGTGATCTCGTTCATGCTGTGCCACCACTTCCATCGACTTGTTGCGCGCTGCGCACGACATGATCAACAAACCCATAAGTCTTTGCATCCTCTGCTGTGAACCAACGGTCCCGATCAGAGTCGAGCTCAATTTGCTCTTTGGTCTGCCCGGTATGCAGGGCAATTAAATCGGCCATCTGACGCTTTGTGTGAAGCATCTGCTCCGCTTGAATCTTTATGTCGCTGGCCGTTCCACCAATTCCACCCGACGGCTGGTGCATCATGATCCGAGCATGGGGCAAGGCATAACGCTTGCCCGCTGCACCAGAACAGAGCAAGAACTGACCCATTGATGCGGCCAAGCCCATCGCCACAGTCGCAACATCGTTCTTCACGAACTGCATGGTGTCGTAAATGGCCATCCCGGCAGACACTGAACCACCAGGCGAATTTATGTAAAGGTAGATGTCCTTATCGGCGTCCTCGGCTGCTAGCAACAGGATTTGAGCGCAAATCGCGTTGGCCATGCTGTCCTCGACAACCGATCCAAGGAAGATGATGCGTTCACGCAGGAGGCGGTTGTATACCTGATCGTCTAATCCGCCGCCTGGCGCAGAACCATTGGCGAGTTCGTGGGATGACATGGACTTCCTCCAATACGCGGGCGGGATGTCCCGCTCTTTTCCTTGATCCCCACGAAAACTTGAATGGGGCTACCAAGACACTAACAAGGAGCGGGGACTGATACTTCCCAAGATCGGCTTTGTTCGCTCACGGCGCACTGTTTTTCCGCCACAAGTTATTTGCCGACCCCTTGGAACTCAGAGCGAGGCGTCAAACGACCGGACCCGCTCAATGAACCTCGCCGGTTCCACCAGGTGCGGATAGTGCCCGTCCCCGTCCCAGATTTCAACTTGTGCAGTTGGCAGCAACCGAGTGAGCCACGGCGCATAGTCTGGCCCTGGATCAGTGCCGTGGAGCGAAAGATATGGCACTTTCACGGCGCTGGCGACGCTTTCAACAATCTCGTCTAAAACCGAAACTGGGCTGTCAAAGATCACCGACCACACACCGAGCACTACTTCCTGCTTGGGCCGACGGAGTTCCGAGATTCGATGCCACGAAGCATCGTCCAAAGCGCCGCGCATCATCGAAAACATGAGCGAGATCGCCTCGTTAAACTGCTCAACACTCCCCTTCAGCGCGCCCTCAAGGGGGGCCAGTAGTTCCTTGAACGAAGAAAGCGCTAACGATTGGTCGACGTTAATGACCCCACGACACGGGAACTGGGTGGCATAGCCACTTACGACAATTCCACCAAGCGAGTGACCCACCATAAGCGGGTTTTCCAGGCCAAGATGATCAACCAACTCGGCGATATCTGCGGCCATGGTCATCAAGTCAAAGGGTCCATCAAGAGTGGATTCGCCGTGTCCGCGAAGATCCGGAGCAACCACGTCATACGTTGTGGCAAGTTCGCTAACCAGCGGATCCCAGGTGTGATGCGACTCAGTTATTCCATGCGCCAGGATGATCGGGGCGCCCTTTCCAACTCTTTCAAATGCAAGCATGGTTTCAGACCCTATCCCCAAAACTCAACTGCAGCCTAGGACTCGGCGAAATGGAATTACTCCGAGGCCGGATTGGGTGAAATTGGCTTAAGCGCCTCAAGATCTACGGTCTTGCCCGACGCGTCTGTGACCTTTGCCCGCTCAAGGACAGTTGCCAGCGCCTTTGCCCTGGCGACCTCGCTCAAGACAGACGGAATCTGTCCGGCCTCCATTAGCTGCTGGGCAAATTGGTCTGGAGTAACTCCATACCGGGCTGCATTGCGGATCAAATATTCGGAAATCTCATCATCGGTCACCTGCACGTCCTCGGCAGCTGCGATTGCGTCAAGAAGGAAACTGGCGCGAAGTGAGGCACGAACCTCCGAATCGACCTCAGCACGATGAGTCTCATCCTCCAGGCGGCCTTCATTCTCCAGGTGCGAATTTACTTCTTCGAGAACAAGGCTCTCTGGAACCGGGATTTCAGCCGTCTCAAGCAGAGTCTCCAAGAGGCGGTCTCTGGCTTGAGCGCCCTGTTCCATCGCTTTAAGGCGCCCGAGGCGCTTGCGCACGTCTTCGCGAAGTTCGGTGAGAGTGTCGAATTCGCTGGCAAGAGCCGCAAAAGCATCGTCGAGATCAGGAAGGATTCGCTCCTTTACCGAGTGCAAAGTCACTTCAACATCTGAATTGTCGCCCTCATGCGCTCCAAGCAACTCGGCCTCGAATACCTTCGACTCGCCGGCGTTCATGCCCTCAAGAGCCGCGTCGAGGCCATCAATCATTTTGTTAGTACCCACCTCGTACGAAATTTTCCTTGCAGTGCCGTCCTCTAATTCCTTGCCGTCGATCCGTGCAACCAGGTCGATCGAGACGAAGTCACCCTGCGTTGCTGCCCGCTCAAGCGGATTTAGGGTGCCGAAACGAGCACGCAATCCATCAATCTGCTCGTCAATCTCTGCGTCAGTCAGAACAACGTCATCAACCTTGACCGACACCTTTGAGTAATCGGGCAGGGCAATATCTGGCCGAACATCGACTTCTACGCTGAATTTGATCTCTTTGCCATCGTTTAACTCGGTTAGGTCAATCTCTGGGCGTCCGACAACTCGCACTTCGTTCTCTCGGGCTGCCTGTGCGTAGAAGACGGGAATTGCTTTGTTGATTGCCTCTTCCAGGACGACGCTACGGCCAAACCGCTGGTCAATGAGTGCATTTGGAACTTTCCCCTTCCGAAACCCGGGGACGTTCACGCTCTTGCCGATGGTCTGATACGCGGTGTCCAAGTGACTCTGGAATTCGCTGAAGGGCACCTCGATGTCGAGCCGTACGCGAGTGGGCGAGAGGGTCTCAACAGCGGCTTTCACGTGCGATTCTCCTAGATCCGAGGGGGCTAAAAAGTTTTGGTCGGGGCGGAGAGACTCGAACTCTCGGTCTCCTGCTCCCAAAGCAGGCGCGCTAGCCACTACGCTACGCCCCGACGCGCAAAATGAAGTCTAGGGGAAGAAAGGACCTCTCAAAGCCACTTCAAGGGCGCGCTCGCGGGTGTAGCTCAATGGTAGAGCCCCAGCCTTCCAAGCTGGCCATGCCGGTTCGATCCCGGTCACCCGCTCTATATTTATCCATAATCTCGCGGCGCCTTTTCCAGCGCACTAGTGGGCGAACAACCTCACCCACCCACCTTTTCATCAAATGCCCAGCCGGCTTTCCGGCCTGCTTTTCGTTCCTTTTTCGCCTGCTTTAATCCCTTCTTCGCTTTGGAAAGACCTTTCTTTGCCTGCTTTAACTCCCTCCTAGCCGTCTCTACATTTCCCTTGGCTATTGACTTGAATTTTGCCTTACGTGCCATATCCATCTCCTTGAGGCGGTACTGCTAGCCGCTGTTCCTCGAGTCTTTTGCTTTCACGGCCGCGTCCTTGACAATGACTGCTGCCTCTTTAACCAGGAGAGCCGCGTCTTTAACAAGTTGAGCGGCCTCCGTTACGGCGGTCTTTGTCTCCTCGGAGAAGACTTCTCGGTCGGAATCCTTATCCCCCATTACTCTGGCGACTACTTCTCGTGCCTTTTCCCCAAACCCCTGTGCCTGTTTGAGCGCCTTCTTCACCGCCTTGTCCCTTGCCTTGGCTTTGGCTTTGGCCTTCTTCTTCTTGCCCATCCCATTCCCCCTTTATCTAGCCTAAGTTTTCGCACCTAGATACGAACATCTCTTAACCAAATCTGCTGTCCGTGAAATTCAGATGCCACTGTCTATGTGATGAATGAACCAATCACGCGACAACTCCAGGATTTCTGGGTCCGTCATCGCTTGGATATTTGTATCGATCATTCCTGCGACATTGCCCGAAAGATTTGGGTGCTTCTTCTCAAGATAATCTACAAATTTGGCCGCCGCATTAGCTTTTCCTTTCCCATGACCGACGAGAAGAACCTGCGGAGATTTTGCAATTGCTTGTGCTATCTCTTCAAAGAACGCTGGATCTTCATGCTCGCTGTCATGTCCACGGTGATGTTGGGCCTGGCGTACATGCATATACCGATCCTTGGCATCTGCTGCCTCAACGAGTTGTGCCTTAGCATCTGGATTAAGCCCCGATAGCCAAAGTTTCGCATAATTTTGCGTTATGAGAACGGCGCTCAGTTGGTCACTCAGTTCGTGAACGTTACGAGTGGATAGATCAGCCATTAGAGAATCTCCGTCCGAGAAGAAAAATGAAATACACAGGTGACGAAGGGCTCAACTGACGCACAAAATGGAGTATGTCCCGCATCAACATTGCGACAAACCAACCTCTTGAGTTGGAACCGTCGGGATGAGCGTGAACATCATTTACTCTGAGCGGCAAAAGCGTCATGACCGCCTCCTGATACTAAGAGCCTACCTCTGAACTGCCCATTCGCACCTTCTGCAATTCGGAAATATGACCCGAGCAATATTGGTCGATCGAAGCGATCTCTATTCGATTGTCTCAACCTGCTGGAGTGCGCAGGTGGCCGTAATTGTCATCGGATACGTTCCCGTTGTGCCCGTACCGTCGGTCACAGTGAAGTAGAGAGACCCCCCGGAAGATCCTCCGCTTGCAGTTCCAAATCCTCGAAATACATATTCCCTTGCCGATGTCAGGGTCGCCTTATCGAACACAACTCCCTCACCAATTGAACTATCGGAGTTGATGGTTACCGTCGAAGTGCCTCCAACAGAAAAGGCAAATGCACGATTGGAAGGAGCGTTACCTCTTGCGTGCACAATCAACAGGAATTCATAGTTTTGATTTGCGCTCAATGTGCCAAAAGCACTGGAACTTCCATCAGTATTCGGGGTAGAACTTGAAAGCGAAAAGTTCGGCACAGTAATGAAAGTGACTTTGGAAGGCCCACGAGGTCCTACGGTCCCGGTGGCCCCGGCCGCTCCGGCAAGGCCTGTCTCGCCTCTGAGCCCCTGCAAACCGGTGGCACCAGTGGCGCCTGCCGCTCCGGTCGGCCCAGGCAGCCCCGCACTTCCCGTCGAACCTGTTGAACCTGCAGGCCCAGCCACTCCCGCTGGTCCGGTAGCACCGGTGGCGCCTGGAATTCCGGCGGCGCCACTAGCACCTACAGAGCCGGGCGCTCCAGCCGGTCCCGCTTGGCCGATAGGACCAGCGCTTCCTGCTGTGACGGTCGCAGAACCGCTAGCTCCCCCTTCGCCTTTAGCCCCTGTTTTCCCCTGGGGCCCAGTGGGACCATTAGCCCCGGCTGGTCCAGGTGTCCCTACCGGACCGATAAGCAATACCGGAAGGGGCCATCGTCCCTTTGTCTTGGGTCCGAAAAATCGCCACGACTTTCGATCGATGTAAAAATCTCCATTGTGCCCAAGTGATGAGGAGGGCGTTCCGATTCCGCTGAGAATCGTATTGATCGCTAACGGAAGAGTGCGTCCCGCTTTAGAAATCCCCTTGCTCGCTTTCGCCGACTTAGGTTCCGCATCAGCGGATTCAACCCAGAAGGTTGAACTAGCAACCACCACGCAAGCCGATATCAAGACTCCAGTTAAACGATTCATCACGGCCACCCCCGAGCGGCTAGATATGTTGTGCTTCCACAACGTAGCCCCGAAATGTGGAAAGTCAAACACTCTCGGCAGTCTCCCAGGCGCTATTTATGACCTCATCAGGAGCGAACGCTTAACTTCAGATAACCAAAGGGGTACGCAATGCAGAAGAGAACCAAGATGATGTTGGCAGCCAGCGGCACTGGGCTCGCCTTGTTGATCGGCGGGGTTGGAGTTGCCAATGCAGACAGCAACTCACCTGGCACATCAAAGTCGCTCGGAGCGTCGCGAATCGGCGGGGACGCTCATTCTCCATTCAGTCACGTGCTTTCTGTCTTGGTCGCAAAGGGCACCATCACTCAGGCACAGGCCGATGCAATCGTTAAAGAAGCATCCAATGAGCGCGCGACGCAGGATGCCTCACATGCCGCAAGCGAGACGGCACATGAGACCTTGATCGCGACAACAATTGGTAGCGATTGGCCGACAATTCTCAAGCGCCTACAGGCGGGAGATTCCTTAGCAACGATCGCAGGAGCAAAAACGGCAGCATTGATAAGCGCACTTGTGAATGAAGCAGGCGCTCAAATTGATGCTGGAGTAAACGCTGGACGGATCACTTCAACCCAAGCGACGACGATTAAAGCCAACCTCCAGGAGCACATCACTGCCGCAGTCAACGGCACTGGACATCCAGATGGAATGTTCGGAGGGCCAGCTGGCTTTAGAGGTCGGATGGGCAATCCTGATGGACTCAGACATCAGGGCGGGCCTTTGGGGTTCATGGGCCACGGCGCAGCGAGAGTTCCTAATGCACCTTCGGTGCCCTCGGCCTAATTAAAGCCTCCATTCAAGGGCGGATGGGAAAGAAAAAGCAGGAGCTGGAGTGACTATCCAGCTCCTGCTTTTTCTTTAATGTTTTCGATAAATGAAATCCCATACCTCGTGCCCTTTGGCTATGCCTTGCAACTCAAAGCGAGTAAACGGGCGCCAATCGGGACGGGCTACGAGCCCTCCGTCCAGGTCAGAGTTTCCATCGCACAGTGCAGAAATCCATTTTGCATACGCCTCCCAGTCGGTGGCCACATGCAGCGTGCCCCCAATTTCTAATTTAGAGACCACTAGTTCAAGCCAATCGACTTGAACTATTCGCCTTTTGTGATGACGCTTCTTCGGCCAGGGATCTGGAAAGTAGAGCCGAATTCCATCAAGCGAGTTAGCAGCGATCTGGTTTTCCAATACAGAGACGGCGTCGCCATCGATAATGCGAATGTTAGACAATTTTCGTTCAGCAATCTTGACCAAAAGGGACCCGATCCCCGGGTGATGTACCTCGATCGCCAAAATTCCTACTTCTGGGTTTGCCTCAGCCATCAGAGCGGTTGCCTCACCCATACCGGTTCCAATTTCGACAATGATTTCCGTGCAGGACTTGAACATTCCGGCAAGATCGAGCGGGCCAAGGGAATCAATGCCAATGGCATCCCAATGCAATTCGCGTGCCTCTTCTTGTGCCTTTGTGCCTCGGCCGCTCCTGAGTTTGAAACTACGGATTTCTCTCGGCGGGACCCCGTGTTCAACGCTCGATTTCAATTCCGTTCCAATCCTTGATGAGCGGCCGTTCCCGGCCTGATCCCCCAGTCAAATCTCTGCGGCTCAATTGTTTACCATCGGAGGAGTTCACGTCTGCCACCCTCCCATGCTTGGATGGATCTTGCCCAACCTATAGAAGGAGCAACACGTGCCTGGAATGAACCTGACCCGAGCCGAAGCAGCCGAACGCTCGGAACTTATTTCCGTAGAGTCCTACAACGTCGTTCTCGACGTGACTAGCGATGAAAAGACTTTCCTTGCCCGAACTACCGTCGAGTTCACCGGCAACAAGCCTGGAGCCACATTTATTGACGTTGTGGCGGCATCTCTTACTAGCGCGACTCTCAACGGCGCAAAATTGGATATTTCAGGTTTCGACGGCCAGTCTCTTGAAGTAACACCAGCTCTAGGCGCAAATACTCTCATTGTCGAGGCCGTTGCCAACTTCATGAATACTGGCGAGGGCCTGCATCGTTTCGTAGACCCAGCCGATGGCGAAGTTTATTTGTACTCGCAATTCGAAACGGCGGATGCTCGGCGCATGTACGCCTGCTTTGATCAGCCAAACCTAAAGGCAACCTTCACGCTTACAGTGGATGTCCCCGATCACTGGGAAGTAATTTCAAATAATCCAGTCGAGACCAAAGAATCCGTGCGCGATGGGGTCACTCGCTGGAGCTTCGTTACGACGCCGCGCATCTCCACTTACATCACTGCACTTGTTGCTGGGCCATACCACTGCGTCCATGACGTCTACGCAGGCGCGGAAAAAGAGATCCCGTTGGGGATCTATTGCCGTAAGTCACTCGCTCCACACCTTGATGCGGATCAAATCTTCACAGTGACAAAGCAGGGCTTCGACTTTTTTGAAAAAGAATTTGGCCTGGCGTACGCGTTCGACAAGTACGACCAGATCGCTGTCGCGGAATTCAATGCTGGAGCCATGGAGAACGTCGGCTGCGTGACGTTTGCTGAGGACTACTTCGTGTTCAGGAGCAAAGTCACAGACCGTTCGTACAATTGGCGGGCAAATGTGATTCTGCACGAAATGGCACACATGTGGTTTGGTGACTTGGTAACCATGTCCTGGTGGGACGACTTATGGCTCAACGAATCCTTTGCAGAATGGGTCTCATACCTCGCGCTCGCCAGAGCGACTCGCTTCACCAACTCGTGGACCGTATTCAACGCCGAACGGAAGAATTGGGCTTATCGCCAGGACCAACTCTCATCAACGCACCCAATCGTTACAGACATGATTGATCTTGAAACGGTCAAGACAAACTTTGATGGAATCACGTACGCAAAGGGAGCCTCTGCTCTTCTCCAGCTTGTGGCATACGTTGGCGAACAGAATTTCATTGCGGGATTGCGCACCTACTTCGCCAAGCACGCTTGGGGCAACACCACGCTTAATGATTTGCTCGTGGAACTCGGAGCCACTAGCGGCCGTGATCTAAAGCCTTGGGTCGCAACTTGGCTTAAGACGGCCGGCGTCAACACCCTTCGCCCTGAGTTAGTAGTAGATGGCGATAATTACGCTTCAGTAGCGATCGCTCAAGAGGCTCCGCTAATTCCAGAAGGATCCACAGAATTACGCCCCCACCGAATGTCAGTTGCGTTGTACGACGTCACGGATGGGAATTTGACCAAACGTCGAAGCGTCGAGTTGGACGTGACTGGCGCGCGCACCGAGATTCCGGAGTTTGCTGGCGATCGCGTCGCGGATCTTCTCCTTATCAACGACGGCGATCTGTCTTACGCAAAGATTCGCTTCGACGAAAGATCCATTGCGACGCTACGAACGAATTTCGAAAACATAACCGATCCATTAGCCCGAGCCCTCTGCTCTGCAGCAGCGTGGGACATGCTCCGCGATGCCGAACTGAGCGCATCGGATTTCGTTCCTTTGATGCTCGGTGGAATGCGAACTGAAACCGATATTTCCCTTGTGCAGATGGCAATGCTCCAAGTCGATACTGCGGTGGAGCTCTACGCGGCACCTGAGCACCGGGATCAATTGCGCATCACTCAAACTGAAGCGCTGCGGGCTCTTCTTGATCAGAGCGAGGATGGTTCGGATCATCAGTTAGCTTTTGCTCGCGCATTTGCCAGCGCGGCCGCTAATGCCTCCGACGCAGCCCATCTCAAGTATGTGGAAGACCTCTTGAACGGTGCCCTGGAGGGACTCGCCATCGACGACGATCTTCGCTGGCATTTCCTGGGTGTATTGGCTTCGCGCGGCGAAATTGGCGAGGCCAAAATTGCCGAAGCCCTGGCGAAGGACAATACGGCCAGCGGCGTGAAGGCAGCCACCTTCGCCCGCGCTTCAATTCCAACACCTGAGGCGAAGGAGAAGGCCTGGGCTGAAGCAATCGCTTGCAAGGTCCCAAACCATATTCAGATTGCGCTGATCTCAGGGATACAGCGAGCGAACCAGCGAAATCTCATGGAACCCTTCGTTGATCGCTACTTTGAGTCGCTGGTTCCAACTTGGAGTGAACAGTCCCATGAGATGGCATCAAATATCGTGATGCGACTCTTCCCAATCATGGTTACAACTCACGGGTCCCTCAGCAAGACCATAGCCTGGCTGGCCCAGCCCAATATACCTAGCGCACTTCACCGGCTGGTTGCGGAGAATCGAGACGCGCTGGAAAGAGCGCTAAATGCTCAAGCCTTTGACGCTCTGCCTGCTAGTTAAACGCGATCTGGGCGCTCTAATGCGCTAGTGCCACCGCCTCTAGGCGAGGTGGCGGCCCAGACGATCCCCGCTATCAGTGCGAAGAGTCCCAATGGGGCGCCGACGAAAATCAGAATGGTTTCAGAAGCAGGCATGGGCCAAGAGTAGGGCTCAAGCTATTGCGGTTGCCACTCCGAAGGGCTCGAGGTAGGGAACCCAACGGGGATCAGCGCGACCGGATCCGATGATGCGCCAAGCCGCTCCCGCTGGTTCGGCAGGTTTTAACCGGAGGCGCCAACCTAGATCTTTGAGCATGCGATCAGCCTTAGTGTGATTGCATCTGTGGCAGGCCGAAACCACGTTTTCCCAGTGGTGAGCGCCTCCGCGACTCCTTGGAATGACGTGATCAATGCTCGTGGCTGGGGCGTTGCAATAGACGCAGCGCCCACCATCACGAGCAAAGATGGCGCGACGGGTAAGTGGCACGGTATGTCGATAAGGAACGCGCACAAAGCGCGCGAGACGAATCACCGCCGGGAGTGCCGTCTGCCCGTGAGCGTGGTGGACCACTCGATCCGAGTCTTCGACCACCACGGCGCGGTGATTGAGGACCAGGATCAGTGCTCTACGCTCCGGCACGACACAGAGCGGCTCGAAGGTGGCGTTTAACACCAAAGCGTGACGCATCAGGTCAGACCTTCCTGACGACGCGTGGCTCGCGCCGGCTTGGAGGTAATCTTTGCCGCTTGTGCCCCAATCAACCAGTATTGACGCGTAAATTTTCTTGAAATCCTCCCGCGTTAGGCTTACGACATGAGTTCAAAAAGTGGATCAGCACCTCAAACTGCGAGTTATATCTACCCATCTGCCGCCAGAGATCCGCTGGTAGAACAGATTCACGGTCGAGAGGTCTCAGACCCATATCGCTGGCTCGAGAGGGGCGATAGTGATGAGACCAGGAGGTGGCAGACCGAAGAGAACTCGCTTTGGGACAAGGAACTCGAGCAGTTAAGTGGGCGCGATGAGTGGACGGCAAGAGTTACCCAGTTGCTTGAAGCCGGCTACGTATCAGCTCCGGCAATGCGTGGCGATTTTGCGTTCTTCATGCGCCGAGCAGCGGGACAGGAGCATGGGGTTCTCCTGGTCAACAGCCAAGGACGCGCTGAGCGAGTCTTGATTGACCCAATGTTGATCGACCCGACTGGATCAACAACTTTGGACGCCTGGCAGCCAAGCAAAGAAGGAAATCTACTTGCCTATCAACTTTCCAAAGGCGGAACCGAGGAGGCCGAACTTTTCGTCCTCGACGTCGTAAGCGGAAAAATCATCGAGGGACCAATTGATCGAACCCGATATTCACCTGTCGCTTGGGTGCCAGGTGGAGGTGCATTTTTCTATGGACGTCGACTAGATCCGTCGCTCATCCCAGCGGATGAGGCACAGTTCCACCGTCGCATCTATCTGCATCAGGTTGGAACACCAGCCGCTGCAGATGTAGAAATTTTCGGCGCAGGACTAGATATGACGAACTACTACGACGTCGCCGTCTCACTTGATGGACGCTGGCTGCAGATCAGCGCCAGCGCGGGCACCGAACCACGAAATGATCTCTGGATCGCTGATCTCAGTAGAACCTCGCTCGCGACCCCTGAATTCGTAATGATTCAAGATTCCAATCTTGATGCCCAGACGAGCATCCACTTCGGGCGTGATGGCCGGGTCTACATATCGACGGATAGGGACGCCCCGCGCGGCCAAATCTGTTTCACATCGCCAGCTGAGTTAATTGATCTAGGGGCGAAGGCCAAATGGCACGATTTCATCACCGAGGACGACGAAGCGGTCATGGAAGGGTGGAGCATTCTCGATGGTTCCGATCTCAAGGCCTCACTACTTCTCGTGGCCCGGACGCGGCATGCAATCAGCGAAATCTCAATTCATGATCTGGTCACCGGCGATGAACTTGGCAAGATTGCCATGCCAGGCCTTGGCTCCTTGACGGGTCTTACTGAGCGCCCCGAGGGTGGTCATGAAGCCTGGTTTGGATACACCGATCACGTCACGCCGCCTACTGTTTATCATTTTGACGCTAGAAGTGGTCAAGTTACTAAGTGGGCTGACCCGCCAGGATCTATCGTGGTACCAACGGTTTTTTCACGTCAGGTGGCGTACAAATCGCTTGACGAAACCATTGTGCGAATGTCGATCCTTTCACTCACTGAAAATCCTGATCGTCCTCGGCCGACAATCATCTACGGATACGGCGGTTTCGGCGTTGGACTTTCTCCAGGCTATTCGGCAGCTGCACTCGCGTGGGTCGAAGCTGGCGGTGTCTGGGTCGTGGCTAACCTGCGCGGCGGTGATGAAGAAGGAGAGGATTGGCACCGCGATGGCATGCGCAGCGAGAAGCAGAATGTCTTCGACGACCTACATTCCGCGGCGGAGCGCCTAATCTCCGACGGTTGGACAACCGCTAGCCAACTCGCTATCCAAGGTGGGTCCAATGGCGGTCTGCTCGTTGGGGCAGCCCTTACCCAACGGCCCGAGCTCTATGCCGCAGTGGTCTGCTCGGCGCCGCTTTTGGACATGGTGCGATATGAATCTTTTGGTTTGGGTGCCACTTGGTCCGACGAGTACGGCTCAGCCGCCATCGCTGAGGAATTTGAATGGCTGATCTCATACTCCCCTTACCACCACGTTCATTCTGGTGTCGATTACCCAGCAACACTTTTCACTGTGTTCGAAGGCGATTCGAGGGTCGATCTCATGCACGCAAGGAAGATGTGCGCTTCGCTTCAATTCGCAACCGCATCGAAGCGACCAGTCTTGATTCGATCTGAATCAAACGTCGGTCATGGCGGGCGAGCCGTCTCGAAAGCGGTCGACGTAACCGCCGATGGATTAGCATTTACTGCACGGTGGACTGGCCTTTCGCCGACGGGAGGGCGAATGTGAATCTTGCCTTAGGAAAAACGCCGAAAGCGATGTGGCTCTGGTTTAGCGGAGCTCCACTTCATGTTCTAACAATCATTTTGGTGGGCCTTGCCATCTCGTGGCTTGGCGGCCGAGCGATCGGCAGAATTGTGACCCGAATCGCCACGGGCAGCGGCGCACATCGTGACACTCACCACGAGGCAAATATTCGACTCCGCGAACGAGCGCTCACCACCGGAAGCGTTCTCCGAAGCACTCTGAATGCAGCCGTTCTAGTTGTTGCCACGGTGATGGTGCTCGGTGAACTTGGCTTGAACGTGACGCCTATCGTCGCCTCCGCCAGCATAATTGGCCTCGCGGTCGGCCTTGGCGCACAGAGCATTGTCAAGGACATGGTCTCGGGGCTCTTCTTGCTCCTCGAAGATCAGTTCGGCGTAGGAGATCGAATCAATGCCAACGATATTTCTGGAACCGTCGAGACAGTTGGTCTTCGAGTAACCACACTTAGAGATGATGCTGGCGTCCTCTGGTATATCCGCAATGGGGATATCGCAAAGATTGGAAATAGTTCTCAGCCGAAACGCGCTTAGGTTCAGAGAAGTGCGTTCTATTCGTCGACATTGATCAGCGAATGAGCAGCTGCTACTAGATAGGACCATAGTTCGTGATCCAGATCATCGGACAAATCTAAAGAGTCCACGGCTTCACGCATATGAAGTAGCCAAGCATCGCGTTCCTGTATCCCGACATGAAATGGTGAATGACGCATACGTAGCCTTGGATGACCGCGCAACTGTGAGTAAGTGTTCGGCCCGCCCCAGTACTGCTGGAGAAATAGAAAAAGTCGTTCCTTTGCTTCGGTTAAGTCTTCATCCGGATACATTGGACGAAGAATTGGATCGGTGGATACGCCTTCATAGAATTTGGCGACCAAACGGCGAAAGGTTTCCTCACCCCCGACTTGATCGAAAAAGGTACCTTCCTCCCTAGCCACGTTGGAGCCAGACTGCTGTATCACTGGGCACGAGATTGCCGGTAATTGGGACGCTGGAAATAATCACTTTGGTCTGATCCGGAAGTTGAACTTCTATGCCGGCAAAATTGATTAAGCAGAGAAATCCATCGCCCCGCTCGAACAAGAGCACCTGTTCCTGGCTCGGAAGCCAGCTCATTTCACCATTACCTAATCCGCTATGTGAATGGCGAATTGCGAGCGCGCGCCTATACATATTCAATGCCGAGTCCGCATCTGCCTCTTGGTCCTCAGCCGCATATCGACCCCACCACTCCGGTTGTGGTAACCAACCCTCTCTCGGAAGCAGAGACAAATTCTCAGAAAAACCAAAGGCACCACTGGCCGATTCATGCCAAGGCAATGGGATTCGGCAACCGTCGCGTCCTACGTCAACAAAGCCGCTCTGGCGCCAACTGGGATCCTGCAGCGAACTCGTCGGAATATCGCGAACCTCGGGAAGTGCCAGTTCCTCGCCCTGATAGAGGTAAGCCCCACCCGGCAGCGCGAGCATCAACAGGGCACCGGCCCGGGCGCGACGACGACCAAGTTCGAGATCGAGTTTCTGCGAATCGCCCTGACGGATGAGGGTGGTACCGCCTCGTCCAGCAGTTAACCCGAGCGCAAAACGATCGACGGAACGAACGACATCGTGGTTGTTGAATACCCAAGACGGTGGGGCGCCAACCTCGCGAACCGCAGTGATCGATTCATCGATCACCTGCTTTAGCGACTGTGCATCCCATTGGCTACATAGAAAATCAAAATTGAAACTCTGCGAAAGTTCATCGCTCCTCACATATCGGGCCATACGTGAAGCCGGAGCGATCCAAGCTTCAGCAACTGCCATCCGGTCGCCAGGATATTCGGCGAGAATCTTGTGCCATGATCGGTAGATCTCGTGAACTCCTTCTTGATCCCACATTGGCGAGTCCACATACTCGAGCATCTCAGTTTTCGCATCGCCAATATCGGGAAGGGTGGGATCCTTCACCAAGCCATGAGCGACGTCGATTCGGAAGCCGTCTACTCCGCGATCAAGCCAGAAACGGAGTACGTCCTCGAAATACGAGCGGACCTCGGGATTGTCCCAATTAAAGTCTGGCTGTTCTGGCGCAAAAATATGTAGATACCACTGACCAAACTCACCATCTTGCTCGATTACTCGAGTCCAGGCAGGCCCGCCAAAGATTGATTGCCAGTCATTTGGCGGCAGTTCGCCAACTTCGCCTTTGCCATCTCGGAAGTGATATCGAGCGCGCTCAATCGAGCCAGGCAAAGACTTGAGCGCCTCCTGAAACCACTCGTGCTGATCGCTTGAATGGTTTGGAACGATGTCGATAATCATTTTGATTTCGGCCGAATGTGCAGCGGCCAGCAGGCTGTCAAAATCCGCGAGTGTTCCATAGGTCGGATCAACTTCAAAGTAATCAGCTACGTCATATCCCTGATCTACTTGCGGCGAAGGGTAGAAAGGCGTTAGCCAGATCGCATCGACTCCGAGATCAGACAGATATGGAACACGAGATTCAATCCCCGCTAAATCACCAACGCCATCACCGGTCGCATCAGCGAAGGAGCGAACATAGACTTGATAAATAACGGCATCTCGCCACCAGGGATGCTCAAGGCTCATCGGCTGCTCTCTAGGTAGGGTTCAAGCGCAGCCTTCTCATCTGGCGACAACCGGCGAGGACGCTGCTTCTCAAGGTCGTAAGGGACCATGGTGCTACGCGCCGTTGCGTAATTTTTTGCTTGATCGCGAACTAAGTATTCCAGTTCAAATGATGACGCGCGCAAATGCCTCAACCAAGTTTCGATAATTATCGGCTCTTCGCGCCAGGTGAGCGGGGCCAGATAATCGATCTCGTGACGGGCGACCACCATGCCCTGGGCCAGCGGAGTCAGACCAGTTCGCTGGGGATGAACCCAGAACATATCGACACGCGCTTCTTGAAGGTATTCAAGATAGGCAACGTTATTTACATGTTGAAAGGCATCCATGTCGCCCCAGCGGATCGGGCAGTGGAATACGTGTCTCATAGTCTCAACGCGTCAACTTCCGATACGTAACGCGGTGGGGACGAGCGGCCTCTGCGCCAAGTCTTTCGATCTTGTTCTTCTCATAAGAATCGAAGTTTCCTTCAAACCAGAACCATTGGGAATCGCCCTCGTACGCCAAAATGTGCGTAGTCACGCGGTCCAGAAACCAGCGATCGTGGGAGATAACCACGGCACAGCCGGGGAAATCAAGAAGGGCGTTCTCAAGCGATCCGAGCGTTTCCACATCGAGGTCGTTTGTCGGTTCGTCAAGGAGCAGCAGGTTCCCACCTTGTTTCAAAGTCAGTGCGAGGTTTAGGCGATTACGCTCCCCACCGGAGAGAACTCCAGCTGGCTTCTGCTGATCGGGACCTTTAAAGCCAAATGCCGAAACGTAGGCCCGACTGGGAACTTCGACTTGGCCCACTTTCATGAAATCAAGTCCATCGGAAACAACTTCCCAGAGCGTCTTTTTTGGATCGATTCCGGAACGTGACTGGTCAACATAGGAAACCTTTACGGTTTCGCCCAACTTGATTGAACCGGTGTCGGGTGTCTCTTGATCAAGCAACATCTTGAACAAAGTCGTCTTGCCGGCACCGTTTGGTCCGATAACACCGACGATCCCGTTGCGAGGAAGCGAGAAGGAGAGATCGTCTATAAGAAGGCGATCACCGAATCCCTTTGATAGATGCGACACCTCGACCACGACATTGCCAAGGCGCGGCCCAGGCGGAATCTGGATCTCGTCAAAATCGATCTTGCGCATCTTGTCTGCTTCAGCGGCCATTTCTTCATAGCGCGCCAACCGAGACTTCGACTTGGTCTGCCGGCCCGTCGCATTCTGGCGCACCCAATCAAGTTCATCCTTGAGGCGCTTTGCCCGCTTTGCGTCCTTCTGGCCCTCAATTTTTAGACGAGTAGATTTTGTTTCCAGATACGTCGAGTAGTTGCCTTCGTAGGGATATGCCCGACCACGATCCAACTCGAGAATCCACTGCGAGACATTGTCGAGGAAATACCTATCGTGAGTGATTGCAACTACTGCACCTGGGTATTTGGCCAGGTGCTGTTCGAGCCAGAGGACGCTCTCCGCATCGAGGTGGTTGGTCGGTTCGTCAAGGAGCAACAAGTCTGGAGCCTGAAGAAGCAATTTGCAGAGGGCAACGCGGCGACGTTCGCCACCAGATAGGTGAGTGACCTCAGCGTCCCCGGGAGGACAGCGCAAGGCGTCCATAGCCTGCTCCAATTGGGAGTCTAGGTCCCAGGCATTTCGGTGATCCAACTGCTCCTGGAGAACACCCATCTCGGAAAGGAGTTTGTCGTAATCCGCATCCGGGTTGGCCATCTCTTCGCTAATGGCATTGAAGCGGTCGAGAATCGCCTTAGTCTCGGCGACCCCTTCTTGGACGTTCTCTAAGACGGTCTTTGACTCGTTCAGCGTTGGCTCCTGAAGCAGGATCCCGACGCTATACCCGGGGGTGAGAAAGGCTTCGCCATTCGACGGCTGTTGGAGCCCGGCCATGATCTGAAGGACCGTCGATTTACCGGCACCGTTCGGTCCGACGACGCCAATCTTGGCCCCCGGATAGAACATGAGAGTCACATCATCAAGGATGACTTTCTCGCCGTGCGCTTTACGCGCCTTCTTCATTGTGTAAATAAACTCGGCCACGAGCCAGAACCCTATCGGGCAGACTCGTGGCCGACTAAACCAGCGCCAAGTTAGGCGCTGAGTGACTCTCCCTCCCCTGCATCTGCCTGACCGACCTCGGCAAGCAGGCCCTCGGTGATCACCTGGATTTCATCGTCTAGATCAATCGAAACAGTGCTCTTGGCAAAGGTCGTCGTGCCGCGGGCCAGGTCGTGACCGACGTGCGAAGCCTCAATTTCAAGGGATTGACCGCTATTTCCCTCCTTCTGCCAGGACGCCATTCGAAGCCGGCCAACAACGATGATTGGCTGCCCCTTCAAGACCGAGAGGGCCACATTCGTCGCCACTTGCGAGAAAGTGGTGATCGAGATGAAGGATGGCTCGCCATCTACCCAGCCTTTGCCCTTGATCCAACGCCGATCGGGCACCGCCAGGCGAAAAACCGCTACTTGCCGGCCCGTTGCGGTGGCGATGCTCCGTACATCCGTGGCCACATTTCCGGTGACCGTAATTGAAATTGTCATGCTGTCTCTCCTCCGAGATTGCTGGAGGTCGGAATATCGCCCCGGCTAATGGCCAACGGGAAGAGCCAAGTTTGCCGGGTGGGGGTAGTCGTCGCGCGTGCAGCACCCTCCCCTTTCGCCGAGCGGCGGCTTGCCTCCCGTGAGCGGCGGCTTGCCTCCCGTGAGCGGCGGCTTGCCTCACCCATAGCCCCGTCCCCGGTACCCTATGCAGGCAAGCGCCCGTAGCTCAGTCGGATAGAGCATCTGCCTTCTAAGCAGACGGTCGCAGGTTCGATTCCTGCCGGGCGCGCCCTCTTCGTAACCGACCGAATAAGACTTCTGACCAACTAACACTTCTGCGCCAGAATCCATTGGAAAGCGACTCGACCCTCAGGCTCGGACATTTCGACGATTTCATCTACCAATAGTTCGAAGCCGACGGCTTGAAGTAATTCCCGGTTGCTCTCCGCGTCATAGCTGCTGAAGAACATGGGCACCCCAAGCCATTCGCCAGTCCAATCTGCAATCCCGCCCGTACCCAGGGAGGTTAGGAAGAGACCTCCAGCATCAAGCCATCCGAAAATGCGCCGAAATAACTTCGCATGCTCCTAACGAGGCAAGTGCGATATTGAGTAGAAAGCCGTAACGCCAGCAAAAGTCGAATCAAGGAAGAACACATCTGACATGTCTGCCTTCACGAATCTCGCGCCAGGAACAATTCCCTTAGCCAACTCAAGTTGAGCCTCGGAGTTGTCGAGCGCAATCACGTCGAAACGCTCGGCCGTTGTCTAGGAGCAAATCACCAGGAAGAATGACGGCGGTGACCTTCGACCCGGTAATCGAGCAAGCGCGAGAATCTCTTTTCAAACGGTTTACCTGGGAGAAAGGACATGCCGATGTCTGGCGAATCTTCCTAGATGGATCAACGTTTGCCGCGATAGTGGCAGGGCTAGCCGAACCTTGGCGCGCTGCCGGAATTACCCACGTTGCCGGAATCGAATCCCGGGGATTTCTACTCGGTGGGGCCGTGGCAAACGAGCTAGCCGCCGGTTTCCAAGCGATCCGCAAGGCTGGCGGCATGTTGCCTGACCCCAAGATCGGAACAACCACCGCCCTGAATTACCGAGGCTTATCGCACAATCTCTATATGCAGGATGCACTCAGCGCCGACGACCTGGTGCTGCTAGTGGATGACTGGGCCGAGAAAGGAAGTCAGGCAGCCGGCGCCAGAGACTTGATTGAGCAATCCGGCGCTCGTTTTGCGGGCGTCTCCCTCCTGGTAGATCAACTCGACGATTCGATGCGATTGAAACTGCGACGAGTCACCTCGCTGGTTAGGGCGGAAGAACTTGGCGACTCCGATGCCAAATGAGTGGACTTTCTACTGGTCATAATGCATACAAAAATGCCCGTGAGGTCCGGCATAGATATGATCATGAGATACCAATTGGCCTAAGAGATCTCGAGGTAATTCATGTACTACTTAGTTGACACAGCTAAATCTTTTGATTCTGCTGTTGCCGATCTTGAAGCAGCTGTGAAGCAGAACGGCTTTGGCGTCCTATACATACATGATCTGGGAGGCACGCTTCGCGGAAAAGGCCTCCCCTTTGAAAATCAATGCAAGATCTTCGAGGTCTGTAACCCAAATCAGGCAGCAAAAGTCTTGGCTCAGGATATGCGCTTGAATGCTGCACTTCCTTGTCGTATCTCAGTTTTCACCGAGAACGGTAAAACAAGAATCGGTTTCATCAAGCCAGCCGAGATCCTCATAGCTCTTTCCCAGGACGAAGAGATTGGCAAAGTCGCCCACGAGGTCGAGGCGGCCATCATTCAGATGGTCGAAGACGCGAAATAGGATCTAGTCGTTCTTTTTCTCGGCTCGTTTGTCTTGTTTCTTGGTGCGTTTCTCTTTTAAAGTCAACTTAGCTTCCTTCTTCTTATTGGAATTGCCCTGCTGTTCTTTGTTCGCCATCTCGACTCCAATTTTCGTGGGATCTTGATGGTATCGCTGACTTGAGGCAAACCTCACTATCTGGACGAATGCGGTGTGAAATGGGTCTTCCCGACGCCAAAAGTCCGATGACATAGATAGGCTCAATTTATGAGCCAAGCACTGCTGATCATTGACATTCAAAACGACTATTTCCCAGGCGGGGCAATGGAACTCGTCGGAAGCCTTGAGGCGGCCGCTCGAGCAAAGGATGTGCTCGCACACTTCAGAGGTCGTGGACTGCCTGTCGTACATATCCAGCATGTGGCAGAAGATGCCGACGCAACCTTCTTCTTGCCAAACTCTGGGGGTGTCCAGATTAATGAGTCTGTAATGCCTGATGAAGGTGAAATGCTTATCACCAAGCATCACCCGAACGCCTTCCAAGAAACCCCACTACTTGGCCACCTGCGTCTGCACCAGATAACGCAACTTCTGATCGTCGGCATGATGACCCACATGTGCATTGACTCAACAACCAGGGCAGCTTCCGATCATGGCTTCGAAGTCACGTTGGTTCACGACGCTTGCGCCACCCGAGATCTCTCCTTTGGCAACGCTTCTGTCACTGCCGAGCAGGTCCAGACTTCATTTCTGGCAGCCATCGACGGCACTTTTGCAGAGGTTCGTTCCACTGCAGAAATACTTCGGACGAGTTAACTTAGAAAGATCAATACATTCTCTCGACGTGGATCCCGCGTCCTTCCAAATCATCAAGAATTTCAAAATATCTCTGTTCATACTTAATGGGATCGTCCACTTCGCTCCGCCACGCGCCAACGGACATTCTTGCCTCCGACATCCGGGAGTCAAAAAATTTACGCATTCCCGCATCATCAGGAACCTCAAGGAAACTGAGAATACCTTCGTAAGATTCTTCTCTTCGGTGAACCACCAGATCCTCGAGACGGAGAGTCATCTTTGCTTCCGGGCACACCTTAGAAAGGGCGGCATCTCCGCGAATCATGCGCTTCTTCCACATGGCAAGAGCTTCAAATGGAGTGTTTGGCCCCCATGGCTGATTAGCTATGGAGAACGCTACGTCTCTACCGTCTCGCACCATGTTGATAAAGCGGGAGTCTGGGAACAAAGAGTGCAGGTACTTCGAATCCATGATGCTCGTTGGCGTCGAATCTATGAAATGCGATTTGTTCTTTGACGCGAATTGATAGACCGCGATGCCTTCATAGAGTTTTTGAGTGGCCATCTTCGGATCAATTTCATAGTCGATTCGGAATTGAACTAGTAGGGCTTCTAGCTGCTCTCCATCAAGGGCCAGCGATAGACCGACCTCTTTCCCTGACTTACCTGTTCGACTCCACCAGGGGCCACGCATTTTTGACTCGAACTTCTTAATCTTGTCCGTCGTAGGCAAGTAAAATGCTAATTCCCGCACATAAGTCTTCAATCCCCGGATACTCGAAGGAGCAGGCGGCGGCCTCATGAAATTTAGGTCAATAAGTCCTTGAGCTTCAGAGAGAATGCGGAGTTCATGCGGTCTTGAAGACTGCAAATTGGTATGCCTGCTTAGCATGCTTGAGACAATCGAGGTTCCACTGCGACCAGTGCCACCAGTGAATATGGGCACCACGTGCATTAGAAAAACCATACGACCATTATATCAAAGGGCACAATGCGAAGAGTTATTCCAAGGCTTGAATCTACATGTTCTTAATTTCAACGCCCTTTGAACTCATATCGACGAATAAGCGTTTCGTAATTTTCGTTCGCAAGTTCATCTAGGTATGTAATATTTTCAGAATTGGACTTCGATTGACGCGGAGTTTTAGGCTGCAAATCGATGGTTGAAAAGTCCAAATCATCCTTATTAGTTACAAATTCTAGAACTTTGATCATATTCGAATCAGCAAATAGGTCCGAATAATCAATGTCTAGCAATGGACATTCGAACTTTTCAGTAAGAGCAACAATCTTGGCGTAGTGCTCTTCTGCCCACCTCTGATTTACGCGTAACTCGGCCGAAGTGATTTCAATTTCCACATCGCCGTTGGCGATATTGATCCAGTGCCCTGATTTCACCGCTCTTTTGTGCGAAATGAGGCGATCTAGGTGGTTTCTTCGGATATAGATGACCCGGGGTCTAAATTCGGAGAAAATACTCTCAACTATCTCGTCGCTGAGGTGCGTCGGAAACAACTTGGCGATGTGACTGCCCGGCGTCGCAAGCATTGCTCTGATAACTTTTAACGGATCAATTGAGGAGAGCTCAAAACGCTTGTCTAATAAACTTCCACGTAATTTCTGACCTCGAAAATGGAGGAAGTAACGGAGACCGAAAAAGGGATACCACCGCTCTAGTTTCCTTATCTCCTTACTCCAAACGTTAAATCCAAACATCTCCCCGTAGTAGGTCGTACCGATACCGTCTTGCGACACCACGCTCCCAAGGGCATGTGTCCCTGAGCGGGGATTAGAGGCGATCAGTACCAACCTGCCGTAATCGACAGCATTTGAGGGCGGAACGTGATTTCCTCTTTTGCCGAGCAAGCCTGAGGCTGCATTGACAACCGATCTCTGAGAGACGCGAAAAGTTCGAGCGACCTCTTTAGGAGAAAGCATGCTAACAACTTCCTTAAAACTCCAGGCGTTTAGCATTTCGCATCCTTATCATCGATTGACGGGCGATTTCGGATGCAGTTTACCTATAGAACTCCCAGAAATTGGCAGAACTCCCAGGAATTGCGGCACCACATCTTCACAATAAGTTTCAGGAGTTCAAACCAGCAGAACTTGACTCGCCTAAATGCGCTAGGGGCTTGAGGTTAAGAACTACTCTTAACCTCAAGCCCCTGGCTGACACCAAATGAACGTTTGATTTTTTCTTACTAGTCAAGAACTACTTTATGACCGCAATCTGAGCCTTTGCTATGTCGGCCAATTTGCCAACGACGGGAATGTATCCCTTGGCTAGCGCATGGTTCGTTGCACAGGTGGTGAGGATGTAAGTAAAGAAATCCTTCACCACCGCTTGCTTGGCAGCGGACTTGCCCGAGGTGTACGCAAGCCCATAAGAGAAGGATGAGATTGGGTAAGCGCCAGAGGCAGTTGTCAACGGATTGACCGTCACAGTTCCCTTATCCCCGGCAGTCAGGTCGTTGAGGAAGGAAGCCGCACCATCTGGCGTCGGTTGCACGTACTGCCCAGCGCCATTCTCCACACTGACAACACCTAAATGACGCTCAGTTGCATACGAGACTTCAGAGTAACCAATTGAACCATCCTTCATTGCGATGCCATTTGATACACCATCGGATCCGTTGGCTCCCTGGAAAGTGCCAGCCGGAATATCGCCTGGGAAAGCTGAGGTGAAGGTCTGGTTGCCGGCAGAGCCCGGCTTATTCCAAATTTGCGGCGCAACTTTAGTTAGCCAGTTCGTAACAATCCCAGTCGTTCCTGATTTGTCAGAGCGATACCAAACTGTAATCGGGAGAGTTGGTAACTTCCCAGCTACAACCTTGCTTCTGACTTTGAGAACTATGGGCTTGCCCTTCTTGTCTTTGACGGTAACTCTCTTGGTACGGGTCTTAATCTTGCCTTTTACCTTGACCTTGAACTTCACTTTCTTGGTCTTGTAAACCGGTACTTTGATAGTCGTGTTGTTCTCGGCGACAATGGCAGGATCATTCCATCTGGTGATCTTCCCGGCAAAGATCGAAGCCAAGGTGTTCTTGCTCAGATTTAGAGTCCCTTTGAAACCCGATAGTTGGTATTCAATTGCCACTGGAAATGCGACGTTTGGCACGTGAACAAAAGCTGCGGGCTGACTCTCCGAGCTTCCGTAAGCAGCATCAGACCAGGCGAAGTCCACCGTGCCTGAGGTAAAGGCCGAGCGACCAGCGCCGGATCCGCCACCTGCATAGTTGACCGTATTACCAGTTGCTTTCTGATAGTCAGGAATGCATACATCAAGCAGGTTCTTTACGGCTGTTGATCCCGATCCATTTATGGTTATGCCCGACGCAGTTGCCGGTGCAATCGTCATACCGATCGAGAGTGCAGAAGCGATGATTGCTGATGTAGCGAACATCAGCCTTTTGCGCGTTTTCATTCAGATTACCTCCGGAGAGTGGGATTGCTTACAGCCCAAAGGTATGAAATGAATAAGTACGCGTGAGGGTTCGAGGAGGAACAGGAACCGAGGATCAGATGAACAATCGGTAAATCAGATTCAATTGCTAGTGAATCTGATCGATGTTCTGTTTCGCTATCTCAGCGAGTTTGCCAATGACTGGCACGTAGCCCTTGTCTAGAGCGTGATTAGTGGCGCAGGTAGTGAGTACATATGTAAAGAAATCTTTTACAGCAGCCTGCTTCGCCGCATCTTTTCCACTGCCCCCCGTGTACGCCAAGCCATATGAGAACGATGAAATCGGGTATGCGCCAGATGCGGTTGTCAAAGGGTTGAGAGTGACCGTGCCCTTATCGCCTGCGGTGAGATCATTTAGAAATGCCGCAGCACCAGCCGATGTCGGCGCAACATATTCTCCGGCACCATTTTGCACGCTAGCCACGCCTAGATGCCGATCCGTTGCGTAAGAGACCTCGGAATAGCCAATCGACCCATCTTTCGAAGCGATGCCATTTGAAACGCCATCAGAACCACTGGCGCCTTGAAAAGTCCCCGCCGGAATATCTCCTGGAAAGGCCGAGGTGAAGGTCTGATTGCCTTGAGAACCGGGCTTGTTCCAGATTGATGGCGCGACGACGGTCAACCAGTTAGTGACAATTCCCGTCGTTCCAGACTTATCCGACCGATACCAGACGGTGATTGGTGTTGCTGGCAGGACTGCATTGTTATTGTCCGCGACAATCGCCGGGTCATTCCACATCTTTATCTGCCCGGCGAAGATTTTGGCAGCCGTAGTCCTACCCAGATTCAAAGTCCCCTTGAATCCAGCGAGCTTGTACTCGATCGCAACCGGGAAAGCAACGTTAGGAACATGGACAAAATCTGCTGGTTGGCTCTCTGTGGTGCCATAGGCAGCATCAGACCAGGCGAAATCTACAGTTCCGGCAGTGAAGGCCGCGCGGCCCGCCCCTGAACCGCCACCGGCATAGTTGACGGTCGTTCCAGTCGCCTTCTGGTAATCAGGGATACAGGCATCTAGTAGGTTCTTAACCGCCGTAGACCCCGAACCGCTAATTGTCACTTTTCCACTCGCGCTTGAACTTGAGTTGGAACTGGAACTCGAACAAGCAGCGAGCCCAGTTGCGACAACGCCAACTATCGCCACTATCGCGATCATGGGCAATTTGCGGACCTTCATCTGTATTACCTCCGTGGTATGTCTCTTGGATATTGAGTAAATCGACTAGCCGAACCGACCAGTTACATATGCTTCAGTTCGAGGATCCTTCGGACGAGAAAATATTTCGCGCGTTGGTGCAAATTCGATAAGACGGCCTGGCCCATCTTCACTCAGAAAGAATCCCGTGTAGTCGGACACTCGTGCAGCTTGCTGCATGTTATGTGTCACGATCACAACAATGACGCTTTCAGCCAAGTGGCGGATCGTCTCTTCGATCCGAAGAGTTGAACCGGGGTCTAGTGCCGAACACGGCTCATCCATTAAAAGCACCTCAGGTGAGACCGCCAGGGCGCGGGCAATGCAGAGACGCTGCTGCTGCCCACCTGAGAGCGAACCACCGTGGGCACTGAGACGATCTTTGACTTCATTCCAAAGTCCGGCACGAGTGAGGCACTCTTCCATTAGATCGCTCTTGTTTGAGTGCTTGAGTTGGGCCAATTTAAGTCCAGAAAGAACATTTTCGCCAATGGTCATCGACGGAAATGGATTGGGCTTTTGGAAAACCATTCCGATCTTGAGACGGATTTTTGTGACGTCGGTTCCCTGCTCATATATATCGACGCCATCAAGAAGAACCTCCCCCGCCATCGCGGCAGTGGGGATAAATTCATGCATCCGATTAAGCGTGCGAAGGAATGTTGACTTACCGCAACCCGATGGACCAATCAATGCGGTTACCGTTCCCGCAGAGAACGCCAGATTAATGTCTGATAGAACATGATTAGCGCCAAACCAGGCATGAACTCCTCGTGCCTCTAGATCAGCTCCAGCATTCCTCACATTCGCGGGGATACGAACTGCCCGATTGGCAACTGCCGCCAGCGATGACACTAGGGATCCCTCATTGGGTTCGGCGGCCACATCGTCCCCTTCATTGCGGTTTATATTAATTAGGTTACTCATGACTTGGATTTACCACCTACGACTCGGGCAAACGTAAATAAGACGGTGATCATTGCTAGCAGCACCAGAGAGCCAGTCCAAGCCCGCGCGATAGCCACATTGAGCCCCGACTGGAGAAGTTGGAAAACATAAAGCGGTAGCGCAGACATCGGTCCAGAAAATGGGTTGAAGTGCTTTGCAGTAGTTCCGAAAATCGTCAACAGAAGCGGTGCGGTCTCACCCGCAATCCGAGCGATTCCCAACACGGTTGCCGTTATCAAGCCACTACGCGCAGCAGGCAATACGACCATGACCACAGTGCGCCATTGTGTGCCGCCCAGCGCCACACCTGCTTCGCGCAGGTCATTGGGAACCAAGCGCAATACTTCCTCAGCGGTCCGCGCCACGGTCGGTAGCATGAGTATCGATAACGCAACCGCACCAGAAAATCCGGAGAATCCGCCATGCCCACCCACAATCCAGACGGCGTACACGAACAGGCCGGCGACGATTGAGGGCACGCCACTCATTGCCTGCACAAGAAAGCGGACTAGTCCTTCGGCGCGGCCTTTGATTTCGGTGAGATAAAGTCCGGTGAGCACACCAATGGGCACGCTGATGGCAGTAGCAAGCAAGATCAACACAATCGTGCCAAGGATGGCGTGCAGCGCACCGCCTTGATTAAAAGGAGCATCCGGTTGAGTAGCTGCCATGTCTTGGGTAAAGGTGTTAATCCGGAGCGCGTGTACGCCACGTGAAATGACAGTAATAACCACGCTGAAGAGCGGAAGAGCAACAAGAGCTACGGAGAGATAAACAAATGAGGATGCCAACGCATTTCCCATCGCACTTATCCCGCGCCGGCGAAAAGCTATGACCATTGACCCAGCCATCGAGTAAAGGGTGAACAAGGAAAGGAGGGCAATTTTGCCTCTTAGCCCGGTTAGCGAAACGGTGACTTCGGAAACCGCGAGAGCAAGAACGAACACGACCAAGTCTGGAATGAACTGGCGTGGAGACTTCTGCCACGGCCTACCTGGAGATGGATCCAGAATTTGGGTCGACGTAGATTGGGCCATTTAGTGCCCCGTCCTTGAAGTCCGTCGAACAATCAAATTTGCAATGAAGTTAACAAGCAGGGTCAGCACAAACAGGGCTAAGCCAGCAGCCATTAAGCCTTTCAATTCGAAAGGAGAGGCTTCGCCGAACTTATTGACGATCATCGAAGCAATTGACCCGCCGGAGGAGAAGAGGATATGAAAATTGGGTTTATACGCCAGGTTCAACACTAGGTAGACGGCTACGGTCTCGCCCATCGCTCGACCTAGCCCCAGCATTGCTCCACCCGCGATCCCACTTGATCCGAAGGGAAGCACAACGGCACGAATCATCGACCAGCGGGTGGCGCCAAGCGCATATGCCGCCTGGATGCGATCAAGCGGAACCTGAGCAAAAACTTCTCTAGTAATCGCAGTAATGATTGGAATGATCATTACTGCGAGCACTAAGCCAGCGATAAACGGCGAGCGCTCAAAAATTGGCATTGGAACATTGAAAATTGGAATCCAACCAAGATATCTATTTAGCAGTCGCGCCCAATAAACAGCGTGCGGCATCAGCACGAAAAAGCCCCAAAGCCCATATACCACTGAGGGAATTGCGGCCATGAGGTCGACTAGAATTGTTAGCGGTTTTCGTAGCCAATTAGGCGAATAGTAAGTAAGGAAGAGCGCAGACCCAACGGCAATCGGCAGCGCGATGAAAAGCCCGACAAGCGAGATGACAACCGTTCCGATGAGCATGGCTCCAATGCCAAGCGACGGCTGGACGCCCGCATCGGGGTTCCCGCCATCCCAGCTGAAATTCGTGATGAAGTGCAACCCGAATGTTCGGAAAATTTCAAAGCCTCGATAGGCAAGAAAAGCGGTAATCAACCCCAGAATGACAAGAGAGGTAAAACCACCGCCAGTTACAACAATCCGAAAGACTCGATCCGAAAATCGCGGCACAGTCGTGACCTCGCGCCTAATGGGTTCAGAAATAGAACGAGTCTGCTCGCCGTGAACTGAACCATTCGACACGATCAAATCGTGTCGTGAAAGGGCGCCCAAAGCATAGAGACAAGGTGTCTTTCAGGTGAACGGAAGTTGAATTCCCTGTCATGCCTCTAGGCTTGGCGTTTAAGACGCAAACTAGAGGGCAGGAACTCCCATTTACCGCTCAAGAATAGTGCAATTGCTGGCCTTAATGGCGGTCGCCGCAAGCCAGCGACCTGCGCTTACGAGCCTCCCACCCCAGATTCAGTCGATCCGCGCTGATCTGGGCCTCTCCCTCGCTGCCATTTCGCTGCTAACTGCTATCCCGCTGCTCTGCTTTGGCGTTTCAGCTCCACTTGGCGTCAGCCAGACGGCTCGAAGCAGATCGCCAGAAGTGGTTATCTTCTTTTTCCTCGTACTACTCACGCTCGCATCTGGAGTCAGAGTGCTGGCCGGCTGGCCCCTCTTATACTTCGGCACAATCGTCATGGGAATTGCAATCGCAGCGCTAAATGTGATTGTCCCAGTTGTGATAAAGCGTGATTTTCCTAAAAAAATTACGACCATCATGCCCATCTATACGGCGATCATGTCAATCTCCGCGACCCTTGGCGCTGCACTTAGTGTTCCTATTTCCAATGTGACTACGCACAATTGGCGAGGCGGTATTGGTTTCTTCGCACTACCCGGACTGCTAGCGATTGCCCTTTGGGCGCCTCGGGTCTATCACCGACGCCACGACGAAGTACCAAAATCAGTTGGACATCGAAACTTATCTAGATCTCTTCGACGGGATCCCATTGCTTGGGCTGTCACAATCTTCTTTGGAATTCAATCGGCCAACTTCTACTCAATCGTGGCATGGTTACCCAAAACCTTCATTGATTCTGGCTACAGTTCAGAGCGAGCAGGAGCAATGCTCGGGCTAGCAACAGCGATCAGTATTCCCGCTTCTCTCTTGCTCCCGATGCTCTTGGGCCGGGGTCTAGATCAACGGCGAGTGGTCATTGCTACCACCGGATTCAGCCTTGCTGGATTTCTAGGAATGAGTTTTTCACCGACAGCTGCGCCAATTCTCTGGGTGGTCATGATTGGCATCGGGCAAGCATCTTTCCCGGCATCCTTAGTCATGATGGCTCTTCGAGCGCGATCAAGCGCCGAGACTGCGCCTCTATCTGCAATGACCCAGGGATTTGGGTACTTAGTTTCCGCAATGGGACCAATTCTGGTCGGATTTATGTATCAGCACAGTGGCACCTGGACCCTCCCTTATGCGCTTATGGCGTTCGGCGTTGTGGTCCAATTCGGATTCGGCATGAAGGCGGGGCGCCCTCGCCTCGGCGAAATTGATCATCGGGAGATATCTAATGTCTGAAAAGCAGCATGACTTGATCGTCTGGATTGATTGCGAGATGACTGGCCTTGATATCGAAAATGACGCTCTCATCGAGATCGCAGTTCTCGTCACTGATAGCGAGTTAAATATCTTGGGCGATGGAGTAGACCTCGTTATCAAGCCGCCGCAGGCGGCCTTGGACCAGATGCCAGAGATTGTTCACCAGATGCATACGTCCTCCGGATTACTTGATGAACTCGATGGCGGGATCTCCCTACAAGAGGCAGAGGTCCTGGTTATGGAATACATCCATGCCTTCGTGCCAGATCCTCGTAAGGCGCCGCTAGCGGGCAACTCCGTAGGCACCGACCGGGCCTTCATCGCCCGCGATCTGCCGGCACTCGACCTGCACCTGCACTACCGGATAATCGACGTTTCCTCGATCAAGGAGTTGGCTCGCAGGTGGTATCCCCGCGCGTACTTTTCCAGCCCGAAGAAGCTCGGCAACCATCGAGCACTTGGCGATATCAAAGATTCCATCATTGAGTTGGCCTACTACCGCCGGGCGGTCTTTGTGCCTATGCCCGGACCCGATTCCGCAGCTCTTAGCCAAATCGCGGTGGAGTTCACGCCAGGGGCGTCTGAGCAGTAGACTCCTGCCTGGCTAAGTGTGTGTTTGCGCGTAGCCAAGTAGTCGCAAGGCACATGGTGGGTATAGCT
This sequence comes from Candidatus Nanopelagicaceae bacterium, assembly GCA_035530875.1. GTDB lineage: Bacteria > Actinomycetota > Actinomycetes > Nanopelagicales > Nanopelagicaceae > JANXYY01. The sequence continues at coordinate 67,643 of DATKUB010000054.1, forward strand.
CAGCAGGTAGAGCGCCGGGTTGTGGTCTCGGATGTCGCGGGTTCAAGTCCCGTTACTCACCCCATGTTTTTGTTCCAACCTGTTTGATTTACCAAAATCCTTGCTTCCACTGTCTCCCACTTACAGCGTAGATTTCGCTGACTAACTTCGTCTTGGGATCTCGATGCCAGGGGTAGGAGAAGAATCCTGCGATACTCAACAGACATCTACTATCACTACACCAAACCGATGTTTCGACGACTCATTAAACCGAGGTTTCCGCCCAGGGTCTCGACGTGTAACTACATTCCCTTTGCTTGGAACCTGATTTTTTAAATTTCATGGGCCCGGCTCCTGAAGGACGGCGCCAGGCTGTGGACATACAGACTGATTGCGCGAAACCGTGGGTGATCTAGTTGGGGGTGGAATTAGTTCGTTCGGCAAGAATGTATGGCGTTAGAGATTCAGGTGCCATTCCAATCTCCCAACTTGGATTTTTCCTTCCAATGCCAACTGCAATCACAAATGAGGATCTCTCTTGTTCGGAATCGCCGCCATGGCCACCGGAATCAATGTGGCCATGGTCGGTAGTGATGACCAGTAGCCAATTCTCATCGAATTTCTTGGTCCGATCGCGAATCGCTTGTTCTAATTTCGCCAGATGTGAGTCGACACGTTCGATTGCGGCTAAGTAATGGTCTCCTACGACGCCGTGTTGGTGACCAGCTTCATCGGCATCACAGAAATAAACAAAATTGACATCGGGGCCAGCCATGGTGAGTGCGTATAGAGTTGCGTGAGCAACCTCGGAATCGGCCTTTTGATAACCGTGAACTTCGCCGTCGCGCGCGATGACCCGATGTTTATACGACATCTGCTGTTCGCGGCGCTCATGAATTACCGGACCAAGCCCCGATGGATCCACTAATGGCGGCCATCCCGCGGCGGCGAAGGTGGTCGTACTTTGATCTTGATAGAAGGCAAGACTGAGTAAGTCTGGGCGGTGCAATAGTTGATGACCCATAAACCGATTGTCTGTGACCCCGTGTTGTTCATGAGTGGATCCGGTCAAAAGAGTGGCCCATCCTGGGCCAGACCAAGTCGGCGGAGTAATAACCATCTCACTAAAAAAGCCAACATCCTTTAAGGCGGAAAGCGTCGGGGCTTTCCCAGAATTGATTGCGGTCTTAAGCAATAGACCGTCAATTCCGACGAGAAGAATTTTTGTCTTCATTGCCTGAATACTACCTTCCAAAATACACCTGAAATCGCCGTAGTCACCGAGGCTTGTAGCGGTATTGAGAAAGCCATTTCCCTTTTGGTCGGTAAGGCTTAGGGTGCCTTTAATTCGATTCCGATAGTAGATTCCGATCTTGCAAGTCGCTCAGCGCGTCGAGCGGTGGGGACGATCGCCGAAACGCTGGGCTCGCTGACTTGAAAAGCCGCTGACAAAGAATTGGGTTAGTTCTCTCATATGTCTGCGAATAAAATTCTATTCACGCGAACTCCCGCCGTGCGTTACGCTAAATGTGACATATTTGCAGGTCAAAGGGGATGCAGTGCTCCCTTCAAGCACCGTTACTCACCCCAAACAATTCCTATAAGTTCGGCACAGGTGGCGTGAATGCCCTGCATCGATGAATGCTCGATACTTAGCCCATGACCAATTTCAAATCGTCGCGAGCTGCCGTTGAGGATTCACTTCAGAAGGTGGAGTCAATAGACCGATCAGGCTATGAGTTAAATAGTGTCCTGGCCTTGACCCCGGATGTAGAGCTTCAAGCCGATGCCTACGACAAGACCGGGTTGCAACTGCCACTAAACGGATTCCCGATTCTGATCAAGGACAATATTGAAGCTATCGGCTTGCCAGGCACCGCCGGTTCGTTGGCCTTATCGGATACCGAGGTAAGGCAAGACTCCCCCTTAGTCGCGCGGCTTCGAAAAGCTGGGGCAATCGTGATTGGATCCACCAATCTTTCTGAATGGGCAAACATCCGTTCCGACAAATCCACTAGCGGGTGGTCGGCAGTAGGCGGCCTCACGGCTAACCCATGGATCCATATGCACAGCGCGGGCGGCTCTTCTGCCGGATCCGGGGCCGCGGTGGCCGCTGGTTTGTCTCGATTTGCAATCGGAAGTGAAACCGACGGCTCAATCACTTGTCCCGCATCCTTAAATGGTTGCGTTGGAATCAAGCCGACGGTTGGCTCTGTGCCGCGCGCTGGAATGGTTCCAATCAGCGCCAGCCAAGATTCGCCAGGGCCCATGACACAGACCGTGGCTGACGCGGCACTCCTCTTGGAAATCATGATGGGTAGATCTGGTCTAGTTGCGGCTACGAAAGATTGGAGTGGCATTCGCATCGGGGTAGTTCGAAGTTGGCTCACCAATAACGATAAGACGAATTCGCTTTTTGAATCTTCCGTCTCAACCCTTGCCCGTGCCGGAATCCATCTATTAGATGTCGACCTGGTTGAACCAGATGAGAACATCGGCGAAGATGAGTTCGATGTACTCCTTCACGAACTTGTCTCCGATCTCGGGGATTATCTGCAGGCTCGCCATGGATCGCGAGTGAAATCGTTAGCAGATGTCGTTGCTTTCAACGCGCAGAATGCGGAGACCGAATTGGCATTCTTTGGACAAGAACTTTTCGAGAAGGCGCTTCAATTGGGCGGCCGAGGCCTTGCACACCAGGAGAAACGAGCTCGGAATCTAGCCTGGGCGAATCAAACGATTCATCGGGCTCTTTTGGATGTGGACGTGGTCATTGGCTGCACCTACGCACCGGCTTGGGTCAGCAAGTTGGGCGAGGGCGATGACTTTAGTTCTGCTAGTTGGATCAGCACTGCACCATCGATCGCCGGCGCGCCAATCGGCACGTTACCCATGGGACTCGTGGATGGCTTGCCCGTTGGGCTTGGAGTCGTAGCAAGAAATGGTGAAGAATCAAAACTCCTAAGTGCTATGGCGGCAATAGAACACAGATTGGATATCGGCGTGCTACAACCAACTTTTAATCGGAGACCCGCATGACCAATCGATCGGTATTTGTTACTGGAGCATCACGAGGTATTGGCGCCGCTATCGCTCGTGAATTTGCAGAATTAGGTGACCGAGTTGCTGTGCACTATGGAGAATCGAAGACATCTGCTAGCAAGGTGCTTGAGTCGTTAGCTGGAACCGGTCATATTGCGGTTCATGCCGACCTCCGAGACGCCAACGAGGTTCGTAACGCGGTAGATCGTGCTGCAGAAGAGTTCGGCGGGATAGATGTGCTAGTTAACAATGCCGGCGTTTTCTTCTCACATCCACTAGAGACTTCTACTTACGAGGAGTGGCAGAACGCGTGGGCAGACACCCTGGGCATCAACCTAATCGGCGCCGCAAATATGGTTTGGTGCGCTGTTCAGCACATGCCCCACCACGCTAACTCGCGAATCGTAAATGTTGGTTCTCGCGGGGCATTTCGAGGCGAGCCCACGAGCCCTGCATACGGAGCGAGCAAGGCCGGACTCTCGTCATTTGGACAATCCATGGCGCTGGCGCTGGCTCCACTAGGAATTTCGGTAACGACGTTGGCACCCGGATTCGTAGAGACCAAAATGGCCGCTGAACTTCTAAATGGCCCTGAAGGGGAAGAGATTCGGAGTCAGAGCCCGTTTAATCGAGTGGCCACCGCAAAAGAGATTGCCAAAGCCGTCGCCTTTCTTGCATCGAATGAAGCAGAATGGGCAAGCGGGGCGATTCTTGATTTCAATGGTGCCTCTTACCTGAGGATGTGAGCAATGCATTACGACGTTCAACGGATCCGCAAGCATTTTCCCTCCCTAGATACCGATCTGGCCTTTTTCGACGGGCCAGCCGGCAGCCAAGTGCCAGATGTCGTCGGCGAGGCAATGAAGGAGGCCATAATCGCGGCAACTTCAAACCGTGGGACGGTTACCGAATCGGAGCGCAATGCGGATAGACACGTAAAGGAATTTAGAGAGGCAGTTTCTGATCTAATTAATTGTGATCCGCAAGGTGTGGTCTATGGCAGAAGTTGGACCCAACTTGCGTATGACTTTTCACGGAATCTGTCCAAGACCTGGAAATCTGGGGACGAGATAATTGTCAGTCGGCTCGATCACGATTCGAACATCAGACCTTGGATCCAAGCCGCAGAATCTGTTGGAGCCATGGTCAAATGGGCAGAATTTGATCGAGAGACCGGAGACCTGCCGGTATCTGCCATTGAAACTCTCCTCAGCGAAAGAACTCGGCTGGTAGCCGTTACTGGCGCTTCAAATACCCTTGGGACTCGTCCCGATCTGGTTGGGATCCAAAACGCCGTCCACGCATCGAAAGCCCTCTTGTACGTCGATGGAGTTCATTTGACCCCACATGCCCCGATCGACGTGAAAGAGATCGGTGCCGATTTCTATGGCTTCTCTGCTTACAAATTAATGGGACCGCACTGCGCAGCCCTTGCCGCCTCACCTTCACTATTGGAATCCATTCCAAATGACAAACTGCTCCCGTCCACATCAGCAGTTCCCGAACGTTTTGAGTTTGGCACTCTCCCGTACGAAATCATGGCTGGCGTTACAGCGGCAATTAACTTCATTGCAGGGCTAGCGCCGGCAGATTCGGTTTCTAGACGCGAAAGCATTGTTACTTCAATGATGGCGCTCGAAGAATACGAAACAGATCTATTCGAGTATATGGAGGAGTCACTCGCTCAGATTCAGGGTTTGAGAACTTTCGGTCATGCAAAACTTCGAACCCCAACTGTTTACTTTGACCTTCCTGGAATCGATTCCGCCGATGTGTATCGGCATTTGGCGACTAAAAAAGTCAATGCGCCCGCAGGCCATTTCTACGCATTAGAGATTTCACGAGCCTTGGGTCTAGGCGATGCTGGTGCCATTCGCGCAGGCCTGGCGCCATATAACAACAAGGAAGACGTCGATAGGCTCGTCGCTGCCCTCAAAGACTTAACCTAACTGGAGTGAGGTCAATCGAAAGGCTCATACACCGATGTTGCTTGGTGCATGAGCCTTTCGATTCTGTTTCCCAACTAATCAGGCCGCTTCTGGCGGGCCTGCTTCAAAGTGCTCCCTAGGGTTGGCCGAACCATGGCGCGACCTTGCGTTCCACAAGACGCATCAAGGTTCGAAACACCACACCAAGCACCATGATGATCAGAATGATTCCAAGGACTTTAGACGTGTGATAAGCATTCGATTGGGCAGTTAGCACCGCGCCGAGTCCACTCAGAGCGGTCGAAATCTCAGCGATAAACATTCCGACAAGTCCCATGGCAACGCCTTGGCTGACTCCTGTGACAATAAATGGAACGGAGCCAGGCAGAACAATGTGTCCCCAAATTTGTCGTCGATTTGCACAGAAAGACTGTCCCACTTCCAGGAGAGACTTATCTACATTTCGAACGCCGTTGTAAACGTTGATGCTGACCGGAAAGATGACGAAAAGAATTGTTATGAGCGATTGAGCCATCTTTCCAAACCCAAACCAAATCGTCAGCAAGGGAACAAGCGTGACCATCGGCGTGGCGTATAGAGCGAAAATATAAATTCCGACAAGAGCGTCGAAATTTCTAAAGACACCCATCAACATTCCCAAGGTAATTCCGATGGCGGTACCAACGGACAAGCCAATCAGAAATGTCTCGACACTAACCATCAGGGCGGATGCCAATTGATCGTGGGCGAACATCGAAAACATATCTTTAAAGACTTTGGTCAATGGTGAGAAAAGGATTTCCATGGTTCGTGACCCGTAGTATTGCCAAGCGGCCGCAATGATTACAAAGGAGAGGAGTCGATACCCGATTCGAGTCATCTTCTCTTTCTTCAACAGAGCAGTTCGCTTTTCGATGACGATCCTGCCAATTTCTTCAATCTCCAAGGCAGACGGCCCGCCGACATCAAATGAACTACTCATGAGCTTCCTCTCTTCCACCGATTAGGCCGCGAACTTGTTCGCGTAGTTCTGGATACAACGGACTTTTTCGCACGGATTCGACAGTCCTTGGCCTGGGGATTTCGACGTCCAAGATGCCTACGATTCGTCCAGGTCGGGCACTCATGACAACAATTCGATCCGCCAAAGTTATGGCTTCGTCGATACTGTGCGTGATAAACACGGCGGTCTGCCTCAATTCAGTCCAGATGCCAAGCAACTCTTCCTGCAACGTCTCTCGCGTTTGAGCATCGACGGCACCGAACGGCTCATCCAACAAAAGTACTTTGGGCCGTACAACTAGCGCCCGGGCCAGACCAACCCGTTGCCGCATACCGCCCGAAAGCTGACTTGGGTAACGTTTCTCGAAACCTTCGAGGCCAACAAGTTTGACAGCCCACGCAACTCGCTCTTTGATATCGCTTTTGTTCATTTTGGCCAGCTCTAGTGGAAAGGCAATATTCTTTTCGATCGTCTTCCAAGGGAAGAGGTCGAATTGCTGAAAGACCATCGCCATGTCTCGACGTGGATTGTGAACCTCGACGTCATCAACGACGATGCGACCCGCATCGATCTCCGTCAGGCCGTTGAGCATTCTTAAAAGCGTGGTCTTACCCGAACCACTTGGACCGACCACGCAAACGAATTCGTTGCGCTTGATGTTTAGAGATACATCCCTCAAAACCAGAAGATCACCAAACCACTTGCACACGTGTTCGATGCGAATGGCGAATTCATCGTCTGACTGAGACGTCTCCATCTGAACCTGATCTGTAATCTTCGACTTCAGACCCCTAAGCATAGAAATCTCCCTTGGTTACAGCTCTACGGACCATTACCATTCTCCTTCTCATGATTGCGAAACAATCTTGTTCTTAAGAGTTCCGATTCCTTCGATGGTTGAAGTGAGAACTTCTCCCTGCTTCAGGAACCGTTTAGGGGTTCGAGCATTACCAACGCCACCTGGCGTTCCCGTTAGTATCAAATCGCCAGGCAATAACGTTGTAAATGCCGATATATATGAGATCAAGTCGGCCGGTTGAAAGAGCAGATCGGAAGTTCGACTATCTTGAACGGATTCTCCGTCAATTGCACAGGTGATATGCAAATCTCTCGCATGGTCTATTTCATCAGGAGTAACCAGAATTGGACCTACTGGCGTTGAAGCTTCGAAATTCTTCCCTTGAAACCATTGTGTCGTCCGGTTCTGCCACTCTCGCATCGATATGTCGTTGGTTACTACATAGCCAGCGACATATTCGAGCGCTTCTGCTTTCGTGACATCCTTCGCAGCCTTACCGATAACGACTCCGAGTTCGACTTCCCAGTCGACAGTCTCCGATATACGTGGAATAGAAATGTTGTCGTTGGGGCCAATCAACGTGCTCGCAAATTTAGCGAAGACTGTCGGGTATTCAGGCGTCGGCTTGTTCGTCTCGTGTATGTGACTTTTGTAGTTAAGCCCTATGCAAAAGATGCGTGTCGTCGAACCAAAGAGATTGACTATCTTGCTCTCGTCATAAGCGAGCGCCATTTTACTTTCTAAATCTTGCCACTTCGGTTCCATAAGTAAATCCGCTAGATCAACAAACGGCAGTATTTCGAATTGACCATCTACTACTCGAGCAAGGGATGTGCTGCCTCCAATGTGCACTTTTGTTAATTTCATGACAGCACCTCATCAATCTCTTCGATATTGTTCGAAAAATCTGCATCTGGAAAGAAGCAGATAAGTTGCATCTCAGAATTTGGATCAGGCAAGGTGGCATGTTTCATTCCCTGAGGGACGAGAATTGAATCTCCTTCTTGTATCCGTGTTCGAGTGCCCTCAATCCAGAGGGTGCCTGAGCCCTCTTTCACAAATACCACTTCAACCGAATGAGGGTGGCGATGAGCTGTGCGATTAGGGTCAGAGACCATTCTTACAATTCGCATGCTCACGCTGGCATCATCGATATCAGTGAATTGGGCAAAGGGATCGGCAGAGTCCCGTCCTGGTAAGGACTTAAACTTCAACTCCGCAAACGAGGTTCGGTGGAGATTCATCAGTCAGGTAACACCACGCCAACGGAATCCAGAATCTCTGCTACTTCAACAGACGCCCCATTACGCTTATTTGAGAGCAGTGCTGCCTCAATTACGGCTAATGCACGCACCGCTTCGACTCCGCCAACTTCCACTTTGGCTTCCCCGCGAGTTGCTAATGCGAATTCTTCAAGCTGTTCGCGGAACATGTCAGTTGTTGGCAGGATTTCAGAAGTTCGGCTGGCCTCGCCATATTGCTGTGACAGCAAACTGCTATGAGAATCGACTAAATGAGCATCATCCCAGTGACTGAAGTCCAAATCGTAGAAGAGATTTGCCTTCGTGCCTTGCAGCGAGAGGGTATACACACCAGGAGAAGCCCAACCCGTACCTAAATAAGCAAGAGAGCCTGATTCGAATTCCAAGATCGACATGATCGCATCTGGAACTTCCGACTCTGTGTAAAGCTTTCTGAATTGAGCCGTCACTGACTTTACCGGGCCAAGCAAATACTGCAATGTGTCGGCATGGTGAACGCCAAGTTGTATGTACGCTCCACCCGGACTCTTGTGTGCATACCAGCGCCACGTATCAGGTGTTAATTCGAGTCCTCGTTCGTTTGAAAAGTTTGCTTGAGCCAATGAGACTGGTCCCAAAGTTCCGTCGTCGATCCACTTCTTCTGTTGACGATGTCCAGACAGTCGACGTGAACTATGACCTACGGCGAATGTCGCGTTAGTGTCGAATGACGCCTTCAGCATCGAAGCGGCATCGGTCATCGTCGCAGCAATTGGCTTATCCGTGTAAATAGGTTTTCCAGCTGCGAACGCTTGCTCGATGAGCGGGCGGTGTGTGTCGTTCGGGGTGGTGAGAATGATGCCCTCGACTGCGTCATCGGCAAGAAGCTCCTCGTATGAAGATGCGGCCCGCGGAATATTGAACTCTTGCTGAAATGCAGTTCGTTTTGCCTCCTCACGACTGAAGCAGCTAACTAAGTCGATCACATCGCCTCTCTGGGCGCCGCGGGCTTGCACTCTGGCCCAACGTCCAAGTCCTACACAGGCTAGGCGTACCTTCTCTGACATTGCTACTCCATTTTCTTTAGGTAAGTTTTCGGGGCGGTGAAAAACATTTAGCGAGATTGAGCAACCTTGCGAGCTTCGCGTGCAGCTTGAACACGGACGATAACCTCGTCAGCGACTACGTCCGCGAACGTCGGCGCATCTGTTGATTTCGCCCAATGTGGATTCCCGTACCAACCATCGTTGGCGAGTTCGGTAACGTCGGTTACGAATCCGTAAACCTCTTTCGAACGGCGCATTTCGTCCAATTCTTCAGCACCCTTTGGCCGAGTTGGGACGGTCACTCGATCGGCAAGAACTAACTCTGGGTCGTAAGCCATAACTCCCAAAGTTTCAATACCGCCACCATGGGTTAGCTCGCCGCCGAATTCTTTATATATGCGCTGAGCGACATAGCACGCCTGAGCCGCAACAATATTTATCCCAAGACGCCCCTGGGTTGAATAAGCTACGGCATCCATTGAAGGAATGTTGCCTTCATGCCAATTGACCAAGACGAATGTTTTGACTCCCAAGGCCGTTAGCTCTTCCAAAATATCGGTGAGCAATGCTTCAAAGGTGCTTCTCCGGAGAGAAATCGTCCCAGGATGTCCAGCATGAATTGGAGTCACGCCATAGGGCCCGAATGGCACATAGAGAGCGTCCAACTTAGTAGCGATTGATTCGCCGATTAACTCGGCAATCATAGTGTCGGTACCACTCGGCAGATGAGGTCCGTGTTGCTCTGTGCTTCCGATCGGAATTACCGCGACCCCGCTTCGGGCGATTAAATCCCGAACATCGGGGCTGGCCAAATCCATAATCGATTGGGGGTTCATTATTAAGCTCTCGCTTTCTCAGATGTTGGCTCTACAACGATCTCTCTTGGCTTCTCGCCGGAAAGTAATCGGAACGCTTCCTGCGCTGCTTTGGTGCGCAAATCTGCTTCCGATTCCTCGGTGTACCAGGCCATATGAGGACTGAAGAGGATCTTGTCTGCAACCGCTTCATATTCAGCAAAATTGATTGGTTCTTTTTCAAAGACGTCTAAAGCGGCCATTCCAAGTCGATTCGCAGCTAAAGCCTCTATAAGTTCTAATTTGTTGATTAGAGATCCACGTGACGTGTTTACTAAGATGCTGTCCAACTGAAAGAGACCCAGTTCAAATTTGCCGATTAGTGGTGTGCCATCTTGTGCTCCTGGCACGTGCAAACTGATTATGTTGCTCTGTTCGATCAGGTCGTGCATCGATGGAACGAACGTGGTCCCCGCTATTGATTGTGCAGGCGGAATTATGTCGTAGGTTAAGACCTTAAATCCAAGTCCAACAAATTGTTGGGCAGCGTGGCGACCAATCCTGCCGGTACCTACAACTCCGACTGTCATAGCTGATGGCAAATGAAGCGGTCGCAGGTCAGCGAAGCCCCAACTTCCGGATCGCACGATCGCGTCTGCTTCTCTGATCTTTCGAGAAGCAGATAGCGCCAACGCCACCGCGTGAGTAGCAACGGCTTCGGTTCCATAGTCCGCAACCCTCGACACCCAAATACCCAGATCCTTAGCAGCTGCTAGATCGATTGATTCAGTGCCAACGCCGTAACGAACGATGCCTCGGCAGGTGAGTGTCGCTAGGGTTTCCCGATCAAATTTCGGGGCTGCTCCAGCCAAGATGATTTCAGCGCCCTGTGACTCCCTAACGATCGCATCATGATCCTTGCCTGATCCGAAAACAATTTCGACCCCTAGGGAGTCGAGAATGGACGCTTCAATATCAAAGTTCTGATATCTAGTTCCGAGAATCGCTACTTTTCGATTTCTCACTCTGACCGCTTTCTGATGAGCGCCTTTGTTGAAGATCTGACCTGCAAAGTTGTGGGTAGAAGAACTGCTCCGGCTGGTGAACCAGGCTTGTTAATTCCCTCCAATATGAGTGCAGCTGCGCGCAGGCCAATGTCATATTTTGGGATATGCACGCTAGTCAACGGAGGCGAAAATGCATTACAGAATCGAATGCCGTTGTACCCAACAACTGAAACGTCCTCCGGAATTCTTAGACCCTTCGAACGTAAAGCGTCGTAGCAGCCGAGAGCGATCAGATCGCTACCGGCCAAGATTGCAGTCGCTTTGGTATCTCGGCTTAGGAGTTCTTGGCATGCTTCTTCGCCCTGCGCTTGGGTGAGCCCCTTTGAAAAGACAACCAAACTGCTATCAACTTTCAATCCAAACCGCTGCATCCAGCCGAGATATTCCTGGTAGCGACGCGAACCGGTGGAAAAATTCAGAGATCCCGCAACGTGTGCGATTCTTGTGTGCCCTAGATCTACCAGGTGGCGTAGTGCTTGCCCGATACCTTGGTGATCATCGGCAGCGACACTTGAAACTACAAACTCTTCTGTCGTGCGATTCACCAAGACAACCGGGAGGAGATCCACTATTTCGTCTAATAGTGGGTAATCCAACTCAGCAGTTGCCAAGATCAAACCATCGACTTGACGGGCGAGCAGCACCCCCAGCAAATCTTGTTCCCGTGCCGGATTCCTATCTGTATTCGCCAGAATGAGCGCATAGCCAGCTTCTCGAAGTCCGTCTTCTATTCCACGAACAATCGGCGGGAAAAGGGGGTTGGAAAGATCGGGAAGGATCATTCCAACAGTCATGGTGCGCTGTTCCCTCAATCCTTTGGCTACTGGATTGACCCGGTAACCCAATTCCGCAGCGACGGCGAGCACTCGCTCGACCGTATCGGCGCGTACTAAATTTCTGGTTGACTTTCGAAGGGCACGAGACGCCGTTGAAGTATCAACCTCCGCCAATTTGGCAACATCGCGAAGTGTTACTGCGTTTCTGCGGGCGCGCGTCGGGGTTGCCTGACTTCTAGCGGAATCAGGGGTGGCTTGGGTTTCCCCTCCGTCACCAAGAGATGGTTTAGCTTCTACGTTCAAGACTCTCACCCTTTCTTGGTGATCGGAGGGATTTGCCATCCCCGCTGTTTAAGCTGTTCGGTGAAGCCGGGTGAGCACGAACTCTCGGTGATTGAGTAGTTCGGCTCGAGTAAGCCTGCCCGATGCCGTCTCTTGGATCATATCCAGGCAACGGTCACCAGCCTGATCAAGAGTCTCCGTAAGCGAAATCGTCCCCGAGACGTCGAGGTCGATGTGCTCTTCCATACCTGCAACGGTCTTCGGATTGGCGGTCAACTTGATGACTGGGACAATCGGATTTCCGATGATGTTGCCTTGCCCCGTTGTAAACAGGTGTATCGCAGCCCCACCTGCAGCAAAGAGCGTGACGGATTCGGCCGCCGCCGAGGAAGTATCCATGAAGTGAAGGCCCCGCTTCGTTGGCGCTTCGGCCATCTCCAAAACTTCCGTGACGCGAGCATTCCCGATCTTCTGGATGTTGCCGAGAGCCTTCTCTTCAATCGTGCTCAGACCGCCGGCAATATTTCCTTGAGTTGGTTGCGAACCAAGCAAATCGGCCTGCTGGGCGAGAATGACTTCGGTGTGTTCGCGGAATAGTCTTTCAAACTTAGCTCGCTGAATCGGATCATCAATGCGATTCGCCACTATCTCTTCGCCGCCGGTGAGTTCCGAGGTCTCGCCAAACAAGTAAGTACCACCGGCGGCTGTGATTCGTTCGGCGACCTTTCCAATGGTCGGATTAGAGCCCAAACCAGAAGTTGTATCGGATTCGCCACACTTAGCGCTGATAACAAGATCAGTAAGTGGCAACGTCTCTCGCTGGATAGTTGATGCGCCCTGAAGAAGCGACATTGCTGCACGTGCAGCCTTGGTAATGGTTTGAAGATCGCCCGTTCCTTCAATGTGGAATTGGGCAACCGGCTTACCCGTTGCCGCAATGGCATCTGCAACTCGGGCGGTCCAAACCGGCTCAATGCCAATTACTAGTACTGCGGCAACGTTGGGGTTACATCCAGTTCCAATCAGAGTTCGGAAATGAAGATCCAAGTCTGGTCCAAATTGAATGCGGCCATATGGATGCGAGAGGGCCATCACGCCCGGCACTAGCGCGGCAACGCCCTCAGCCGCTGCATTTGAAATGTCATCGATTGGCAAAACGATTACGTGGTTACGTACTCCAACGCGACCATCCGCTCGACGGTAACCGAAAAAGGTTCTATTTTCCATTTAGTTCCACCGTTGCCCTTTCAAATTATGGACATGTACGGCTTCCCCGAGTCCAATGTCTTTTGTCGCCAATCCAATAACTGCGCCATACTCAAGCACTTGATCACCCTTTGCCATACTCTTGATTGCAATCTTGTGTCCCAGCGGTACTGCTTCTGTAACTTTCACTCTGAGTTCCCCGGCCTGATCCCGGTAGCGGCCTTCAGCATCCGTATTCGGAGCAATATCGACCACCGCAACCCCGACACTGTCATTCTCGTGGTGAACTAGAAACTTGACTGACATTCATTTCCTCCCACTCTCTTAAAAAGCCTAATCGTCCTCAACCCGGCCTGAAACATTTCTAAAACAGATGAATGAGATTCCTCGTCACGAGGCAGCTGTATCGGGCGAACTTAAATTTGTTTACTAATGATTCACTTTGTCGAACCCCCTCCGTGGGATAGCCATTTTTGCTATCCCACGGAGAACGCCCGGGCTATTTCAGTTTGTTACTCGGCCACGCGACCGATCTTCTTCAACACGTCGTTGATGTAAGTGGTGTCAACGATCTGGTTGTAGGTTGGGATCCGGTCGATCTCCCCGAACTTCGCCATTTCGGCTTCGGTGTATAGAACCGACTTTGGATCCATTCCATCATTCAAAGTCCAGAGATGGCCTTTGACGATGAAGTCATATGCGGCGCTGAGGGCTGCTGGGTCTTCTTGCGTCGCTTTCGCAGCAACCTTCATCACAAATGGCTTGTGCTTCGGGTCTGACATCCAGCGGTCCGTCTGAACCATGACCGTTAGGAATCGTTCAACCGCACTCTTGTGCGACTTTGCCCACGAGTCAAGAACAGCAACCCCGCCGTACCACCAGTCAGGAGCACTTAGGTACTCGTTGTCGAGAACCTTCAGGCCGGCTACCTGGTGTGTAACAACATAGGCATCGTCAACGTGGAAGACAGCAGCCTTAACTTGATTGCTTGCGAGTGCGCCTACAAATTGTGAGCGCTTCATGTTGATCAAGTTAACTTGCGAAACCTTGACGCCATTCTTTACAAGGCAGGCGTCAACTTGTGTGTAGGAAAAGCCACCCGTACCCGTGGAGGCAACGTTCTGTCCGATCAAGTCGGTAGCCGAGTTGATATCTGGAGCAGCAATACAGACCGTGTCAAGTTTAGGCGCGTATGACCAAATCGTGTGAAGCGGGGTTCCTACAGAAGCGGAACTGATTCCATCTGTCGCTGAACTAAAGCCCAGATCAATTGCTCCTGTAACTGTTCCCAACTCAGTCTCAAGACCATCGGGCATGCCAATGAATTTGACTCGCAAATGGGCTTTTCTGAATAGCCCTCTCGCCTGTGCGATGTACGGAGCCAGAAAGACCATCTTCGGTGGGGTGAGGGCAATACCAACGTTGACGTCTGCCCATTTCCCAATTTTCGCCTTGTGGGTCTTGTGGGATGCCGCGTTGGCCGACGAAACCAACGGCGGTAGAACACCAACAAGGAGGACTGCAGAGAGCGGAATAGCTAGACGGAGAGAACGCACGCTCATGAGCCGAGGCACCTTTTTCATACTTTGAACTCCATTCCTGCCATCCAGTCTGAATGGCCTGTACAAAGGGATATGCAAATTTGCACCATCGTTTGCAGACCGATTTCTACTCCTGCCCGGGAAGGCCGTCAAGCATTTCCGCAAAATACTTTTTCTTGCTCCGGTTTACGCAGGTGAAACCGGGAGGAAACTGCCGGCTACCGCCCTTCCGGTCTAGTTTTAGCTCCGTAAGGTCGAAAAGTCGGTAACCAAGACACATTCTTGACAGGCCTAAACGGTGAGAGTACAAATCATTTTGCAAACGATGGTGCAACTTGCTGCTTTTTTTGCCCACTACCCAAAAGGCGGTGCCGTAAAGTCATGCCCGACCGCGATATTGAGGCCGCCATAGCCCATTGGGCGCCTAGGTTCACCACCCAGGGCATCGACCCCAGCGATTTTGCTCGCGTAACCAACTCCATCGAGACCTGGCCCGAATGGCTGGACGCGTGGTGTTCCAATGGCGACTTTCATGCCGAATTGGCGAAATTGGCCGAATTCGCCGGGCAAACTCTGACCGCGGGCGAGGCTTGGGGGCGCGCCGCGCTTAGTTACCACTTCGCCAAATTCGTGTGGATCCTTGACATGGCCAAGCACCGCGAAGCCACTTCAAAGTCAATCGTAGCTATGGGTAATGTGCACCGGCTATTAGACCCCAGCGCCCAACGTCTGGAAATTCCCTTTGAGCACGGACATTTGGTTGGCAACTTGCGTCGGCCCCGAGATGTGGCGCTCCCTGGCTTGGTGCTGCTTCTTCCGGGACTCGATTCCACCAAAGAAGAATTCTTCAACTGGGAGAATGTATTCCTTCAGCGCGGAATGGCCACCTTCTCTCTTGACGGACCAGGTCAAGGTGAGACCGGGTATCAGATGCCACTTCGCCCCGATTACGAAGTTGCAACTAGCGCGACGATTGATGCTCTTTCGCGGCGGACAGACATCGACTTAAACCGCCTAGGGGTCGCCGGTGTCAGCATGGGCGGCTATTACGCCGCAAGGAGCGCGAGCTTCGACCAGCGGATCAAAGCTGCAGTTACCATCGGCGGGCCGTACGACACTGGTGCCAGATTCAGGGCCAGACCCGAGATAAGCCGAGCTGCATTTGTCCAGTATTCAGGTGCAGGGAGCATGGATGAGGCGGCAAAAATTGCCGACCAGATGACGCTTGAGGGGCTGCTTGGCAACCTAGTCCAACCATTGCTGGTGATCTTTGGCAAGAAAGACCGACTCGTTCCTTACGAGCAAGCGGAGCGCGTCGTCCGAGAGGCACCTAACGCGCAATTAGTCATGCTCGAAGAAGGCAATCACGTTTGTAATAATTTTCCGTACATATACAAACCGCTAGCGGGCGATTGGTTGGCAGAACAGTTGGCTAATCTAGGCGCATGACAAACCCTAAGTCGCGTGCAACCGTGGTCAAAGAACGTATACCAGGCCTTTTCTTGGCATTCATAATCGCCGCTGTTGCGACTTTGATTGGCCGAATGATCCCCCTGGTCGGAACTCCGGTGATTTGCATTGTTATCGGGGTCATCATCGCCGCGGTCCGTAAGCCTGGTGCGCTATTTCGTCCAGGAATCGTTACTTCGAGCAAGCTCGTACTGCAAATTTCGATCGTTGTGCTTGGTTCGCAACTGTCGCTTGGCCAAATTATGCGAGTTGGTTTTACTTCATTACCAGTGATGTTGGGCTCGCTCTCAGTGTGTCTTATCGGCGCATACTGGATCGGCAAGTGGCTTGGCATCGTTGGTGATTTACGAACGTTAATCGGCGTAGGCACTGGAATCTGCGGAGCATCTGCCATCGCTGCAGTGACTCCGATAATCGGTGCGGCCAGCGTTGACGTTGCCTATGCCATCTCCACTATATTTCTCTTCAACGTAACCGCGGTCCTAACTTTCCCACTCATCGGCCATCTTCTTGGAATGAGTCAGCACAGTTTTGGACTTTTTGCCGGCACAGCAGTCAATGACATGTCATCGGTTGTCGCGGCTTCCAGCACATATGGAACCGCTGCCGCAAATTATGGGATCGTTGTAAAACTAACGCGAACGCTGTTGATCATTCCCATTTCGCTGGCATTAGCTTCGTTGGCGCACAGGCGAGCCAACAAAGTTTCGCCTTTAGACGCACCTCTGGATCCTGTGAAGTTGGCAACGGCTAATGTGCACGTACGTCTGGGTCGACTCGTACCTTGGTATCTCATTGGTTTCTTGCTCGTTGCGACGGCTAATAGTCTTGGTCTGGTTCCACTACGCATTCACCACAGTTTGACGCTAGTTTCGCTCTTCCTTATCGCGATGGCTCTTGCGGCAATCGGCCTAACGACCGATTTACCTGCCTTGCGACGAACCGGTCCCCGCCCGTTGATTTTGGGCGCTGCACTTTGGGTTCTCGTCTCACTTACTAGCCTTGGACTGCAACTGGTGACAGGTTCGCTTTAGGCTCCCATCAGAATTCACCAAGAAAACATTCACTATTCCGCGACGGGTTGGAGTTTTGTTGGCTCGATCGCTCGATACAGACTGTAGGTAAGCAGAGTCGCCACTATGACGGGAACAAATATCCAATTCACCCCATGATCCGATCTCAGCAGATCCGTCAGACCGAAAGCTGCGACGATGCCAACTGCCATCCGCCAATCGTCGCCAATTACGAAGTCGTACCAGAAGGCTCCAAAAGCTGAGATGGATTCAATGACAGTTCCGCGCGCACTTTTGTCTGGTTCCACAACAGCAGACTCAAACTTTTTAACAACCAATGGGGATACTGCGATTTGCGCTTGAGCTAGAGGAAGTGGTCTAACTTTCCCCTCACGTATACGAATGCGCCTTAAGCCAAAAACAAGGAGAAAAGAAAGGGCTGTCACAAAAGGTATCAAGCCCAATAGGGCCGCATCGCTGCCTGGCCATTTAGCGCCCGCACCTTCAGCTCCCCAGAACGTACCAAACGAAGTTAACAAGATGCCAACCACGAACTTCATGTTGTTTTCGGGTACCCGTGCAAGTGGCTTATGCACAGCAATGGCAACTAGAGCGACGACGACTACTGCTGTTAGTGCTGCAATCGTGGCTAGTCCCACACGATGCTGAATGGTGCCAAAAGTTAACACAATGAAGGCAACTTCGAGTCCTTCAAGTACGACTCCTTTGAAAGCGAGTGTAAAGGCATACCAATCCGCTACTCCTGTGCGGCTTACGCTTCGCGCCGCCTTAGCCTCGGCCAATTCGGTTTGAAAAATCAGATCTTCGTTATGAATAGCTTTAAATCCGCTAGCGCGAAGAATCGCCTTCCGTAACCATTGGAGACCAAAAACCAACAATAATCCGCCGACAAAAATACGCAGGATCGAAAACGGAAGGCGCGATATCGCCGGACCCGCAATGGAGATCACCGCACCGAGGACGACCAATCCAGCGAACAGCCCGCTAAACGCCGAGCGCCAATCTCTGGCGGTACCGGCCGCGAGTACGATCGTCGTCGCCTCCACCGCCTCCACTGCGCAGGCAAGAAAAACGGCAACAAAAAGTGCTATTTCACTCATACGAAAGTAAATTCTTGTAACTCACCTGGTCAATACTAGGTGATCCTCTCCTAGCCGCTGATTTGATGGCAAATCAAGCAATTTTATGTGACGATGACGGTACGAGAAATGATTTAGGTGCCGCATGGAGAACCATTTCAAAGACCGTCGCGCAGCGGGTCGAGCATTGGCCCAAGCACTTAATGCCTATGTCGGTCAAAAGAATCTCTTGGTTTTCGCCCTGTCCCGCGGCGGCGTTCCTGTCGGGTACGAGGTGGCAAAAGCATTAGGCGCAGAATTGGATGTGCTGATTGTGCGCAAACTGGGCATCCCAATGCAGCCAGAGGTAGCCATGGGTGCGATTAGTTCTGGCGATGCGCTCTATTTGAATGATCAAATCATCAAGTTGACCGGAATTGCGCCTGAGGAAATTGACTCAATAGTTGCCCGTGAACGCCGCGAACTAGCCAGGTGGGAGGCCGTTTACAGAGGTTCACGTCCGATCGCGGCGATTGAAGGGCGCACCGTCATTGTGGTGGATGACGGTATAGCTACCGGAGCCTCAATGCGCGCCGCCTTGTTAGCGTTACGCGGGAAAAAACCCGAAGGCATTGTCGTTGCGATTCCCGTTGCGCCACCTGAGGCCAAAGATCGATTCCGTGATATCGCCAACGATTTTGTGTGCGTACTTACTCCCTTTGATTTTCACGCCGTCGGTCAGTTCTATGAAGATTTCAGCCAGATCGAAGATGATGAGGTGCGCGATTTGCTCACGAAAGCCCATGCGGAGCCGCACTGATGCATCCAGCGGCTTCGTCCTTCCAAGCGGTGCGCGATTTGGCCACGCCGCTTGAGGACGAGTCGAGCGACTATGACGAATTGTTGGCAATGGCGGAACAGAAACGCTTCGTCTTGTTGGGTGAGGAGACCCACGGCACAGCAGATTTCTATCGCATGCGAGCCGAGATCAGCCGACGCCTAATCGTCGAGCAAGGTTTCGACGCCATCTCCATAGAAGGCGATTGGCCCGATGTTTGGAGAGTCAATCGCTTCGTTCTGGGCGAGGGCGATGACACTGCGAAATCCGCGCTCGCCGACTTTGAGCGATTCCCCACGTGGATGTGGCGAAATCGTGAAGTATTGAAGTTCATTACCTGGCTGCGTGCCCACAATGAGAGAACGACTCCGGACCAACGTGTTGGAATTTACGGCCTTGATTTGTACAGCCTGTATCGAAGTTCTGATGCAGTCATCAATTATCTAGACGAGGTCGATCCGCAGCAGGCGCAGGTCGCTCGTGCTCGCTACGCGGCGCTAGACCATGTTCGCGAACCCCAGACCTATGGCTACCAAGTTGCATCGGGGCAGCGGGAACCGGCACACGATGGTGTGGTAGCTCAATTGGTTGAGTTGAGAGCCGACGCTGCTTCATACATTGAAGGAAACGACCTTGCCGCGAAGGACGCCTATTTCTTTGCTGATCGCAATGCCGCCGTAGTGGTTCGGGCCGAAACTTATTACCGATCAATGTTTGGCGGCCGCGTCAATACTTGGAATCTAAGGGATTCGCACGTCGGAGATGCTCGAGCAACTGAAATGCACGGTCGGGGCGAACTCAATCTGGGACAGTTGATGCGAAAGCATTCGCGCGAGGCGACACTACTCGTAGGATTCACTACCTACACCGGACACGTATCAGCGGCGTCTGAATGGAATGGCGACGTCGAATACAAAACTGTGCTGCCCGCGCTGCCTGATAGTTATGAATACCTGTTCCACACAACCGGTTTAGACCGATTCTTTCTGCCATTGATCTCAACGTTCGCTGAACCTTTGCACGAGCCACTTTTGGAACGCGCCATCGGCGTTCTCTATTTGCCCGAAAGCGAACGCGCCAGCCATTGCTTCTACGCCTCAATCGCTCGGCAATTTGATGTCCTTTTCCACCTCGATGAAACAGATGCCGTCGAACCGATCAGGAAGGTCTAATAATCATGATGCGAACGCAAACAATTGAAGTCGCTATCGCCACAGGAGATGTACATCTACAGGGCTTGCTAGCTCTGCCTTATGCCGCAACAGGCATCGTCGCCTTCGCACACGGAAGCGGCAGCAGTCGCTTCAGCGGGCGAAATCAGCGGGTCGCTCAGGGCCTGAATCAGGCGGGCCTGGGAACCCTGCTATTTGACCTTCTTACGTCAGAAGAGAATGAGACAGACATCGTCAGTGCCGAGTATCGGTTCAATATCGAGTTGCTTACGGAACGTTTAGTGGGAGCGGTGAAGTGGCTAAACCACCACAAGGAAACCGCTGCTCTGCACGTCGGTCTCTTCGGCTCCAGCACTGGCGCCGCTGCGGCCCTGCAAACTGCCGCAGAGCTTGGCAAGAAGATCTCTGCAGTGGTATCTCGCGGTGGCCGCCCAGATCTGGCTGGCAGCAACGCTCTTGGTAAAGTCCAATCTCCAACACTTCTTCTTGTTGGCGGTTTGGACAACGTTGTACTTGATCTCAACCGGGAATCTGAGAGCCAGATGCAATGCAAGAAAGAACTCGTGATAATTCCCGGAGCCACGCACCTGTTTGAGGAACCCGGCACGCTTGAGGAGATTGAGCGGCTTACCGCCGACTGGTTCACCCGATATCTCAAATAGTCGAGACAGACTATGCCCCGATCCCGGCACTCCATTTCTTGAAGATCGCACTAGCAGGCTTGTCACGCAGATTTGGCGATTTGTCGAATGCGGAATCGCCAGGAACCTTCAAGGTTGTTAAGTCATCCTTCCACCAGTAGCCCCAAGCGAAAATTCCGTCTACCCAACTTTCGTCCTTGACCACCTGGAAAAGCGCTTCATATAGCCTGGCCTGAACGTCCAAATCTTTAACTATTTTAGCGTGGGTAGACACAGGTGGCCCAGTACCGAACCAGAAAGATGGCCCCGGTTCAAACCATTCCTGCGTAGTCGCACTCTGCAATGAGGTCTGCAAAATTACCTTCTTGCCATATGTTGTGAAGATTGGCTTGTAGCTTTCCGCCAACACCGACGCCAATTGATTACGTAATTCCGCCACAGATTTAGTCGATGCATTCGGTGCCGTCCACCCATTGTCACCGAACATTACTGTTGCCACGTCCAGAAGTGACCAGTCGGCGAAAGAGAACAAATTGTTTGGACTTGCATATGCGGAATAGGTGATTTCGCCTTTGTAATGTTGGCGCACACGATCTACTAGAGCCTTCCAATGGTCGGCGTGTTCTGTACGAATTGCGACTCCAAGTTGCTGGCCGATGCCGAGCAACTCAACTCCATTTTTTTGAGCAACATCGGCCTGGTGCACGATGAAGTCTCCGTAAGTCTGGAACCAGTCGTCCCAGAACTTTGAAACCGCCGCCGTACGCGTCGACAGATTTGAGTATGCGTCACCTAGAGCCTCAAATCGCTGCTCCCCCTTTGCAATATCGTCGACGACGATCTGAGCCAAGCCATACTTTTCACGCGAAAGGCCGTCGAAATTAACACTAGAAAACAGCGCGAACTTGAGCCCTTTTTGATGGATTTTGCTGATCATGCTTGCCAACTCTTCATCAGAAGCTTCGCGGAACTGGTAATCGTGCTCGTTCTGAGGAATCAATGCCATTGGCATGGGCCCCAATTTTGGTGGTTCAAGACTTAAGTGCGTGTTGTAGTTCTCATACACGAACCAGCCTGCTCCAATCTGCTGAGCAGATTCAATCGTAGAATTCACATAGGATCGGGCATACAGATCCGAGAAGAAGTCAAACACCACTTGTCCAGTTTTAAAACCTGACGACAACTTGGGCGATTGCACCCAATCTGCGCCGGCAAACATCTGCACATATTCTTGAGGCAAAGCGTAAACGTAGGGTGCTGGCGAATTGCTTGGACTCGCACCTGCTGTGCTCGTTGGCACCGGATCTGGCTCTGGCTTGGAAATTGCAATTGCCCTAATTCGGGCAATCAGAGCCTTCTTCGCTAACGCATTAAAAACAATCGCTTTCCGCTGCGTTCGTACTACAAGTGCAACATTTGATGCTGCATAGAACTTCTTCAATGCTGCGGCCGACACTGCACCAAGGGTTTTCGACGAAGGGACTGAAGCCAGATACCCAAGGCAACTCAGAGCCTTGTTCAGGCTAGTCACACTCGAGTGAGTCTCCTGGAAACGGAGGGGCGCTTTCACGGCCGCCACCTGCGACACAGATGGACAGGAAGCCTTGGCAACTAAAGGCGCAGCCAGAATTGAAATTGCAACAGCCGAAATTACGGGGACGGCCAGATAGCGGACCGAAGACCTCATGTGGAACACCAGGTTTCGTCAAGTGTCTGTTCTGGCAACTGTCCACTCACAAGTGGACATGGTCAAGCCTAGGCGTGCTGTGATTTAGCCCACTAAGCGCGGTATGAGCCGATACTTGCCTATAGGCAGCGACATGCTTCCAACATTTTGTAGCCCCGACGGGATTCGAACCCGCGCTACCGCCTTGAGAGGGCGGCGTCCTAGGCCGCTAGACAACGGGGCCGTGCATTATTCGCTGGGGTACCAGGACTCGAACCTAGACTTACTGAACCAGAATCAGCAGGGCTGCCAATTACCCCATACCCCAAAATATCGGTCATTGATCGGCTGGCCGTCCGATGAGTCGATAGCCCACGAAGAATAGCGTGAGCGAGGTGGGTTGCCCAAAACCGATGGGAGGCAAGCCGCCGCTCACGGGAGCGGAGCCGCCGGTCACGGGAGCGGAGCCGCCGGTCACGGGAAGCGACTAGAGCAGGGCGTTCAGTCGGAGAAGACTCCGCTCCCGCCCAAGCAGTTGTAGGGATTCGAACAGTGGAGGCGAGATTCGAGCGCCGGTGATGGCCACCCGGACCGGTCCGAAGGCTTGTTTAGGCTTCACGCCCATGCCCACCAAAAGTGCATCTCTGAGCGCCTGCTCAATGCTGGCCACATCCCAGGACGAAAGCGGAGTCAACGCCGCGACGCTTGCCTCGATGATCGGCCGGGACTCGGGAGTTAGTACCCGAGCACTTGATTCTGGCTCGATGAAGAACTTCTCCTCCGGCACAAATAAGAAGCTGA
The DNA here is from genome assembly GCA_035530875.1 of Candidatus Nanopelagicaceae bacterium. Classification (GTDB taxonomy): domain Bacteria; phylum Actinomycetota; class Actinomycetes; order Nanopelagicales; family Nanopelagicaceae; genus JANXYY01. The sequence continues at coordinate 91,027 of DATKUB010000054.1, forward strand.
TTAGGTTCGGAATTTCAGCCAGAGTGACTACCCGCTCTTGGATCAGCGGGATAGCGCCTTCAAGTACGGTCAACTCGCTTGTCGTCGGCTCGGCGCCAATCAGATGCTCAACCTGCATAAAAGGCAAAGCTCTCAGCGCCAATTCGGCGGCGGGCAATTCACGGATTTTGTCACCATTGATCGCTTCAAGTTTCTTCATGTCGAAACGGGCAGGATTCTTACCTACTCGCTCGACGGTGAATAACTCCGTAATCTCTTGCATGGAGACATTTTCACGATTGTCTCCCGGCGACCACCCGAGTAGAGCCAAGTAGTTACAGATCGCCTCCGGTAGAAACCCATGATTGCGATACCAGGCAATAGACACTTCGCCGTTGCGCTTTGAGAGTTTGGTGTTGTCCTGGCCCATGACGAAAGGTAGGTGAGCAAATTTCGGATAGTCCTTGGGGTCTACTCCCATGGCGTCATAGACCCGCAACTGACGTGGCGTTGAAGAGAGCAAATCTTCTCCACGAAGAACATGCGTGATTTTCATCAGTATGTCGTCGACTGCAACGGCCAACGTGTAAAGCGGCGAGCCGTCGGCGCGAACAAGCACAAAATCTGGAACGTAGTCGTGGTCAAAGGTCATCTCGCCACGGATCAAATCAGTGAAAGACGTGGTCCCTGACGGCATTCGCATCCGCACGACTGGAAGTCGGCCTTGGCCTTCATACGCAGCAATCTCAGCAACGCTCAGATTGCGGCATTTTCCGTCATATCCAGGCGGCAGACCAGATGCTTTCTGTGCTTCCCTTCGCGCCTCAAGTTCATCGGTAGAGCAATAGCAGTGATATGCATCGCCAGCTGCCAAAAATCGCTGCGCCCAGTCGGCATAAATGTCCATGCGTTGGGACTGAAGATACGGCCCATGAACTCCGCCAACCTCTGGCCCCTCATCCCATTGCAGCCCTAGCCATTTGAGGGTGTCGATCGCTGCTGCGACGTACTCGTCCGTTACCCGAGTTGTATCCGTATCCTCGATACGGAAGACGAATGTTCCATTGGTGTGGCGGGCATAGGCCCAGTCGTAAAGCGCGGTTCGGATATTGCCTACATGCAAATCACCAGTAGGGGACGGAGCAAATCGGACACGGACTGCCGGGTTAGTCACGGGCGATCACCTTGTTCTCTAGGGTTCCAATGTTTTCGATCGTGACGCTGACAGTGCAACCCGGCGGCAGTATTCCCACACCTGCTGGGGTGCCAGTCAAGATGACGTCGCCGGGTAGAAGAGTGAATGCTGCCGATGCATACTCAATGATTTCGGCGACGCTGAAGATCATGGAGGACGTTCTGGAACTCTGGCGAATTTCGCCGTCGACGGTAACACTTATCGCTAAATCGCTTGGATCAAGTTCCGTCTCAATCCAGGGACCGAGTGGGCAGAACGTGTCAAACCCCTTGGCCCGAGACCATTGACCATCACTTTTTTGCAGATCTCGCGCGGTAACGTCGTTCGCGATGGTGTAACCAAAGATGACATCCGCAGCCTTCTCGCGAGGCACGTCCTTGCATAGCCGGCCGATTACAACCGCTAACTCGCCTTCGTGATCAACCCGCTTGCTCTGCCTGGGCCAGACAATCGAATCTGTTGGGCCAATGACCGAAGTATTCGGTTTGAGAAAGAGCAATGGTTCCGGCGGAACTTCGCCGCCAAACTCGGCGGCGTGATCTGCATAGTTTCGGCCAACGCAGACCACTTTGCTCCTCGGGATGACGGGAGCTAGCAGTCGGACTTCGGCCAGCGGAAACACCTCACCAGTCGGGTGAATACCGGCATAGATGGGATCCCCGCTGATCTTTAGCAGGGTAGCTTCACCTTCCGGCGAGCGGCCGACGATGCCGTAAATCGGGTCAGTGCTCCGTTGAGCCTCGAGGTCTGGCGGCGGAGTGAATCGCGCAATTCGCATAAGCAGACCCTACCTTTGGACGCAGGTAGGGTGAGAATCATGGCCGTTCTTGATCGCGTGCAAGCCGCTGCTCAGAGAACTACCTATGCGAGCCGGGTGGATTCGGTATTAGGGGACCTTTCGACATTGGAACGGCTTGCCAATCCGGTAGAGGCGTTCCTCTGGACTTATTACTCATACCGGCCGCGAGAGTTGAGGCGCTATCACGTGGGTGCGCTTGACGTACTTTCAGACGAAGAAAACGTAGTTGGTTGGCGCGGCTACGGCGCGAGGGACGGCGGGTTCGGCGTTCGCCTTGACTTCATTGATCAGCGGCGCTCAACCCTTGAATTCATCACCGGATTTCTGCAATCCAGTGGGGCTCGCACAGCCCAGCACAACTGCTTTGGCATGCACGAGTGGGCTATGGTGCACGGCCAAACCCAGGAAGAGATTCGCCACGCAGCCTGGCCGCTACGCCTCGGATCTGAGGCTACGACGAAGTTGGTCGACCAACTCGGTGTCCGTTGCACCCACTTCGATGCCTTCCGTTTTTTCACCCCTAGTGCGAAGCCGCTCAATGCCTATCTGCCAACTCGTGAATCTCAGCGTCAACTTGATCAGCCAGGGTGTATTCATGCCAACATGGATCTCTATAAATGGGCCTACAAACTTTCACCCATCCTGCCGAGTGATCTGGTGCTGGACGCCTTTGTCAATGCAAGGCGATTGCGGGAGATCGATATGCGCGCAAGCCCCTACGACTTGGGCCAGATTCATCTTCCGCCAATCCAGGTCGAAACTCCCGAAGGGCGGCTTGAATATGCCAGTGAGCAGCGCAGGTTGGCAGCGGAATCCATGCCGATCAGAGATGCAATCGTGGATTACTGCAAACAAGTGATGGTGCTACTTGAAACTTTCAATAAAAGAAAGTGACTCGTCGAAGATAAGCGGAGCATCGTTATCGATGGTGGCGACGTGATAACTATCTGTTAAAACGATCTCCTTCTTAGACGTCGATGCCGCATTGGCCAAGATCCACTCAGCGTTTGTAGATGGAACCACATGGTCTTCAATGCTGTGCAGTAGGAGGAGAGGTGCCTTCACGTCGCCAATTCGTGAACGTACCTCAGATAGTAGGCCAAGCATTGACTTGGCCGCCTTGATTGGCGTGGCATCGTAAGCGAATTCATTTACGCCAGGCTTCTTGATGTCATTTCCTACTGCCGGCCTCAACGCAATGAAGCGCGAAACGATCGGAATCAGAATCCGATTAATTCCCCTGATGTGAATCAATGGGTTCACCAGAACAATTCCAGCGGGTCTGTGTAGTTCAGCCAGACGCAAAGTAAGCGCACCGCCCATCGACAATGAGCAGATAAAGACCTTCTCGCACTTCTGATTGAGATCGAGATAGGCCGACTCAACAGTTTCATACCACGCTGACCAAGTCGTTCGATTCAAATCCTCTGGCGAGGTCCCATGGCCGGGGAGCAGCGGCAGACGCACCGCATACCCTCGAGCGGAAATGAACTCAGCCCACGGCCGAAGCGAGGCAGGTGATCCGGTAAAACCATGCACGAAGAGCACACCTATGCCATTCGTGCCTTCGCTCGACCACGGGGCGACCTCTGCCCCACCTTGCACCGTCGCATCTGTCATGGCTTCAGCTCCTACTCTCCGAAAAGTCTGACCGCAGCGATGGCTTTCTGCCAGCGATCGTGATCAACAATTGTCGCGCCAGTCCCGATCTCCTCATCAACTGACTTGTCTGACCGAACCGGCCACCCAAGCCCAAGGCGTGCCAACTCACCAGCACCGAGTGCCGTCGATTCTGGATCTAGTCTTCTGTGCACCGGTCGGCCAAGGGCAGCTGCTTGAAGTTGGCAGAGAAGGGTGTTTGCGCTCGCTCCGCCATGCGCGCCGAGAAATGGGAGGCGCAGATTGCTGCCAGATTCCATCATTTCGACTACGTCTGCAACTTGCCAAGCGATTGACTCAAGCAAGGCGCGCGCAATATGCGCCGTCGTAGTTCCACGAGTTATCCCAAGGATCGCCCCGCGAGCGTTTGGATCCCAATGCGGAGCACCCAATCCGGTCAACGCCGGCACTACAACAACACCTGCCGAGTCGGAGACGCTAGCCGCCAGCGCTTCAATTTCAGCTGACGAGGCAACGGCACCAAGTCCGTCACGGAACCACTGAACTGCAGAGCCGGTGACGAAGACTGCGCCTTCAGAGGCGAAACTTCGACGTCCATCCGGGTGCGCAAGCGCAACCGTTGCCAGTAACCCACCCTCCGTCGGCGGGATTTCGTCTCCCGTGTTGACCAGGACAAAAGAACCTGTCCCATAGGCGCAAGCGGCGGATCCCAACCCCGTCCCAGCCTGACCAACGAGCGCAGCCTGCTGATCACCGGCAATCGCGGTTATCGGAGCATTGATGCCCAGAAATACCTCGGGATCACACTGAGCCAAATCACCATATGAGGAAGTAATTTCCGCAAGGGCATGGCGCGGGACACCGAATAAGCCAAGCAATTCCTCGTCCCAGTCGCCGCTTAGCAGGTCGTACAACAAGGTGCGAGAGGCGTTCGTCGCGTCCGTTATGTGCCGTCGGCCATTTGTAAGCCGTGCTACTAGATAAGAGTCCACGGTGCCCACCGCAAATCGACCGTCCTCTATCCCGGCCCAAATCTTGGGTTCGTTCTCCTTAATCCACATGATTTTGGTCGCCGTGAAATAGGGATCGAGTCTGAGCCCGGTACGCGAAACGTCAGCATCCTTTAGTCGATCGCAAATCTCACTTGTGCGACGATCCTGCCAGACAATCGCCGGGCGAGCGCTTCGCAATGTTTTTCGATCCCAAATGACTAGAGTTTCTCGCTGATTGGTCAGACCAACGCCATCAATGTCGGAAACTCGATCGCCTACCGCCTGGGCAACTGCCATCAAAAGGGCTTCGAAGATCTCATCAGGCTCATGTTCCACCCAACCTGGTTGTGGAAAATGCTGGGCGAAGTCTCTATGCCCACGACCCACCACTTGCTGATCTCTATCAATAACAAGCGTCGTCACGCCGGTCGTACCAGCGTCGATCGCCAAGATTAAATCAGCCACAGCGGCGAGCCTACGACGAATTCATGAGGCAAGGCGCCGCTCACGGGAGGCAAGGCGCCGCTCACGGGAGGCAAGGCGCCGCTCACGGGAGGCAAGGCGCCGCTCACGGGAGGCAAGGCG
>DATKUB010000055.1:0-5972 GCA_035530875.1 Candidatus Nanopelagicaceae bacterium
CAAGCCGAGCACTCAGCATCAAGATCTGCCGCCAGCGAATCGGGCATTCTGGAATTTCGGGTCATTATCTTCAAGGCCGCTTCGTTTGGAACTCCTTGATCCCAGAGACGGATTGGCGGCACCATTAGGCCTTCTTCGAAAACACTTGTCGCGCCAGAAGGCATTGAGCCTGGACACGCTCCCCCAATGTCATCGTGGTGGCCAAATGCCTGCACGAAGGCAACGACTTCACCTTCGTGGAAGACCGGAACTGTTACGCAAAGATCTGGGAGGTGGCCGATGCCACCTTCCGATTGGTAGACGTCATTGTGAAAAAAAACGTCCCCAGGTTTCATCGTGGCAAGCGGATAGTCGCGCGCAATTGGATGGACTAGCGCGGAGTACGAGCGTCCGGTTAGTTTTCGCAATTTGCGATCGTGGATGCCGGCGCGAAAGTCATGGGCGTCTCGAATCATTGGCGAGCGTGATGTGCGAGCAATCGCCGTCTCAACTTCCTTTTCTACCGACGCGAGAGTGCCTTCGACGATCTCAACCAGGATCGGGTCAATTACCATCACACATTCTCCTTAGTGACAATCAAGTTTCCGAATGAGTCAACGCGCATCGCGAAACCTGGGTGAATTGGGATCGTGGACCCGAATTCTTCAATAATTGCCGGGCCGGACACTTCATCCCCCGGACAGAGTGAATTTCTCCAATAAATCGGGGTCGAAACCCGCGGACCGTCAAACCAGACTTCCCTTGTTCCCGTGATCGCCCGCTCTGGATTTCCATCACCAGCCAGCATCTCCTGAATTTCCGGCCGCCTAATCGGACCAATGCCCGAAACTCTGAAATTGACCCATTCGACCTGTTGCCGCTCATCGTCGCGGAAGCAGTAGCCATATAGCCGTTCGTGCTCAGCATGAAATAACTGGGCAACGGCCTCGGCCCATTGAGGGGTGATCTCGCCTTCTGGGCAGTCCACTCGAACTTCGAATGCCTGACCGAAGTACCTGAGATCGGCGGTCCGGCGGAACACGTGATCGGACGGTGCGAATCCTTCCTTATCAAGAGCTTTGGCTGCCAGTGAACTCAGGTCCGCGAAGACTTTAGCGACATGATGCAAGTCCAGGTCCCGATGCTTTACCACTGAAGTTTGGACATAGTCATTTTTTACATCAACAGTTAGCAGACCGAAAGCTGAAAGGTTGCCTGGATTCACCGGAACAATCACTCCGGCCAGACCCAGAATGTCAATCAACCGGCAGAGCAGGAGGGAGCCTGAACCGCCGAAAGTGGTCAAGTGAAAGTCGCGAACGTCGAGTCCACGCTTCACCGTAATCTGTCGCAACGCATTGGCTTGATTCCAGGCCGAAATCTCAAGAATTCCGGTTGCGCAATCCTCGATGGATCGCCCAATGCTCGTCGCAAGTTCCCGAAGACCCTCGGTGGCCGCGAATAGATCGAGCGGAATCTCGCCACCGAGCAAGTGCGGTGGAATTCGGCCGAGAAACAGATGTGCATCTGTGATGGTAGGCGAAGTGCCGCCCTTTCCGTAGCAGATCGGCCCCGGGTCAGCCCCGGCAGACTTAGGACCAACCTTCATGGTTCCCTCTGGCGATATCCAGGCAATCGACCCGCCACCAGCCCCGACTGTGACCACGTCGATCATTGGGATCTTGCTGGGGTAGCGTCCAACGCTCCCCTCTGTCGTGAGGGTGGGTTCTCCACTTATGACCACACTTACATCGGTGGAGGTACCCCCGCCGTCGCAGGTCAGAACTTGGTCGAAGCCGGCTCGCTGCGCAATGAGAGCAGCACCCAGCGCTCCGGCAGCCGGGCCGGATAGCACCGTCGTTATGGGTTGATGTACCACTTTCTCCGCAGAGAGAACTCCGCCGTTGCTTTTCATTACATAGAACGGAATGCGACCGGCACTCCCCGCACTTGCGATGAACGAATCCAAACGCGACTTGATGTTGGCTATGTATTTAGCGACCCGTGGTTTCACCGCGGCGTCCACGAGCGTGGTAATAGATCTTTCGTATTCGCGGTATTCGCGCAAAACGTCGCTCGATATTGATACGACAGCATCTGGGTGTTCCTGTAGCAGAACATCTCGCATCGCGAGTTCGTGAGAGGGATTTGCATAGGAATGGAGGAAGCAGACACCCAGGGTATTGATGCCCCGACTCTTGAGATACCGGGCGGCGGCTACCGCGGTTTCCCGATCGAAGGGTCGGAGTTCCTCGCCTTTTGCATTCATCCGTCCGCCCACTGTGCGGACCAGATCGACTGGAACGATTCGCGGTGGCTTTACCCAGAAATAAGAGTTGCCGTATCCGTCCGGAACAGATTGCCGAGCGATCTCAAGGATGAATTCATACCCTTCAGTCGTGATGAAGCCAAGTTGATCAATCTTCTCCTCCAGCAGTTGGTTAGTTGCCACGGTCGTACCGTGGCTTACGGCCGCGATGTCTCGAGCATCGGCTCCGAGCAGGGCCAAGACCTTGTCTATTCCATTCATGAAGCCATCGGCTGGGTTGTTTGGGGTGGATGGTGTTTTGGTAGTTACCAACTGGCCGGTCACCTCGTCCAGCGCAACTACGTCCGTAAAAGTGCCGCCAGTGTCTATCCCTATTCGAACCCTGCCCACGACTACCCACCTATTCAGCCCACTTGAGTTGACTTGCGTCTAGCAATATCTAATAGGTGAAACGAGCGCAGGACCCTAGTGAACCTTTGCTAAGTCTTTCGTCACTATTTGTTACTCACCGTCATCGTCGCCCCTGATCTTTCGCACTTTGACATTTCGCGGATCGGGGTTGAGCGCCGCCCACTCGGGCAATTCCAGTCTGGCCAGCGCACAAGTGGCCAAATCCTCACCAATCAGCTCGCTAAGCGAAGGGTTGTGCCCAACCACGATCGCGCTCGTGAACTCCGGTGGCAGTGACCTGACCAGGTGGAGCAGGTTCGAAACCTCAGCTCCATAGAGATCAGGTTCGAAACGCGCTGGCAGCGCCGCACCCATTTCTCGGGCGGCAATCTCCCAGGTCTGAACCGCTCTCCGCGCTGGAGATACCAGGGCCAGACCAGGGATCGATCCCCGATTACGGAACCAGCGGCCCACGGCAGCCGCGTCCCCCATCCCGCTTGCGCTCAATTGTCGATTCTTATCCTCGGCCGGATCCCAAGCATGTTTTACCGCTTTCTCGGCCTTGGCATGTCTCAATAAGTAGAGGGTAGGCATATTTAACGGGATCGACGCTAGCCGCCGATCGCGTGCACACCACCGTCTACGTGAAGAATTTCGCCGGTGGTTTTTGGGAACCAATCTGAAAGAAGAGCAACCGCCGCGCGAGCGGCTGGCACTGGATCTGAAACATCCCAATGCATCGGTGCCCGTTGGTTCCACAAATCGTCAAGTTCTTGAAAGCCCGGAATCGACTTGGCGGCCATCGTTTTGATAGGTCCAGCTGCAACTAGATTGATTCGAATATTTTCGGGCCCAAGATCTCTTGCCAGGTATCGAGAACATGATTCAAGCGCCGCTTTTGCAACGCCCATCCAGTCATATTTGGGCCAAGCGACGGCGGCATCAAAATCCAACCCGACAACGCTGGCTCCCAATTTTGAGTCAAAAAGCGGACGAGCTGCCATGGTCAGGGACTTAAGCGAGAATGCCGACACCTGCAAGGCGGTGGCAACGTCGGGCCATTCAGTGTTCAAAAAATTTCCGCCGAGCGCCGCCTCCGGCGCGTAGGCAATGGAGTGCAGCACGCCGTCGAGCCCGCTCATGTGCTTCTGGATTCGTTCTGGAAGGGCGGCCAAATCCACATCGGAGGTGACATCAAGTTCAATGACTGGAACCGGTTCCGGCAGTCGCGCCGCGATCCGCTCAGTGAGCCTTAACACGCGCCCATATGAGGAGAGAACGACCTGCGCGCCTTCCTCTTGAGCCAATTTCGCCACATGAAAAGCGATTGACGCATCGGTGAGCACGCCGGTCACCAGAATGCGCTTACCTTGAAGTATTCCCATTTCTAATGTCCCATTCCCAATCCACCATCGACTGGGATTACGGCCCCAGTTATGTATCCAGCCGCATCTGAGGCAAGAAACCTTATTACTTCAGCAACCTCTTCAGGCGTCGCATAGCGCGCTAGCGGCACCGACCTAAGTATCTCATTCTTACGCTCGTCGCTGATCACCGAGGTCATGTCGGTTGATACAAATCCAGGTGCAACAACGTTGGCTGTGATGGATCGGGAACCCAACTCACGTGATAAAGACCTGGCCAATCCGACCAGGCCCGCCTTGGTTGACGAGTAGTTGGCCTGCCCAGCCGATCCAAGCAGCCCGACAACGGAACCAACAAATATCATTCGTCCGCGTTTTAATCGGAGCATTCCTTTCGCGGCTCGACGGGCGCATCGAAAGGCCCCAACCAAATTTGCGTCCACTACCGAGTTGAAGTCTTCATCGCTCATTCGGAGCACTAGTCCATCGCGAGTCATTCCCGCGTTAGCCACCAGAATTTCGACGGGGCCAAACTTTTCGTCAGCAGCAGCGAAAGCAGCGTCGACTTCTTCGGTCGACGTGACATCGGCTTGCACTGCATGGAATCCGCTCGGCGGCTCGCCGCTGCGATAAGTGATCGTCACGTTGTCTCCAGCTGCCGCAAAGGCCTTAGCCGTGGCTAAACCAATACCCCTATTTCCGCCGGTGACCAGTACTGATCTCGCGCCGCCCACTCATCCTCCAAAATTTTCAACCCAGGGCTAGACCCTACTATCGCCCAAGGTTAGAGCAGTTCAACCTATGCTGGATCGGTGAAGCGCCTGATTGATCCCAGATTCCTTGCCCTGCCGCTGGACCGATTGGGGGCGGTCGCGGTCGCGCGGGCTCGCGCGCTAGGCGCTACTTACGCGGCGTTCCGGATCGAACGAATTAAATCCCTTGAGTTAGCGCTACGAGATGCCGAACTAGTTACAACCTCAAATCAGCAAGATCTTGGAATGTCGCTACGAGTCCTGGTCGCCGGAACCTGGGGATTTGCGGCGATTGGCGAGCTCTCTGAGCCGAATGCGCTCCTGATCGCCGAACAAGGGATTGAAGCGGCCATCATCAGCCGGGCGCTTTCCGACGAGTACGTAGAACTCGCGCCGGAGCCCATTTACTCCGATGGCAGCTACATATCAAAATATGAAATTGATCCGTGGTCGGTTAGTGATCGAGAGAAAGTCGAATTGCTAGCCACCTGGTCTGCCCAATTACTCAGCCATCCGATAGTGGACCATGTAGAGGCAGAGGCTCTCTTTGTTAAGGAAAACTCCTTCTATCTTGACTCTTTCGGAACTCGGACCATTCAGCAGCGAATTCGATTGCACCCGACTTTGACGGCATACGCCGTAACCGAGTCAGGAATGGAATCAATGCGAACTCTCGCGCCACCTTCTGGTCGAGGCTACGAATATCTCGGGAACGAGCATTGGAACTGGTCCGATGAGTTAGCCCAAATTCCTGATCTACTAGTACAACGCACCATGGCAAAGAGCGTCACAGCCGGCTCATATGATCTGGTAATCGATCCGTCGAATCTCTGGTTAACGATCCATGAATCCATCGGACACGCCACGGAGTTGGACCGCGCTCTCGGCTATGAAGCAGCCTATGCAGGAACCTCGTTTGCCACTTTCGATAAGTTGGGTTCCCTTAAATATGGGTCGCAATTGATGAATGTAACCGGCGATAGAAATAGCGAAATGGGCCTGGCCAGCATCGGCTGGGACCATGAAGGAGTTGCCACCCAAGATTGGAATCTGATTGAGGACGGAATTTTTGTCGGATATCAGATGGATCGGCAGATGGCTTCGGCAAAAGGCTTTGAGCGATCTAATGGATGCGCATTCGCCGACTCCCCTCTGCACGTCCCTATCGCCCGAATGGCAAATGTCTCTCTCCAAGCCAAGCCTGGTGGGGGTAGTACA
>DATKUB010000056.1:0-36819 GCA_035530875.1 Candidatus Nanopelagicaceae bacterium
GTACCGTCGCATTGTCCAGAGTGAGGTTAACGATCGTCGTGACCTCATCAGCGAGCACCGACATCCGATTCAAATCGGGCAGCGCGAGAAGTTTCGCTCCCCCAATTGTGATTCCGCCGCGCAGCAGCCGATGACCAGTAACCGTCTTATTCTGACGCATCAACATTTCGCGCAAGCGAAGTGCGTGAACATTCATAATGCCGTAACCGACATCGTTGGCTAGCGCGCCAAGATCTGAAATGTGATTGTAGACCCGCTCGAGTTCGAGGAGCAGCGCCCGAATGGCGAGATCTTCCTGGCTGACTTCGATTTGACTTGCTTCTTCAACCGCCATTACAAAAGCGAGACTGTGTCCAACGGCGGAGTCGCCACTAATAAGTTCTGACAACTCGACACCGGCTTCGGGACGGATGCCCTCGAATAACTTTTCAACGCCACGGTGAACGAACCAGAGCCGTGATTTCATCCGAAGAATTGTTTCGCCCACTACCGAGAACCGGAAATGTCCCGGTTCGATAACTCCGGCGTGGACGGGACCCACCGGAATTTCGTAAATGCCGGCGCCTTCGGACTCAGTAAACGGAAATGATCCGATATCCGGCTCGAATTCGGGCGCAGACTTGAGGTCGTGGCGCATCGGGTAATAGCCCTTTGGCCAGTGTGCGTGGCGCACCAAACGCCTCGGAAATGTGTGATCCGCAAGATGTATCCCATAAAGGTCTCGCACTTCACGCTCAAAACGGGACAACGAGAAATTCAGGGCGGCAAAACTTGGAATCTCAGGGTTCTCCAAACTTGTCCTGACTGTCAGCTCAACTCGTTGCCCGTCGCTGATGCAAACGAATGAATACACAACCCGAAATGCGTCTTCGTCGTGGTGACCGGCGACAAGGGCGACTCGGAAATCATCGCGTAGCAACTCGGCAATTGCATAGCCGAGTTGACTTGAGTCCAAGACTCGCTTGTGGGTGTTGGGACGAGAATTCATCGCGACACCGCCAGTAAATCGGAAATCCTGGCCAACACGTGGCCAAAACCCATCAAGAATGGAACGACAATTGATGCACTAAGCGCCGCGATTATCGATATTCGAGAGCCATGCCAAGATGAGTCAACAATATTTCCAACATTTGAGCGCTCGCTCTTACCAAATACCATCAGCGTTGAATGGCGAACCAACCCGACGAAATTGATCAAGATAAGAAATGCAAATGCGATCATTACCATAGGCAAGCCACTTCTGAAGCCAGCAAAGACGATGGCCACTTCGGTAAAGAAAAGAGCAAATGGCGGCAAGCCGACCAGAGCCACCATCGCGGCAAGAAAAGGATTTGTCAGACCTGGCCGTCGCTCTAGTAGTGATCTCAGCGCACCAATCTCTGTGGTGCCCTCTGCTGTCGTAATGCGTCCGGCGAGCACGAATGCACTTGATTTTGCCAAACCGTGGACCAGCACGTGCAGCATGGCCGCTGCAATTGCCAGCCGACCCCCGATGCCGGCCGCCACAGCGACAATTCCCATATGTTCAATGCTTGAATAAGCCAGCATTCGCTTTAAGTCCTTCTGTGCCCAGATCAAGGCAGCCGAAACGAGCATCGACAAAATACCTCCGCCGATTAGCAGCCAGCGGACAAAGCCGGCGCCTAACACTGAGCCGGCTATCGCTTGGACTCTCAAAATCGCATAAAAGGCAACTGATAGCAGCACCCCAGACATCAGACCGGAAACCGGCGCCGGAGACTGACTGTGCGCGTCCGGGAGCCAACTATGCATTGGCGCCAGACCGGCCTTAGTCGCAAATCCAAGAATTGCAAGTGCCACTGCAACCTTGATGACCGCAGGGTCAACTGCCAAATTTGACGAGTGCAGACTCACCCAGGAGAGAGTTGGCGTACCGGAGGACAAGGTTGCCGCATAAATCAGAACAATGCCCAGAAAGGCAATGGCTACGCCGACAGATCCAATGACCACATATTTCCAAGCGGCCTCGAGCGATCTGCGAGTGCTCTGGTATCCAACTAGAAACGCGGTTGTGACAGTGGTGGCTTCGATGGCGACCCACATAACACCCAAATTGTCGGCCAACACTGCCAGGGACATTGTGCCCAGGAACAACGTAACTAGCGTTTGGTACACCCATGTGCCTCGATGCGCGTCCTGTTTTGATACCAGGCCACCCCAAGTTGAATTAAGCCCTACTGAGCCCACTACCGTCAGCATGAAAGCAGAGAGAGCATCTGCTCTTAGGCCGCCACCAGCAGCGCTTAACGGGCCGTGGGCCATGACCGAGACCAGGGCAGAAACTCCGCAAACTAGTACGCCACCGGAGGCAATGATGCCGGCAAAGCGGTTGAGCCATGGGGCGCGGAAGGTAGCCGTTGCGCCGGCCAACAGTAGGCAGGCAGCGAGTGGGATCAACAGCAGATTGTCCATCAGCCACGCAACTCTGTTAAATCATCTAGGTCGGTCGCGCCATACTCGGTCTGAATTCGGCCAGTGAGCACTCTAAGGATGAGCACGACCAGGAGTACGTCAATGAGAACCCCAAGCTCAACGACAAGCGGGACGCCACCGGAGGCCAAGAAAGCCACCGTGGCAATGCCATTGTCTAGCACGAGGAAACCAATAAGTTGCGAAATGGCGTGCCGTCCGGTGGCCAGCAACATGAACCCGATGAGCACCAGCGTCATTCCTACTGGAACGACTTGAGTCGTGGGTCCTGAGCCGAGCGAAGCCAACGGCCGACTAACGACGTAAGCCAGGATCGCAAGGAGCGCCACCAGCAAAAGAGCGGCTGTTGGATTGATGACTGGGGCATCTCGATCTACATCTGAACGCAGAGCGCTCCGGGCGAGGAGCGTTGGCAGCAAGTAGCCCTTCAGGAACATAACCAAACCTGCAACAGCGAGTGTTTCAACACTGGTCCGATGTAAGCCGATCATTGCGACTAGCACTGCCAGGGTGGTGCCTTGCAGCGATAGCAACCGAATATTTCCAGACCTAGTTCGACGCCAGACCAGAAGAACTGCTGAGAGTAAAAGCACCCCTGCACAGAGTCCGATCAATTGCGCAAAAAGGCTATCGGCCATCGTCAGCTCACCTCAAGAAGATAGGAAGCGATAACGGCAAGGAGTGCGATGACAAATGAACCGGCAAGAAGTTCCGGCACTCGAAACAGGCGCAATTTGGCTAGGAAAACCTCCATGCCAGAAAGGAGTGCACCCAGCCCGAAAAGTTTCACGATTAACATAAAAAGACCAAGAAAAATTTCTAGAATCGTGGGTTGGGTCGCCATCCCCCAGGGAAGTAGGAGCGACCCGATCAAGCCGAGCAAAGCTCCCAACCGCAACCAGGAACCGAGTTCCAGCCAAGCGAGGTCTCGTCCAGAACTTTCCAGGACCATGGCTTCATGCACCATCGTTAGTTCAAGGTGGGTCGATGGATTATCAACCGGCATTCTGCTTGTCTCCGCCATCGTGGCAATCCCTAGCGCAACCAACGCAAGCAGGCTAACCAGCGAGATGATGCTGGACGGATCAGCGATTCGAGCACGAACGATGGCCCCAAGCGCCGAAGATCCAATCGGAATAGAAAGCGCGTAAATGGCCACGAGGACCGTTGGCTCTACCATCGCCGCAATCGTCATGTGCCTGCTTGAGCCCATACCGCCGAAAGCGGTTCCAGCATCTAGACCTACTAGCGCCAGCGCCACCGTGCCAAGAAGAAGAATCGAGACGACGACGAACAAGTCGCCGGGAATCAAGCGCGAATGAATTGTGCTCACCAGTGGAATCAGAGCACATACCGAAAGGCTGGAGATCATGAGCAAGATCGGACCGACCGATTGAACCCAACTCATACCAGGAGCCCTTAGCGGTTCCTTGGCAAAAAGTTTTCGTAGATCGCGCCATGGTTGCAAGATTCCAGGCCCCACTCGTCCCTCGAGTCGATTGCGCACTTGCCGCATGATGCCTATTAAAAGCGGGGTCAGAATCACCATCACTACCATCTGTAGGAAGGCAAGAAAGATGGCGTCGACGTTCACAGCACCGCCATGATTAATACAACAATTAGTGCTGCGAACGAGTAACTGAGATATACCTGAATTCGACCGTTCTGCATTCTGCGGGCAGCAATTCCAATTCGATCGAACCACTTAACAGCTGGCAGGTAAAAGCGCACTTCAAAAATATCAGTTACCTGCTGACGAAAACGGACTCGTTCCACCAAATATTGAGATTCAGCGCTCGGTGTCATCACGATGTCGCGATCGGGTTTCAACACGTCGTCAAAAATTCGGGAGAGGGGTTCGGCGTAGGAAGTTGCCGTGTATTGCATCTTCGGACTGCTTCGCATTCCACCAGAGCCCCAGGCCAGGTCCACTCGTCGCCGCGGACTTCTTCGTGCGGCAAAAATTGATTGGACAAGTACTGGAATTGCAGTAGCGGCAGCGAGAATGAGCAAGGCAACCGGATTCAAAGTTGCCGAGATTTTTGTCAGGCTAATGCCACCCATTGACGTGATGTTGATTGAATCTCGGCCAGTAAGGGTAGAGGTTTGAATGCCGAGCCTGCCAGGAATGAGACCAAGCCCCACAACTGCGGTAGCGCCGAGAACCATGCCTAGTTTCATAGCGAAACCGACTTCTTTTGCGCCTTGGGCACCTGCGCTTCGGGCTCGACCAAGGAAGGTGATTCCGAATGCCTTGACGAATGTCATTAGGGCTAGGCCAGCGGTCAAGGCTACGACCGCGACCGAGAGCGGCATCACCACTGCAAGCAGTCGATCTGACGATTTGGCGCCGTGAATCAGGGCCTGAAATAACACCCACTCGCCAACGAATCCAGCTGTGACAGGTAAGGCAGCGGCACCCAACGCGCCCACCGCAAATGTCGCAGAGGTCACTGGCATGCGCGAGCCGAGGCCGCCCAACTTGTCTAGATCGCCTTCGCCGGTTGCCGACAGAACCGCACCTGCACCAAGGAAAAGGAGAGTCTTGAAGGCGGCATGGGCAACCACTAAGAGCAGACCTGACACAAGCGCATAGTCTGCGACGTGACCTAAGCCTGATGATCGAAGAAGCAGTGCAGCGCCTAGGGAAATGAAGATTAGTCCAATATTTTCGGTGGTCGAATAAGCCAGAAGCCGTTTGAGATCTACCGCAACAGATGCCTGGAGAATGCCGTATAGCGCAGATAGACCGCCTAGTACAAGGATCAGTAGGCCCCACCAAGAAGGCCCGCTTGGGAGCAGTTGGGTTCCGACCAGAACTGCACCATAGACGCCCAACTTCACCATCGCGGCACTCATAAGTGCCGAGACATGACTAGGTGCTTCTGGGTGTGCGCGTGGAAGCCAGATATGCAGAGGGACAATGCCGGCCTTAATTGCGAAACCGACAATCAGCAGCACAAAGGCAATCGAAGATCTGTGTGAATGCATTGCTGATATCGACGCGAAAGTAATGTTTCCCGATTGTTTTGCCAGAATCGCAAAGCCAAGCACTATCAACACGAAGCTCAATTGCGTCATGACCGAATACCAGAGTGCAGCCGAGCGAACTTGGTCGCGATGACGATATTCAGTGAGTACTAGAACCGTCGATGAAATCGCCATTAATTCCCACACCAGCAGAAATGAGACCACGTCAGCACTGGCTGGCACGAGTTGCATTGCGGTCAAGAAGATGGCGAGCGCGATCCATGAGGTACGTGAATTGGCCGGACCGTGCGCGTAGCCGATCGCATAAATGGCGGTGATAGCGCCAACTGCGCCAACGACGACCATAAAAAGGGCGCCTAACTGTTGAGGCTCAAACTTAAGTGCGGAAATAGGTAGGGAAATCGGTATTCGAATTCCACCCCTGCCGCCGGCTAGCGCGCTGATGCCGGTAAGTGCACCCGCGACCCCGATCGCACTTATGGTGACCCCGCACCAGAGGGCGCGCCGCTGCTCCGGTAGTACTAGGGCCAGGACTACCGCCAATGCGGCAAACACAACCTGTGCCACTAGCGCGGCCGCTATTGAATTCACCGGCCGGTCACAGACCTTAAGGCGTTGACGATAGCTTCAGGTTCGGGTGGGCAGCCTGGAATCTCAAGATCAACTGGGAGCACATCACTAACGGCCCCAACAACTCCATAACCGGCCCGAAATTTTCCACAGTTTCGAGCGCAATCGCCCAATGCCACGACCAGGCGGGGGGTCGGTGCAGCATCGACGGTTCGTCGCAATGGTTCGAGCATGTTCTTAGTCACTACCCCTGATACCAACAACAGATCTGCGTGCCTTGGCGAAGCAACCAGGCGAGCCCCATATCGCTCCGCGTCGTAGATCGGCCCGAAAGCATTGCCGATCTCGATCTCACACCCATTGCAGGAACCAGCGTCGATATGGCGGATTTGAACGCTGCCTTTGAGGATCTGGGGACGACCTTGGAGTAAGTCTGGAAGCGGTGGCGCCTTCTGAGCTACCCGACCCGTGGTCGCAATCAGCCGAATCAGACTCCGCAGGCTCATTTCTTAGATCAGTTACCGATCAGCAGGAGATTCGGGATGGCTGCAGAAATCTAAACACCTAGCGATCTTACCGTTACTTCCTCACTACTCCGCCAAGATATGCGCTGGTCGCGGCGGAACCAAGACATCTGCCGACGGGCATATTTCCGGGTGGCCGCCTTGGTCTCTTCTCGAGCTAGCTCCGGGGTCACCTTGCCATCGATGCTCTGCAGAATTTGGAGGTATCCCAATCCGTTACGGGCCGTCTTGCCTTCGCGCAGGCCAACTCGCTCCAGTTCTAGAACTTCCTCGACCAGACCTATCTCCCACATCTGGTCGACGCGCCTGTTGATTTTTTCAACCAGTACTTTGCGATCAGTTTTGAGTCCAATCTGGATCGCATCGGGGTAATGGGACTCCCCTTCACGAGGAAGCGTCGCTGTAAATGGCTGTCCAGTAATTTCAATCACTTCTAGCGCTCTAACTATTCGGCGCGCGTTTCCAGGCAGAATGGCCGCGGCCGCGGCCGGGTCCAACCTGGCCAACCGCTGGTGCATGGTCGTTGCGCCCAACTCAGCCGCTTCCAATTCAAGGCGATCCCGAATTTCAGGGTTGGTGCCTGGGAAATTCAAGGGATCGAGCAGTGCCTTGATATACAAGCCGGAACCGCCGACGACAACTACTGGCGTACCTCTGACACGCAGATCATCAATCATGACTCGACCAGCCGCCTGATAATCCGCAACGCTTGCCTCCTCGCGCACATCGAGGGTGTCAATTAGGTGGTGTGGAATTCCGCGCCTTTCAGTCAAAGGCAGTTTTGCTGTGCCAATATCCATTCCGCGATAAAGTTGCATTGAATCTGCATTTATGATTTCGGCCTTCAAAGCCTCAGCCAGGTCGAGGGCTACGGCACTTTTGCCTGCCGCTGTCGGTCCCACTATGAAAAGAAGCGGGACGCTCATGGGCGGCGACGAGCCAACTGAATTGGCACTGCGGTTGAGCTAGTCGCTGTTACAAGATCGCCAACTCTGGATCGACGGATGCCCTCGATCGGATTTTCGCAGACCAAGTGATGCGGTGCGGCTTGGGTTATGGTCGCCGTTACGAAATCCCCTGGTCGAGGCAGTTCCCCTTGGTCCGGAAGGAAATGCACAAGCCGAAAGTCCTTGGCGCGTCCAGTCATGCGCGTCGTGGAACCATCCTTTCGTCCTTCATTTGCAACCAAAATCTCGACCTGATTGCCGACTTGCTTCAAATTCTGTCGCCACGCCACATCCTCAGCCTTGTTATGGAGGCGCTTGTAGCGTTCAGCCACGATCTCCGAGGGCACCTGGTCTGGCATCTCAGCTGCTGGCGTTCCCGGTCGCTTTGAGTATTGAAAGGTAAAGGCCATATCAAAAGAGGCCGCTTCCACCACAGCGAGAGTTCCTTGAAAATCTTCTTCAGTCTCCCCCGGAAATCCGACGATGATATCTGTGCTGATCGCCGCATCGGGCATGGCCGTTCGTACTCGTTCGATAATCCCGAGGTATCGATCTACTCGATATGAACGGCGCATCGCCTTAAGGATCGAATCGGACCCTGATTGAAGTGGCATATGTAATTGCGGCATGACATTTGCGGTCGCTGCCATCGCCTCGATGACCTCGTCCGTGAAATCCTTGGGGTGTGGGCTCGTGAAACGAACTCGTTCCAACCCGGAGATGTTTCCACAGTCACGTAGCAATTTCGCAAACGCAGAGCGATCGCCGAATTCCACGCCATAAGCATTCACATTCTGACCAAGCAAGGTGACTTCAACTACACCTTGATCCACCAGCATGCGAATCTCATCAAGAATGTCTTTGGGGTTACGGTCCCGCTCCGCTCCGCGCAGTGCCGGAACAATGCAGAAGGTGCACGTGTTATTGCAACCAACAGAAATCGAAACCCAAGCTGAATAACTGGATTCACGGCGACTCGGAAGCGTTGATGGAAAAACGCTTAGCGACTCCTCGATTTCAATTTGCGCTTCAGCCTCAAATCGAGCTCGTTCCAGCAATACTGGGAGGGCATCTAAATTATGAGTACCAAACACCACATCGACCCATGGGGCGCGATCTAAAATCGCACCGCGATCTTTCTGTGCCAAACAACCACCAACCGCGATCTGCATGTTCGAGTTCTCGCGCTTTAAGGCAGCTAGGTGTCCTAGATTTCCGTACAACTTGTTATCTGCATTCTCACGAACAGCACAAGTATTTAACACAACCACATCGGCATAATCATCGCGAAGCGAGGGGCGATAACCAGCAGCTTCAAGCAGACCAGCCAAACGTTCCGAATCGTGCGCATTCATCTGGCAGCCCATAGTGCGCACCGAATAGGTGCGCACGCCGGCTAGGGGTTCATGTGACGCAGTAGACACGCGGCAGAGTCTATCTGTACTTGGTGACCCACTTCACGTCGATAACTAGGCGTCAAACGACAATGTGCCCACCATCACTAGTGATTGGAAGGTGTTTTCGTTGACGCGAAAACGCACCCGCGTAGCATCGTAAGTGTCCGAACTACTTATGGAGATGCTATGAATCGCAAATTTATTGACTCGCTACTCAGTTGGGTTGGTGCATTACTAGTCGTCGTCTTTATTGCCGCCGGCGCCCTACTTAATCTGGGGTACTCATTCGCGAACTCGCAAGTACACGACCAACTGGCTCAGCAACAAATCTTCTTCCCGAAGGCAGGTAGTCCAGGCTTTGATGCCGCGACCTACCCAGAACTTCAAAAGTACAGCGAAATGCAGTTGACCACTGGACAGCAAGCCGCTGACTACGCCAACTTCTACATCGGGGAACACCTTAAGGGAATCGGCCAAGGCAAGACCTACTCCCAGGCCAGTACTGCAGCACGCGCAGCCGGCTCCGCCGCTGCGGCCGCTGATGCAGCTGCACTAGCCGCGCCAAATGACGCCGCACTAGCCGACGCTGCCAAGGCTGCTGACGCAACCGCCGCATCTCTTTCTGCGCAAGTCGACACCCTGTTCAAGGGCGAGACCCTGAGGGGAATGCTGCTCAACGCGTACGCCTTCTGGGACTTGGGCCAGATCGCTCACTTTGCCTCCATTGGCGCATTCATTGCGGCCTTGCTGATGCTCATACTCACCGTGATCGGTTTCCGTAGAGTGACCGTCCAGGGAAAGAGTTCATAGTCTCTAGCATCCACTAGAAGCAGAAACCCTGTCGTGAGAATTCCACGACAGGGTTTCTGCGTTCAGTTAGGTAGAACCTCTCGCACGATGCTCGCGGAAACAGCAGGCGGGAATCCGCGCCTTGTTAAAAGATCGAAAACTCTGCGCACCTGAATCTCACGAGGCAATTGAGCAATACTCCGAGCCTTCTTCTCCGCTATCGTCCGTGCGGCTTCGTACTCGTCTTCTGGTGAAATTTCAGCTAACACATTCTCGGCAATATCCCGGTCTATCCCTTTTGCATTTAGTTCCCGAGCGAGCAACCGCCGCGAAATACCTTTGCTGCTCTGACGCGAACGGCTCCAAGCTCTAGCAAATTCAAGGTCGTTTACCAATCCGACCGCCATGAGTCGATCAAGAACGAGTTTCGCGCAATCCACTTCTACGCCACGCCTCTCAAGCTGCAACTCCAATTCGCGGCGGCTTTTGGCGCGTGATGAGAGGGAGTTGAGCGCGACATTCCGAGCAAACTCAACCGGATCAGCCTGAGCGCTGCGCGGCGATTCAGTTTTTCGCTCTCCCACTGACTAGAGATCGACTCCTGGGGGTGGGACTAATGGAACATCTATTCGAGCTCCAATGCCCAATTTCTCTTTGAGTTTCTTCTCAAGTTCATTGGTGAGATCTGGGTTATCTCGCAAGAACGATCGCGCATTCTCCTTGCCTTGACCCAGCTGATCGCCTTCGTAGGTGTACCAAGCTCCTGATTTTTTGACGAATCCTTCATCCACACCCATATCGATGAGCGAACCCTCTCTCGAGATTCCAGATCCATAAATAATGTCGAACTCGGCTTGTTTAAATGGCGGTGCCATCTTGTTCTTGACTACTTTTACCCGAGTCCGGTTGCCCACTGCTTCTTGACCGTCTTTTAGGGTTTCAATGCGCCTAACATCTAGTCGGATCGAAGCATAAAATTTCAGCGCCTTGCCACCGCTGGTTGTCTCGGGCGACCCAAAGAACACACCAATCTTCTCCCGAAGCTGATTGATAAAAATCGCCGTGGTATTCGATTGCGACAGTGCTCCGGTAATTTTTCTTAAGGCCTGGCTCATAAGTCTGGCCTGTAACCCAACGTGACTATCGCCCATCTCGCCTTCGATTTCGGCCCGCGGAACCAACGCAGCAACTGAGTCGATAACGACAATATCGATGGCTCCGGATCGAATAAGCATGTCCATAATTTCCAGCGCTTGCTCTCCCGTATCTGGCTGGGAGACCAGGAGCGCATCAATATCGACACCCAGTTTTTTTGCATACTCTGGATCAAGAGCATGCTCAGCATCTATAAAGGCCGCAATACCGCCGGCTCGCTGCGCATTGGCAATTGCGTGGAGGGCAACCGTGGTCTTGCCGCTGGACTCAGGCCCATAAATTTCGACAACTCGTCCGCGCGGGAGCCCGCCAATGCCAAGGGCTAAGTCAAGGGCAATAGAGCCGGTTGGAATCACCTCAACGGGCACAACCCCCCGCTCGCCCATTCTCATGACCGAACCTTTGCCGAATTGACGCTCGATCTGAGCTAATGCGGTATCGAGTGCCTTGGAGCGATCGGCCTGTGCCATCTTGAACCCTTTCCCCTGCTTGAAATTCGAGTGCCTGAGATTATTCGGATGGCGCCATAACGGTGAAGTGGCGTCCCCCCGACTCGTGCTCGATTGGAGCGCCTTGTGGATATCGGAAGATTATCCGAACAAGTGTTCTAATGCCAAGACGACACGCCAGAGCATTTATGGGGGCGTTGGGCGGGCGGTGATTTCGGCTACCGAAGGCTGGTTGGAATGCTCGGGTCGTGTATACAGGTCGCCCGCCAGACGTCCTTGACGCTGTCGCCCGCAGCCAGCGCCTGCTCTATGGTGCGCCCACCTAGGCCCGAAATCACGGTGTCGCGCGCGTAAGAGGCAGCCCAAGCTGGGCCATAGTGCTCATTCATTCGCCACCAAAAATCCGTCAATCGCATGGTCGCGCCTAGAAAAGAACTGCTGGCGCTCTGGTGATCCCAGCAATCATGGCAGCCGATCCGGAGGCAATTTCCGCCAGTGGATAGCCGACTTGCGATAAGAGCCAACGAAAGGCTAAATCCACCGCCGCTGAATCACTGATCTTGCGCTCCTTTGCTAGAAGCACAAAGCGCGCTTGAATTTGAAGCCAGAGCGCACCGTCGTCGACTCTGGTAAGAGCCGCCAGGGTCGAAGGGTCAGTCTTTGCAATGGTTCTGAGCATGGGATTGGCGCTGATTTCTTGAGCCAGAACTTTTAGCCCAGCTGCAAAATTGGCTTCCGCTCGAAACAGGCCACTGACTCGCTCCATCTCGTCCAAGACCAGTGCGGCCCAGAGATCGTCCTTACTCCGGAAATGGTTGTAGAGCGTCGCCCGAGCGACTTGGCCGTAATCGGCCACGTCAACCATGGAAGTTGCGCTTAGTCCATTAGCCGCGATCGCTCGGCGGGCACCGTCAAGAAGTGCCTTACGAGAGCGCCCCATGCCATTGCCAGCGCGCGAGTGTCCGCTGTTCTCGCGCAATTGCGAGCTTGGATCTGACATTGTTGTGAAGGCTAGGCAGCGTCTGCGATCGAGACGAGCCCAGAAATTGAGGCTACGCGCTCTTCCTGGCGGCTGATTTCAACCAGGGCATCGGTGATGATTTCGGCAAGGCTCAAATCCAGCGCGGTGCAGATCGCCGCGAGAAGTTCCGATGAGGCTTCCTTCTGGCCACGCTCAACCTCTGACAGGTAGCCCAGAGAGACCCGTGCGTTGGCACTTACTTGGCGCAGAGTGCGCGACTGCTGAAGACGTCGGCTACGCAACGCCTCACCTATGTAGGTTCTTAAGAGCAATTCCGCCTCCTTGCCTCTGTCGATCCACTCACTGTTTTGCCTCGCGCCCGGATAGATGCGTGACGTCCTCCGTGCTGCCGGCGATCGCCAGCCCACTAAGGGTACGCCTAACTAACTCTAATGCGTGGATGACGCTCATGCCTCTGATCAACTCACGGTTAGCCTTGGTAATTCTCAACCTAATAACGCGCTCGATCAACTCAGTTCCCAGGTCAGGGCCGCCGCCAACCAGCGCGACATAGACGGTTCCCGGAGCTTGGCCTTGGCTCGGTCCAGGACCAGCAACCCCCGTTGTTGCCAGTCCCCAAGTGGCTCCC
Source organism: Candidatus Nanopelagicaceae bacterium (assembly GCA_035530875.1). GTDB lineage: Bacteria > Actinomycetota > Actinomycetes > Nanopelagicales > Nanopelagicaceae > JANXYY01. The sequence goes on from DATKUB010000056.1 coordinate 12,884, forward strand.
GTCGCCTGGCGAACGCCAAGAGCCATGGCGTAGGCGACCTCTGGATTGACCGTGCCTACCCGGTCAAGTAGGGCTGGCGAGAGGCCCAGGAGTGAGACTTTTAGGGAAGGCGAATAAGCCACCACGCCACCTAGATAATTATCTGACGCACCGGGTATCCGAGTAAGCGCCTGGCCAACTGCTCCCCCGGTTAACGATTCGGCGGTCGCCAAAGTCTGGTGCTTGGCTGCTAGCAATTGATGAACTTTAGACTCGAGCGATTCGGGTCTGTCTTGACGGTTTTGCCGGGCATAGACAGAGTCGCCAATCAACTCGGCGGCGCTCTCTGCGTATTTCTTTACTTCAAATTCATTGCGGCCAGAGACTTTGACCAGAATGTTTCCTGGATCCGGCAAATAAGCAACCGAGAGCGAGTCCGGTAATTCCCGCTCCCAATCCCGCAGTTTCATCGCGACAGCGGATTCGCCCTCCAGGGCGACTCGAAGTATGTAGGTGGTCTGAGTCTTGGCTTCAAATTGCGACACCAATTCTGGCAGAACCTCGTTGTCGAACATGGCACGCATTTCGCGAGGGACGCCAGGCAGGGCATAAATCGGAACCCCATCCATCATCGCTCGAATTCCCGGGGCGCTGCCCTCTTGGTTTACGAGCGCCACAGTCCCGTCAGGAAGATCGGCCATGAGGGCCGCGTTATCGGGCAACGATTCACCGAAAGCTTCATATCTCTTGCCGATGAGAGCAAGTAAGGCTTGGTCCCGGTTGAGCGGCACTCGCAAAAAACGGGCAAGAGCATTTCTGGTGAGATCATCACTTGTCGGCCCCAGGCCGCCAGTAAGAACGACCGCGTCTCCATGGGCCACCGCAATAAATATGGCATCCGAAATAGCGGCGAGATTATCGGCAGCGAGTTGAACATGCGATAACTCAAATCCATTTTCAAAAAGCCTGGCACCAAGCCAAGAGACTGCGGTATCGGCGGTGCTTCCATTTAGAAGTTCATCGCCGATCAAGACCGCTGAAGTTCGCACCGAACTAAGCCGGCTTGCGCATCGCGCTGATTAGATAATCGATGCCCGTAATGATGGTGAGCACCACCGCCAATCCCATCAGCCCAACTCGAACTGGTTGTGCGGCCACTGGAAGTGGCCATAAATAAATGAAGATGGCCAAACCCTGAACCGTCGTCTTAGCCTTGCCACCACGGCTTGCGGGAATCACGCCCCGACGCAGAACCGCCAGGCGAAGCACTGTTATTCCAATCTCGCGGGCAAGAATCACAACAGTGACCCACCAGGCTAAATAGCCCAGATAGGAAAGCCCAACAAGAGCCGAGCCAATCAATGCTTTATCGGCAATGGGATCGAGTAAGGCGCCGAAATCGGTCATGGTGTTGCGATTGCGCGCTAACTGGCCATCTATCCGGTCGGTATAAGAGGCGAGGGCAAAAAGGGCAGTTGCAACGTAGCGCCAGAACATCGAAGAACCTTCATGATGAAAAAGCGCATAGACAAAAAACGGGACGATCAAAATCCTCAATACTGTAAGTGAGTTGGCCAGGTTCACCACGCCAACCTTCGTTGGTGCTGGTGCCTTTGATCGGTGTGATTCGCTGCTAGTCATTTGCTCGACACCGCAATCAAGTCGATACCGCTATTTGAAACTACTTCTGCGGTGACCAGATCTCCAATCTTGGCCTTCACTCCTGCGACGGAAACCGAACCATCGACCTCGGGACCTTGGTGAAGCGCCCGGCCCTCGATCCCGGCTGCGTTAGCCTCCTCAACTAGAACTACTACCTGCTCTCCGATTCGGTCGCTGGCTCGTTGATCGATCAGCTCTTCCACGAGTCGGCCGACTTGCTCTACTCGGTCTCGAATCTCATCTTCGTCAACTTTGTCATCGAACTTGGCGGCCGCCGTTCCATCTTCGTCGCTGTAGCCAAAGACCCCCACCGCATCAAGCCTGGCCTCGGTAAGAAAGCGCATAAGGGTCGCAAAGTCTTCTTGATCTTCGCCAGGGAAACCGACGATTACATTCGAGCGGATGCCAGCCGATGGAGCTTTTGCCCGAATTGTTGATAGCAACTCTAAAAATCGATCAGCGTCGCCAAATCTCTGCATTCGACGGAGCACTGGACCGCTCGCATGCTGAAAAGATAGGTCGAAATATGGCGCAACCTTGTCGGTACTGGTCATCACCTCAATCAAGGACGGGCGCATTTCGGCTGGTTGCAAATAGGCGATCCGGATTCGTTCGATTCCATCCACTTTTGCCAGTGCTGGAAGGATGGACTCAAGCAGGCGGATATCGCCCAAGTCCTTGCCATAGGAGGTTGAATTCTCGCTGACCAGCACAATTTCACGGACGCCAGAATCAACGAGCCATCTTGCTTCGTCGATAATTTCGCTGGGCCGTCTAGAGGCAAAAGCGCCTCGGAATGATGGGATGGCACAGAATGAACAGCGCCGGTCACACCCGTTGGCAATTTTTATCGAGGCTACCGGACCTTGGGTCAAACGATGGCGCGGAGCTCCAACATATGAACCAGCTCGATCTACTGGGCTTATCGGCAGTGATAATCGACGATCCTTTGGCATATGCGAAGCGATCTTCTCACCGTCGAGGATTCGGGTGAGTCGATTTGAAATTTCCGCGTATTCGTCAAAACCAAGAATCGCATCAGCCTCGGGAAGCGCGGTGGCTAATTCGGCTCCATATCGTTCTGCCATACATCCGATCGCCACGACGGCCCGTGTCTTGCCGCCATCTTTTAGCGAAGCTGCCTCAAGGAGTGCATCCACGGAGTCTTTCTTGGCGCTCTCCACGAATCCGCACGTGTTAACCAGTGCAATCTCGGCATCCGCGGCATCAGCGACCAACTGCCAGCCATCAGCGGCAAGCCGAGCTGCGATTTCTTCTGAGTCGACCTCATTACGGGCACAGCCAAGAGTTACTAGGGCGACTTTTCTCACCCGCTCAGCCTATCTTGGCAATCAGCCAGACGTTGGACTCCCAGGGCTGAAGGAGAGGTGAACAACCTGTCCATCGCCACCGGGCACTCCTAAATTCTTCCCGTTAACCGTAATTTCAACACCACCGGCGTTTCCGATCGTTAGATTGATTTGTTGCGGGTCCGTGAACTCCTTGCTCTGTCCACGATGAAGCATTGAGGTAAAGAGCTGCGAACCGCTTGCATTCGTAACCGCTAACCAGGAACTTCCAAGACTGCTTGTCACTATAACCGAAACCGAATTAGGTTTTGTCGCCACTGCACTCGCTGAAGGATCGGCCGGAGGACTTTGAGTTGGAGTTTCGGTCACCACGGCTTTCGGAATTGTAGATGCGGAATTAGAAGCGGTGGCTCCATGAAAACCTGGGATCAGCAACCAAGCTAAAAGCACAACCGAAACGACGCCAACAAAAATGCCCGCCCCGCGCCAAGACTTCGCTTTGCCCTGTCGCGCTGAAGTGACTTCAGAAAATCCTTTGCTCGATTCCTCTAGCGACTCGGCGTCAGAAGCATACGTACTGTCAAACTCGGCGACGAGCTCGGCCGAATCCAGACCGATCAATCGTGCAATGTTTCGAAGATGGCCGCGCGCATAAACGTTTCCGCCGCAGGCGGAAAAATCATCCCGCTCAATTCCGGACAGCAGAGTCTGGCGGAGTCTGGTCTTTTCGGACAATTCAGCAAGAGAAATATTGGCATTTTCCCTTGCCGCCCGAATGGTGGACCCAATGGTCACGTGGCACCTCCTAGGGGAATAACGGTAAGTCCAAGCGGCACGCTAATACAAATCAGTTTCTACCCCAAGCGATAACAATTGAGTCTTTAACCGTAAAAGTAAGGGGATTCGCCGCTGCTATCAGGCGCCTAGGGTTGCAATGACTCCAGCCAATTCCTCGGGTTTTACCAGTACATCACGTGCTTTGGAGCCTTCCGATGGACCCACGATGCCCCGGCTCTCCATCAGATCCATCAAACGACCGGCCTTGGCAAAGCCAACTCGCAGTTTGCGCTGCAACATCGATGTAGAGCCAAACTGCGTCGAAACAACCAACTCTGCCGCCTGTAGTAGGAGATCAAGATCGTCCCCTATCTCGGTGACCCCAGCACTCCGCGATGGCCGGCTTTCCGTAACGTCATCACGATAAGTTGGAGTTGATTGTTCCTTTGCATGACTCACAACACTTTCAATTTCTCGTTCGGATACGTAGGCACCCTGGATTCGCACTGCCTTGCTCGCACCCATAGGTAAGAAAAGTCCATCGCCTTGTCCAACAAGTTTTTCGGCACCGGCTTGATCCAGAATGACACGGCTATCGGCAAGACTGCTTGTTGCAAACGAAAGGCGAGATGGCACGTTCGCTTTTATTAGGCCGGTAACCACATCGACACTTGGACGTTGCGTTGCGATGACTAGGTGGATTCCGGCTGCGCGAGCCAACTGCGTGATTCGTACAATCGAATCCTCGACATCTTTGGGCGCCACCATCATCAAGTCGGCAAGTTCGTCGACAACAATTAGTAAGTAAGGATAGGGGTGTAGTTTCCGTTCGCTCCCAAGCGGAGCAACGATTTTGCCACTCTTAACAGCACGGTTGAAATCATCAATGTGGCGGAAACCGAATTGATGGAGATCGTCATAGCGCATGTCCATCTCACGCACGACCCATTGGAGCGCTTCCGCTGCTTTTTTCGGGCTCGTAATAATCGGCGTAATGAGATGTGGAACACCTTCATAGGCCGTCAATTCGACCCGCTTGGGATCGATCAGCACCAGGCGTACTTCGTCAGGAGTGGCACGCATCAGCACCGATACCACCAGGGAGTTAATGCAACTTGACTTGCCTGAACCGGTCGCGCCAGCCACGAGTAGATGTGGCATCTTTGCCAAATTTGCGCAGATAAAGCCACCCTCAACATCTTTGCCGAGCGCCACCACCATCGGATGGTGATCATTGCCGGCGACTGGAGAGCGAAGCACATCGCCGAGCGAAACGATTTCTCGATCGGTATTGGGGATCTCGATACCCACTGCGGACTTGCCCGGGATTGGGCTAAGTATGCGCACATCGCCGCTGGCGACGGCGTACGAAATATTTTTTGCTAACGCGGTTATTCGCTCAACCTTTACCGCGTTTCCCAACTCAACTTCATACCTAGTCACAGTCGGCCCGCGGGTAAATCCGGTCACATCAGCATCAATGTCGAATTGCCTGAACACTTCACGCAGCGATTCGACCAGAACCTCGTTTGCCTTCGTCTTTGCCTTGCTTGCCGGTGCCAATCTGAGGAGATTCATCGAAGGAAGGATGTAGGGCGCGTCGTTGTTGAGCAGCAGTTGTTCCGGACGTCGGGTCACGGCATGCTCAACGGAGTGCAGCGGCTGGAACCCCACCGAACCAGATTCCTGCGCTTTTTCTGCTACTTCAGGTTCTGGCTCTGGCTCCACCTCTGGTTCTACTGCAGGAGCGTGAATCACTGGCGTCTCGAATGGCTCGCTTTCTGATATTTCAAAAACTGAATCATCGTTCGGGCCCCGGCTCGGTACATGTGCGATGAGTGCGGCCCAGATTTCCATTGTGCGACGTGAAATTGCGTTGACTGGAGTTGCTGTTATAACCAGCAAACCAAAAAGAATAACGAGCAGGAGGATTGGGCCGGCAAGCCATGCAGTAAGCAATTTTGTGAGCGGCGCGGAGACAAGGTAACCAAGCCAGCCACCCGCGCTCCGCATTGCACTAGCCCCGTCATGCGATGATGGAGTTCCAGCAAGAACGTGAATGAAACCGGTAAGGCCAACGAGCGCGGCTGCGGAGCCGATGACCATCCGCCCAGTTGTTGCAGACTCCTCAGGTCTGCGCAGGATTCGAATCGCAAAAAGAAGCAACACGATCGGGGCCAGAAAAGCAAGCCTCCCGATTCCGCCATTGACGACGGCAACCATAAAGTGCCCGAGTATGCTGTTGAGATTCCACCAGACGCCCGACGCAACGATGATTGCGGTCGCAATCAGCGACAAGCCAAGACCGTCGCGACGGTGTACTGGATCTAGATCACGAGCGCTCCGTCCAATCAACCGAGCGACCCATCCAGTCGCATGGGCTATGGCTAGCCAGATCGTTGTAATCGCGCGCGCCAAATATTGAAGAAGAGCGGCACTTTTGCTCTTCTTCTTTTTCCTGGGGCGCGCGGAAACGCTAGACCTTTGGGCCACAATCAAAGATTACGTGTTCTATTCCAAACGCCTGAGTAGGCGCGCCGCTAAACCTCAACAACAAGCGGCAGAATCATCGGTCGACGCCGATGCGCGCTGTTCACCCACTGACCAACAGTCCTACGAACAATCTGTGCGAGTTGATGCGTATCTGAAATTCCATCGGCAACAGCATTTGCCAAATCCAGAATCACTCGCTCTTTCACCTCGTCAAAGACATCTTCATCCTCAGCGAATCCTCGCGCATGAATATCCGGACCAGCGACAATACGACCCGTTGAGGCATCGATAGCCACCACTATGGAAATAAATCCCTCTTCACCCAGAATTCTGCGATCTTTAAGCGAAGCCTCAGTAATATCGCCAACACTTGTTCCATCTACATACACGAAACCACACGGCACCTTACCGACTATTCGCGCAACGCCGTCAGCGAGGTCGACTACGACACCATCGTCTGCGATGACGATATTTTCGCTTGGAACACCAGAGAGGCGAGCGAGATCGGCATTAGCTCGTAGGTGGCGCCACTCGCCGTGGATCGGAAGAACGTTCTTAGGGCGAACTAGGTTGTAGCAGTAAAGCAATTCACCAGCGCTGGCATGTCCTGAGACGTGAACCAGGGCGTTCTGTTTATGAACGACGTTGGCGCCCCATCGAGTGAGACTGTTAATAACGCGATATACCGAATTCTCATTTCCTGGGATCAATGACGAGGCAAGGATTACCGTGTCACCTTCACCCACTCGAATCTGATGTTCGCCAGTGGCCATGCGCGAAAGCGCAGCCATGGGTTCGCCTTGCGATCCAGTTGAGACGAGCACTATCTGGTTCTCGGCGTAGTCATCAAGTTGTTTGGCGTCGATTAAAAGCCCTTCAGGGATCTCTAAGTAGCCCAACTCATGGGCAACTTTCATGTTCCGAACCATTGACCTACCAACGAAGGCAACTTTTCGATTGTGGCGAACAGCAGCGTCGATTACTTGCTGCACCCGATGAATGTGTGAAGCAAAGCAAGCCACAATTACTCGACGCCTGGCGCCAGCGAAAACTTGATCGAGCACCGGCGCAATCTCACGTTCGCTCGTGGTGAACCCTGGCACCTCAGCGTTTGTGGAATCAACCATAAATAGATCAACTCCAGCAGAACCAAGCCTGGCAAAGGCGGCTAGATCCGTGAGTCGCCCATCTAGGGGAAGTTGGTCCATTTTGAAATCACCCGTGTGCAATACCATGCCAGCCTCGGTCTTGATCGCGAGCGCAAGTCCGTCGGGAATCGAGTGGTTGACCGCCATGAATTCGACTTCGAAAGGTCCGAATTTCTCGGTTTGCCCTTCATGTACTTCGAAGGTGTACGGCACGATTCGGTGCTCTTTGAGTTTTGCCTCGATCAACGCCAGCGTAAGACGCGAACCGACGAGGGCGATATCGGATTTCTCCCGCAACAGATATGGAACTGCTCCCATGTGGTCCTCATGTGCATGAGTAAAAATGATTGCAACTACATCATCAAGTCGATCTCTGATTGGTGCGAAATCTGGAAGCACTAAATCTATGCCAGGTTGGCTCTCCTCTGGAAACAGCACCCCAACGTCGACGATGAGCAACTTTCCGCCAAATTCGAACACCGTCATGTTGCGGCCAATTTCGCCAAGACCGCCTAGGGCCATAATTCTTAGCGTTCCTTTTTTAAGCTCTGGCGGCATAGCCAATTCGGGATGCGAAAAACTCATGGTTTAAGCGCAACTCCACCGGCAATAAGATCGAGCCGAAGTTGTTCGATCTGTGCGGGAGTTGCATCGATAAGCGGCAAGCGCGTGTAGCCGCCGGGCAGTCCCATGAGAGTTAACGATGCCTTACTAAGAATCGCGCCTTGAGTTCTAAACATTCCGGTGTAGATCGGAAGTAACTGTTGATGTATTGCCGTCGCGCCTAAATGATCGCCGGCAAACCAAGCAGTGAGCATCGCCTTCAACTCATTGCCAACTACATGTCCGCACACACTCACAAATCCGATAGCGCCAATCGATAGCAGCGGCAGGTTGTTCATGTCGTCCCCGGAGTAGACCGGAAGGCCGGATCGCTTTATCACCCAAGAGGTGGCAGCGAAATCTCCCTTTGCGTCTTTTAACGCAACGATTCGAGGGTGCTCAGCAAGACGAACGATGGTTTCAGTTTCAATTTGAGAACCGGTGCGACCTGGAATGTCGTACATGAGGATAGGTAAATCGGTGGCATCGGCCACGGCTCGAAAGTGCGCTTCGATTCCAGCCTGCGGCGGGCGATTGTAATAAGGGGTTACCACCATCAATGCATTAGCCCCTGCCTTGGCATGGCGTTTGGCTAAATCTACCGAATGTGCGGTTTCGTTGTTGCCAGCGCCCGCCACGATGGTTGCCCGATGGCCAACAGCGCCCAATACCACCTTAATGATCTCGTCTTTCTCCGCATCAGTGGTTGTCGGCGCCTCGCCAGTGGTGCCATTGACAACGATGCCGTCGTGGCCGTGATCAACTAGGTGAGTCGCAATTTTGGCTACCGCATCAAAATCAACCGACAAATCTGCCTTAAACGGCGTGACCATCGCGGTAAGCAGGCGACCAAAGGGCGCAGTTATCGGAGTCATGGCACCAGGTTACCTCCTGCGAGCCACGCCTGGGGTCGTCAGGGAGCTACCCGACCGCCTAACTCGAAAGCTTCGTACGTTAGGGGCATCAAACGCGCCCAATGCTCTTCCATGATTTCAGCGACCATTTCGATCTCTCGCTGCGGATACGAGGGAAAATGTGAACCTTCTCGGTGAGTTCGAAGGGAGAGGAAGTTCATCAGCGCTCTGGCGTTCATTGTCACGTACATAGAGGAATAGAGTCCAACTGGTAGGACGGCGCGGGATACTTCTCGAGCTATGCCAGCTTCAAGCATCACTTGATAAGAAGCATATGCCGCGAGATACGATTCCTTCATTGCGCCAATCATGATTTCGTACTGCTCTGGCGTACCGTCGATGAACTCGTATGAACCAGTTTTTCCAACTTGAAGCAGTTTGCGATTTCGATCGGGAACATAAAAGACCGGGCGCAATTCTCGGTATCGCCCACTTTCTTCATTGTACGAGGCGATGCGATGGCGCATAAATTCTCTAAAGACGAAGATCGGCGCACTTACAAAGAAAGTCATCGACGTGTGTTCGAAAGGCGAGCCGTGCCGTTCGCGAGCCAAGTAGCGAATTAAGCCCCTCGAGCGCTCTGCGTCTCCGCCAACATCTTCAAGTGACTGCTCACCCGCGGTCGAGACGCGCGCAGCCCAAATGACGTCGGCGTCGCTTGCGCTTGCCTTGACCAACTCAACGGTCATATCAGATCGAAATTTCACTTCGTCGCTCATGATTAGCGACCCTATCCTCGCCTATGGCAGCATCAGCGCAATGACGCGCCTACCAGATGGTGAACGCCGACGAATTCGTCGCGATGGACTCAGCCTGGCGTTCACGGTGGGGATGTACGGAACCGCGTTTGGGGCGGCGTCGGTTGCAAGTGGTCTAAATCTTTGGCAAACCTCTGCGCTCTCGCTCCTGACTTTCTCGGGAGCCTCGCAATTTGCCCTCGTTGGCGTCCTTGGCGGCGGCGGATCGGCCCTAAGCGCGATCGCAACATCGGTACTGCTCGGCAGCCGGAACGCCCTCTACGGTCTCCGTCTGGCGCCCAGTTTGAAGCTATCCGGAGCGCGGAAATTCCTAGGTGCCCAACTGGTCATCGACGAATCGACGGCAGTAAGCATCGCCCAAGAGCACCATGGTGACGAAGGAATGCATTTTGGTTTCTGGGTCACCGGGCTGGGTGTCTACGTCTTCTGGAATCTATTTACTCTCCTTGGTGCTTTGACTGCTCGAGCCATGGGTGATCCAGCCACCTACGGCCTTGACGCGGCGGTACCAGCAGCCTTTATCGCCCTCCTCTGGCCAAGGCTCAAGGGGTCGAAAGCGTGGCTTGCTGCGGCAACAACTATTCTGCTTGTCCTTGTCTTAGTGCCGGTTGTTCCGGCCGGAATTCCGGTCATCGCAAGCGCTCTGATTGCTCTTGGCTTTGGCTGGCGGGAGGGACGGGCATGATCACCCAGACTTCAATTTGGATTGCAGTTATCGTCAGCAGCGCGGCCTGTTATGCCCTCAAGCTCGCCGGGATGTCGATCCCCCAATCCTGGCTAGCCGGGCCACGAATTCAGCGGGTCGCGGGGCTGTTACCAATCGCCTTGCTGACTGCGCTCGTTGTTGTGCAGACAGTGACTGATCACCAGTCCCTCGTCCTTGACGCCAGGGCCATTGGACTCGCCGTCGCGATTGCACTTCTGATAGCGCGTGCGTCATTTCCAGTCGTTGTAGTTGGTGCCGCGCTTGCCTCGGCGCTGATTCATCACTTATAAGTCTTACCAGCGAGAACTCAGAAGGACCGCGGCTGCAATTCCACCAGCATGGGCAGATCTGAGCACGGTTGGCCCCAACACCCCGATATGAGCGCCAGCCGATCGAAAAAGCGAAAGCTCACTCTCGTCGATCCCCCCTTCTGGGCCAACCACGAGAAGCAGTTCGCCTTCGTGCGGTCTCGAAATCTCGGAGATTGGCTGTTCTCCACTTTCGTGAAGAACGATCACGCAATCTGCTGAGTTGAATCTCGCGATGAGTTCGTTCGTCGAATGGAGCGGGCCAACTTTTGGGATCGAAATTCGTCGAGACTGTTTAGTGGCTTCGCGGGCGATGCTCTCCCACCGCTGCCGTCCTTTAGCGATTTTTTCGCCCTCCCATTTGGCGATCGAACGAAGCGAACTCCAGGGCAGGATTTCGTCAACACCCACTTCAGTCAGGAGCTCTACAGCGATGTTTGAACTATCGCCCTTGGCAAGTGCCTGTACAACGACCAGCCTAGGTTCAGCTGGTGGTAATGAGAATCGAGATTCCACCTTGACCTCTACGTGACCCCGCGAAACAGATTCAACAACGCCATCTACATAATCACTCACGCCGTTTGAAATTCGAATCCATTCGCCAGGCCTAACTCGTACTACGTCTGCGGCGTGATGGCCCTCATCACCATCGAGAATTACCGTCTCACCGAAAATTGAATCGGCGAGAAAAAGTGGCAGCATCAGCGGGTGAAAGCGTCGCGAATCTTGGAAGTCAATTTCTTCTCCGCTGATGATTGAGAAGCCTCAGGTCGAACTTCATCTCTAACGACCGCGAGTTGCTGCAACAGTTCAATCTGTTCACTATCAAGTCTGGTCGGTGTCTGTACGCCGATGTGGACGATTAGATCTCCGCGACCAATCCCCCGAAGTTTCGTAATGCCAAGATGTTTCAGAGTTACTAGAGATCCGCTCTGCGTACCTGACTTAATATCGACCTCCTGCGGGCCATCGAGTGTTTCCACGACGAGGGTGGTCCCCAAAGCAGCGGCTGTCATTGGGATGGTCGCTGAGAGATGGAGAGTGTCGCCGTCGCGAATAATCGATTCATGTGGTCTTTGAATTATTTCGGCATATAGGTCGCCGGCTTGCCCGCCGCCAGGGCCGACCTCACCTTGGCCAGATAGTTGAATCCGATTCCCCGTCTCCACTCCTGGCGGAATCTCTACATCGATGACTCGGCGAGTACGAACCCGACCGTCGCCGCCACAATCTCGACAAGGCGAGGGAATGATGGTTCCGTATCCCTGACACGAATTACATGGGCGGCTGGTCATGACTTGGCCTAGGAATGACCGAGTGACCTGCTGAACCTCGCCGCGACCTTTACAAATATCGCAGGGCTTAACGCTCGTTCCTGGTGTGCAACCTTTACCTGCACACGTGAGGCAGACAGTGGCCGTCTCAACTGAAAGTTGTTTGGTAACGCCAAAGCAGGCTTCGGCTAGATCAATCTCAATCTGAATCAGGGCATCCTGCCCACGACGACTTCTTGGCCGCGGTCCGCGAGATCCGCCACCACCAAAGAAGGCGTCCATGATGTCGTTGAAGGCGAATCCGTTTCCGGCACCGCCGCCGAAACTTGATCCGCCTTGATCATAATTACGGCGCTTCTGATCATCACTCAGAACCTCATAGGCAAAGGTGACGTGTTTGAATTGCTCTTGAATTTGTGGATCCGGGTTGATATCTGGATGAAGTTCACGAACTAATTTTCGGTACGCCTTCCTAATTTCATCAGCGCTAGCATCCCGGGCTACGCCGAGAGTTTCATAGTGATCGCCCATAGTTTTGCTCACACACTTTCCGTAAGAAAGGCACCGACGTATGCCGCAACAGCTCGCACTGCGGCGATCGACCCTGGGTAGTCCATCCGAGTTGGGCCAAGAATGCCTAGGTTAGCCAGCGGGTCTCCAGTCCGGCCGTATCCGGTCGCGATCAAACTCGTCGAGTGCAGACCAAAGTCCTGATGCTCATGCCCAATTCTTACTGTGACGCTTTCTGCTGCTTCTCCAAGAAGTCGAAGCAGAACAACTTGCTCTTCCAAGGCTTCAAGGACCGGACGCACACTGGTTGAAAAATCGCCGCCAAACTTTGCAAGATTTGACGTGCCGGCTAGCACTATTCGCTCTTCGTTCTGCTCGGCTGACATTTCAGTGAGCGTTGCGATCGTCGCGCGCACGATAGGTTCGTCGGCGGTTTCGAAGTTACTCGGAAATTCGCCAAGTTTGGCCGAAACATCGGCCAAACGACTGCCGACACAAGTGGCATTTACCCAGGCGCGCAATTCTCCAAGCAGCATTTCTGGGCAGACGTCAGGCATTTCAACCGAACGTTGTTCTACTCGTCCGGTATCCGTAATTAACACAAACATGACGCGAGTTGGGCTCAGAGATACGAGTTCTACGTGGCGAATGGCCGATCGGACCAGTGATGGATATTGGACGACTGCAACCTGGTGTGTGAGTTGAGCGAGCAATCGAACCGTACGGCCGATAGCGTCGTCGAGGTCTACCGCACCTTCAAGGAATGACTCAATCGCGCGACGCTCGGGAGCTGAAAGCGGCTTAACGCTGGCCAATCTGTCAACGAACAATCGGTAGCCCTTATCCGTTGGCACTCGGCCGGCGCTGGTGTGCGGCTGAGTGATATATCCGCCGTCTTCAAGGCTGGCCATGTCGTTGCGAATGGTTGCCGGCGATACACCTAGGTGATGACGCTGCGTCAGCGCCTTTGAGCCGACCGGCTCCTCCGTGGCAACGTAGTCTTCGATAATGGCGCGAAGAACCTCAAACCGCCGTTCCGCGACCATCGTTCCCCCTCTGCCTAGCACTCCAATCATGCGAGTGCCAATCTTACGCTGCTATGAGTTGAAACGGCGAGCGTTAGGCTAGCCCAGCCATGATCAGCCACTTCATTCAACACATACTTGACCTGGTTGCTGGAGCCGGGCCGATTGTCTATGTCATCGTGGCGTTAGCCGCAATCACCGAAGGTGCGGCTTTTGTTGGGCTGGTCTTCCCATCTGAGACCACATTGATTGTGGCTGGGGCGGCCTCTGCTTCAGGGCACCTCAAGATCTCCATCCTTATTCCGATTGCAGTGGTTGGCGCCATCATTGGCGACAGCACGGGCTATGAAATCGGCCGATTTTTTGGACCACGACTGCGCACCTCCAAATATGGCCGGAAAGTAAAACCAGAGCATTGGGAGCAGGCCGATGCCTTCGTCCATAAACACGGCGCCTGGTCTGTTTTTACCGGGCGTTTCGTAGCGGTCTTTAGATCCCTCGTTCCCGCTATTGCCGGAACCATGCAGATGAAGTACCGCAAATTTTTATTGGGTAACGCGGCCGGCGCACTTATTTGGGCTCCGGCCGCCCTTATCGCCGGCCGACTTGCCAGCCAGAATCTCGCTCGCGTTGAGAAGATCATCTCCAGAATGGGGTACGGCTTCCTGTCAGTGCTTACTGTCCTAATTCTTGCCCTGGCTTTTCGACACTACGTCAGGAAGCGCCAAGCCGAAAAAGATCCAGATGGCACTAGTTGAGTGAAAGATTTTCAACCATCGAACGGACGACGGCATCAGCCATGAGCCGTCCTCTCATCGTCAACACCGCCAACCCGCGGTCAAAGCTGGCTGGGTCAAAGTAGCCATCCTCGAGCGCTTGCCGTGTTTGGCGCGCTGGCAACGATTGCGTCGGGAGCCCACTTCGGAGCCGCAGATTGAGCATGATCCGTTCTACCTCAAGCTGGTTAGACGTCAGAGTCTCGCGATCCATAACTGGTAGTTCAGTTGCCGACAAACGCTGTGCGTAGGCGGCTGGATGTTTCACATTCCACCAGCGGGTTCCGGAAAAGTGAGAGTGCGCTCCTGGGCCAAAGCCCCACCAGTCACCGCCAGCCCAGTAGGCAAGATTGTGTTTGCATTCGCCACCGGGCCTGGCCCAGTTGCTTACTTCATACCAATCAAGGCCAGCTCGTTCGAATGCCGCCGATGCCATTTCATATTTGTCGGCGGTTTCGTCGTCATCGGGTATAACCACCTCGCCTTGCGACACCTTTTTTGCAAACTTGGTGCCCTCCTCGACGATCAGGGAATATGCGCTCACGTGATCAATTGGCAAATCAAGAGCTGCATCGATGCTCTCCCGCCAGTCCGCCAGGCTCTCCCCTGGCGTTCCATAAATTAGGTCGACGCTGATGTGATCAAAACCAACCGCTTTCGCCTCATTAACCGCCGATATCAGGCGATCTGGAGAATGGGTGCGGTCCAAAGTCGAAAGCACATGCGGCACTGCGCTTTGCATACCGAAGGAAATTCGATTGAGGCCCGCTTCGCGCAATTGTGCGAGTGATGATTTTGTGACACTCTCTGGATTGGCTTCGGTTGTGATTTCGGCTCCCTCGACAATGCCGAACTGATCCTCGAGTCGGACCAAGGTTGTTTCGATCGCACTGGGGATGAGAAGAGTTGGAGTGCCGCCACCAAAGAAGATCGTAGAGATCGGCCTTTGTCCAAGTTGGTTTGCTGCCATCTCGATCTCTATCGCCAGTGTTTCCACGTAGTTCGCTTGCGAGATCGTGGTCCCGTCCCGCGACAATTCAAGGGCTGTATAGGTATTGAAATCGCAGTATCCGCAGCGAGACGAACAGAATGGAACATGTATGTAGGCGGAGAATGATTGACTCATGTTCGTCTCCTAACTTGCGTTAAGAATTCGATTAGCCCACTCATGCCATGAGATTGGAAGATCTGGTACGTCTAGAACTTGTGGCAAGAAATCGCGGTTTCCGTTTCGCGCCTCAAATGCCTTGCCGATGGTGAAGCCGTGCGCAGGCTTGCTCAGGACTATTATTGAGTCTCCTGCCGAGACTTCGCCACTTTCAATAACTCTGAGATAGGCGCCTGGCCGAACCGCTTCAGTGAAATCCTTTATCAAGGAAGGTCGCTTCCAAAAACCGGCAAAGACTCGGCATGGGATGCGCGGCTCAGAAACTTCTAGCAAGGCCGAACCAATGCGCCAACGTTCCCCTATTACCGCCTCGGTCAGATCAATTCCTTGGGTGGTCAAATTTTCACCGAACGACCCGGGTGAAAGGCTTGCTTCAATTCGCGATTCCCACCAGTTGGAATCTTCAGTTGAATACGCATAGACGGCCTTATCAATCCCGCCATGCACCTTAGTATCTAGAACATGATCCCCCACAACACCTGTTGAGGTGAGGTCGACAGCGGCCACGGGACGTTTATCGATTCCGGTGCGACCCACCGAGCCAGTCCAATCGCCTTCATGAATAACCGCCGTGATATTGACGCTGGTCAGGCGAGCGCTCATTTCTTGGTCTGGTCCTTTGATGAGTCAGTGGCGAGCGCAGCAATAAAGGCCTCTTGTGGGACTTCGACACGTCCCACCATTTTCATGCGCTTCTTGCCCTCTTTCTGCTTTTCAAGAAGTTTGCGCTTACGCGTAATGTCGCCGCCGTAACACTTTGCCAGCACGTCCTTACGCATGGCGCGGATACTTTCGCGGGCAATAATGCGCGCCCCGATTGCTGCCTGGATCGGCACTTCAAACTGCTGGCGCGGGATTAGTTCGCGCAATTTTGAAGTCATCATGACGCCGTAGGCGTAAGCCTTATCGCGGTGGACAATCGCACTGAAGGCGTCGACCGCTTCGCCTTGGAGCAGGATGTCGACCTTGACTAATTCGCCCGTCTCTTCACCGATTGGTTCGTAATCAAGTGATGCATAACCGCGAGTGCGGGACTTGAGCTGATCGAAGAAGTCGAACACAATTTCAGCAAGGGGCAGTGTGTAGCGAAGTTCAACTCGCTCTTCAGAGAGATACTCCATGCCCAACAGTGCGCCGCGCCTGCTCTGGCAAAGTTCCATGATCGCGCCGATAAATTCACTTGGCGCCAGGATTGTTGCTCGCACCACCGGTTCGAAAACCGAAGCGATCTTCCCGTTCGGAAATTCGCTGGGATTCGTGACGATTGATTCTTTACCGTCGTCCATCACAACCCGGTAGACCACGTTGGGTGCGGTAGAGATCAGATTGAGTTTTGACTCCCGTTCAAGGCGTTCACGAACGATTTCCATATGAAGCAGACCCAAAAAGCCACAACGAAAACCAAACCCAAGCGCAGCGGAGGTTTCAGGCTCGTAAACAAGAGCCGCATCATTTAGTTGCAGCTTGTCCAACGCTTCGCGCAACGCCGGGTAATCGGCGCCGTCCAGCGGATAGAGCCCGCTAAATACCATTGGCTTTGGGTCTTTGTACCCGCCGAGCGCTTCGATAGCCGGCCTGACGACGGTTGTAACCGTGTCACCAACTCGAGACTGACGCACATCCTTTACCCCAGTGATCAGGTATCCGACCTCGCCAACCCCAAGTCCCTTGCTCACGATCGGCTCAGGCGAAATGACCCCAACTTCGAGCATCTCGTGCTTAACCTTGGTTGAAAACATCATGATCTGATCGCGCTGCGACAGATGGCCATCGAAAACCCGCACGTACGTGACAACGCCGCGATATGAGTCGTATACCGAATCAAAGATCAGAGCGCGTGCCGGCGCATTGGGATCGCCCTTGGGGGCTGGGATTTGCTTAACGATTTCATCCAGCAGATCTTCAACGCCCTCACCGGTCTTCCCGGAAACCCGGAAACAGTCCTCGGGCTCGCAACCGATTAGGTGCGCCAACTCCTTGGCGAACTTATCTGGCTGGGCTGATGGCAGATCTATCTTGTTGAGCACCGGAATGATGGTCAGATCGTTCTCCATGGCCAGGTATAGATTGGCCAGGGTCTGGGCTTCGATGCCTTGCGCTGCATCGACCAGAAGAACGGCGCCTTCACATGCGGCCAACGATCGGGAGACCTCGTAGGTGAAATCGACATGTCCAGGCGTGTCGATCATGTTCAGGATGTACTCGTTGCCATCAACGGCGGAACGCCAAGGCAACCGCACAGCTTGAGATTTGATCGTGATCCCGCGTTCGCGCTCAATGTCCATTCGATCCAGGTACTGGGCGCGCGCATGCCGAGCGTCTACTACACCGGTTATTCCCAACATGCGATCGGCAAGAGTTGATTTACCGTGGTCAATGTGGGCGATGATGCAGAAATTGCGAATCTGAGCCGGGTTAGTTGAGGCCGGCTGAGGTGCGGAAGCTAACGGAATTGCTGGCATATCCGCCCGCCTTGAGGCGCGTGTCGATTAAAGCGCTGAGGCGCGCTTGGCCATTGCCGACTTTTTGTTGGCGGCCTGGTTGGCGTGAATGACGCCCTTGGAGACAGCAATGTCCAATTCGCGTGAAGCGACGCGGAGTTCAGCGTCGGCCTTAGCCGCATCACCCGAGGTCGCAGCGTCGCGGAAGCGTCGAATGGCAGTCTTAAGCGAGGACCTGACGGACTTGTTGCGAAGGCGTGCCTTCTCATTGGTGCCGATCCGCTTGATCTGCGACTTGATATTTGCCACTAGTGCCCTCTTTAAAAATAGATTGTTCGGGCGATAACCCGTCGGGAGAGGTTACCAGCGACCAGGGGGTTCCCCCAAACTCAGAGCCACCGAAATTGCCTCCTAGCCTGGCCCTGTGGGTCAGGGGCGCTATCGTCGCATCAGGTGCCCTTTGGAAGGGGAGTTTCTGACATGAACATGGCTACCGAAATTGAGCGCTACCGGCAGGCTGGATCGGAGTTCGTCCTGGCCGCCAGGAGTGGAGTAGAAAAGGCAGAAACAGGTGGCAACGGGAGTTGGGGTGCGACCGAGATCGCCCACCACCTGGCCGATGCCGATCTACATTTTGCAATCCGGATCAGGGAGATCCTCGTCCACGACAACCCAGCTCTGGTTTTCTTTGCCGAGGAGGGCTACGGCTCGAAATTGAACTACGCCGACCGCCCAATTGAGCCAGCCTTGCTATTGATCAAAATGATTCACGAAGAGACGGCAGATTTGCTCACGACTCTTCCCGAACAGGCTTGGTCAAGAGGTGGCGCTCGCGCTGATGGTCTGAATTTAACCTTGGCTGACGTCGTGCGTAAATCAATTGATCACACCAAAGAGCACATTGATCAGGTCGCGAATCTTAAGAGCGCGCTTTAGCAATTGTCATAACTGCCCGCTCAAGGGCGTAAATTGGATCCGATTCGCCGCCCTTAACGGCGCCATCGGCTCTCGCGGCAGCCTGCACTGCAACCGTGATCGACGCGGCGTTCCAGCCCGCCAACTGACGCCTGGCTTTATCAATTTGCCAGGGCGCTAGGCCAAGTTGTCCAGCCAACTCCGCCGAGCGGACGCCGCGAGAGGCGGATCCGACTTTGGCTAAGGTGCGAATTCCCGAGGCTAGGGCGCTGGTTATTAGAACCGGATCGGTTCCCGTGTCCAGAGCTTGTCTTAGCGTGGCCAGTGCAACGCCGATATTGCCGTCGATGGCCGCGTCGGCAACTTTAAATCCAGTCGCTTCAACCCGGCCGCCGTGATAACGCTCCACGGCAGCACTATCAATTGCGCCAACGATGTCGCTTACGAGTTGTGAAGCAGCGCCCGCAAGCTCCCTAACATCTCCGCCAACCGCATCGACGAGAGCACGGGCCGCTTCAGCGTCAATCTTGCGGCCATGGCCGGCGAATTCAGCTCGAATGAAATCGAGTTTTTCATTGTCCTTCTTGATTGCCTTGCAGGCGATTTCAAGCGGCTTAGCCTTCTTGACTGCGTCAAGTAGCGCCTTCCCTTTGGTCACGCCCTTGTGCATAAGGATCAGGGTGATGTTCTCGTCTGGGTTGGAAAGGTAACTCGTTATATCGCCAGCACAATCAGCGCTTAAATCTTGTAAGTCCCGAATCACCAAAACCCGTCGCTCACCAAATAGCGACGGCGCCAACGCATCGCCGATCTCCCCGACCCCGATCTCAGCAGCGCTTAGGGTCTGAACCGAAGCCAGTGGTTCGTTAGCCCGAATCTCGGCGACGATCCGTTCAGTTGCTCGATCAGCAAGTAGCGACTCCGGACCGAGGGCTAGGACCAGGTTGGGAATTTGATTGTTTGTCATCGTCGCCGAGCATCCCACGCACGGTGGCCTCGTGCCACCACGATCAGGTTTTCGGCGCGCCCCGCCACCGCAAGAGCGCCAGATTGATCGGTTCTCGCGACAAATACGCCAAGCCTGGCCAAGGCCGCGAGGGTGCTATCTGCCGGATGTCCGTAGGGATTGTCTTTGCCGACGCTAACCAGAGCTACCTTGGGACTTAGCGCGGCGAGAAATTCCGGGTCTTGATTTCCCGAACCGTGGTGACAGACCTTCAGCACATCGACCTCGATCGGGCCCCATTCGCCATGTTGACGCCAACTTGCCAAGAGTCTTGCCTGGGCCGGAGCCTCTAGATCACCGCCGAGGAAAAGTCGAAGTTCCGTCATGTTCGCCACCGTCTTGGTTATCAACGTTGCAACACTTGAGTTATTCGGAGAATCTTCGACGCCATCGGGCCAGAGAGTTTCGATTCGGTAATCGCCCAACTGAATCCGGATGCCTGCGTGCACGTGCGTGATCGGAATCTGTTTGGCCCACTTCACGATCCGGCGGTATTCACCACTTGGTTCGTCAAGCGGCGAAATCCAGATGGCTCCCACTTTGCGGTGGTGCAGAACTCCTGGCAGTCCTTCAACGTGATCGGCATGATCATGGGTGAGAATCACAAGTGGCACCGTTTGGATCTTGAGTTCGTCAAGGCATTTCTCGATCAGTCGAACATCAGGCCCAGCGTCGATGACGATGGCACTGTGCTGGCCAAGGTTAAGCAATAGCCCATCGCCTTGTCCTACGTCGCAAGCTAGCAAGGTCCAATCCTTGGGTGGCCAACCCGGGTGCGACAGACTTGGCAGAAGCAAACTGCCCACAATCAGGAGGCACACCGTGATGGTTTTGCGGTCGGACCTAACTCGCCGCGCAAACGCCACCAAGGAAACTGTGATTGCCGCTAAGAGAAATACACCAAAGAAATTCTTTGGCCAGGCGATCGCAGCGAACGGCAGGGCAGCACAGCGATGCGCAATGCCGCTGATGAGCATTGTTGGATAAGCGGCCAGGCGAGCAGTGAACTCAGCAAGGCTCATGTTGAATTGCGAGATCAGCGCAGTACCTAGGCCAAGGATTGTCGATGGCGCAACGAGCGGTCCGGCCAAAGCGTTGGCGACAACCGCAATGATGCTCACTTGGCCACTTAAAGCGACGATGAGAGGCGCACACATTGCTTGCGCGGATAGCGGGATGGCGATTGCGTGAGCCAACCAGCTCGGCATATGTCGTGCCATCGATCGAGCCCAAGTTGGTGCCAGTAGGAGCAGTCCGGCCGTGGCGAATACCGAGAGTGCGAAACCGTAGCTGACCGCTTGTGTCGGATCAATCAGCAAAAGGATGAAGATTGCGGTGGCGAGTGCTGGGACGGCTGATGCCTTAACCCCAAGAGCGGCGGCCACGAGAACAACACATGCCATCGCGGCCGCACGCAACACCGATGGTTGCGGTCTGACAACAATTATGAAAAGTGCGATAGCCCCCACCGCGAGAGCTGGTCGTATGTGTCTGGAGATTCGTGTTCTGCGTAGGAGCGACATAACCAGCGCAGCAACGATTGCGAGGTTCGCCCCACTTACGGCGACTAAATGCGTAAGTCCTGTTGTCCGCATGTCGTCGTTGAGTAATCGCGAAACGCGCGATGTGTCACCGATAACTAAGCCTGGCAGCAATCCACGCGGATCGGGCGAGAGCGAATTGACGCTGTTGTATAAGCCAGATCGCACCCGCCCAGCCCATCGTTGAAAAACGTTAGGAGTCCCGAGTATTTGAGGCGGTCCCCGAACCCGGAGCATTGCAGCCATATCTGCAAGCGTGGGTGCAAATGAAACCTGCACGGCGACTTTCGTTCCAGGAAGCAGACCCAACCAATTGCGG
The DNA here is from genome assembly GCA_035530875.1 of Candidatus Nanopelagicaceae bacterium. Lineage (GTDB taxonomy): Bacteria > Actinomycetota > Actinomycetes > Nanopelagicales > Nanopelagicaceae > JANXYY01. The sequence goes on from DATKUB010000056.1 coordinate 34,517, forward strand.
TCAGCTATCACTAGAACGGGCACTCTGGTTAGTAAGACTCGATCCGCCAACGAAATTCGAGAAAGCCGAGCATTTAGCGAAATTGATTCTGGGCGGAGCGCCGAGCCAGCGACAAGGGCCGTTCGCTTAACCGGGTCTGAGGTGATCGTTAAGACCACTTCCCCAACCGCGTGTACCCGGACCAGCGACGTCACCACTGGGTCGTGCCGCGAAAGATACCTACTCAGGCTTATGAAAAAACCAACGCCTAGCGCAAGTACCAGCAATATCGCTGTGTATTTTGGGATGCGGCTTCGACGACTTGCGATCCATATCGAGATGGCAACAAGAACTAAAAATCCGATCGTGGTTAACCGTGGGAGGGTTCCAACAATCGCCCCAAGCCATAAACCCCCACCTGCAAAGAGAAGGCGTACATCTACTAGATCCGCACCAATGGGCGCAGGTCCGCGAATTTGGCATCACCAACGCCTGATACTTGTCGCAAGTCGTCGATGGTCTTGAATCGCCCGTGTGCCTTACGCCAGGCGACGATGCGGGAGGCAAGAACAGGCCCAATACCCGGTAAGACGTCCAACTGTTCGAGGCTGGCGCTGTTCAGATTAACTTTGCCGGTTTGGGCAGTCCTGTTGGCAGATGTAGCGCCTTGAATTTCGCCTACGACAATCTGTTCGCCATCTTCAAGAGTTTGGGCCTGATTAATTGTTGTCAGGTCGGTTCCCGGCAGCGGGCCACCCGCGGCAGTTAGGGCGTCGATCGCGCGTGAACCCGTCGGAAGGGAGTAGACACCCGGATGCCTAACTCTGCCTCCGACATCTACGACAACATCGGCACTGGCAGGAGAACTTTCCGGGTGCGATAGATCCAATTGCTGGCTTTCGGAAATGGTTGGACGAGGCAGAGCCACGAAATCTTCCTTCGCCCTCGAGTGCCAGAACAGCCAGATGGAGGCGAGGACGGCGGTGAGGAAAATTATTGAGAGAACTTTTAGATGAGCTCGGTCAATTTGGGCCGCAGCGATGAGCCGGTCCATTGCGCCGATCTCAGCCGGGAGCCGCTCGTCTTCAATCAGGGGCTTGCGCTCGGCGAAGGCAACGTCAGGTCCAGGTTCATGAAATGACATTCCTGCAGGTTAAATGGCGGCTGAAGCGAAGCCTCCTGGCGAATAGTCCGATTGTTTAGGCATCCAGCCTGTGGATCCGTGAGCGGCGGCTCCCCTCCCGTGAGCGGCGGCTCCCCTCCCGTGAGCGGCGGCTCCCCTCACCGCCGCTGGTCACGCAGTGCAGTTACGGCACCTAAAGTTGGTAAGAGAAAGAGTTCATGAATATTCGAAAGGTTTTCAAATGAGAGTTGCGGTCACTGGTGGAAGTGGAAAGCTCGGCAAGTCGGTGGTCAAACGCCTCAACGATGAAGGTCATTCAGTAACCAATCTTGATCGTGTGGGCGAGAAAAGTGACGGACTCACCTCCATCGACCTCAGGGATTACGGCCAGGTTGTTGATGCCATCCTCGGCATTGACGATCGGCATTCGGGATTCGACGCGATAGTGCATCTCGCCGCAATCCCAGCTCCCGGTCTCTTCTCCGATGTCGCGACATTTCACAACAACATGCTCTCGACCTACAACGTGTTCCAAGCTGCGCGCAGGGCAAGAATTAAGAGAGTCGTCTATGCATCGAGTGAGACCGTTCTTGGCCTCCCATTTGACATTGACCCGCCATACATTCCAGTCGATGAGGAATATCCGGCTAGGCCAGAAAGCACGTACTCGTTGGTCAAGCATTTGGAAGAGCAGATGGCCATCCAATTGACCCGCTGGGATCCAGAACTCAGCATCACCGCTCTCCGATTCTCTAATGTGATGGATCCATCCGATTACGAAGAGTTTCCCGCTTTTGACGCCGACGCGATGTTTCGTAAATGGAATCTCTGGAGCTATATCGACGGACGCGACGGCGCTCAGGCCGCGCTGCGGGCGCTAGAGAACGCCCAACCGGGCTTTGAGGCATTCATCGTCGCCAACGCCGATACGGTAATGACTAGATCCAGTTCTTCACTTGCCGCTGAAGTTTTTCCAAATGTTCCAGTGAAGAAGGAACTTGGCGAGCACGAGACCTTGCTCTCTATCGATAAGGCAAAGCGATTGCTTGGCTACTCACCCGAGCACAGTTGGCGAGATCAAGTAGCACCCCAGGTTTGATGAGGCGAGCCGCCGCTCACGGGAGGCGAGCCGCCGCTCACGGGAGGCGAGCCGCCGCTCACGGGAGGCGAGCCGCCGCTCACGGGAAGTAAATCTAGATGC
>DATKUB010000057.1:0-106345 GCA_035530875.1 Candidatus Nanopelagicaceae bacterium
CGACGATGTCTCCGCGAGCGGCCGCCAACCTCGCGCCGGTAGCGCCCCATTCGACGTGAACCTGCGCCTCGAAAGGCCATGGATCGAACGAGTCTTGTGAGGTATTAGGTTTCAATTGCACCACCTTTGGCTTTTAGGTGATCCCTGAGTGAGTACCCGGGATTCTTGGCGCGGTGTTCAAGATAGGCGCCGAAGCCAATCTGCTCGCGGAGATTGCGTCCGTTTACCATTTCCGTCGCCTGACGTTGCTCGGTGGACATGATGGTCGATGCGGTTTCCGACACCTTTTCAAAATCGGCGAGCGGCACGAATATGACGCCGTCGTCGTCGGCTATGACGATGTCGCCTGGGCGAACCATCACACCGTCGATCACGGCTACTCGCATGGGCGTTCCTGGCGGGGGCACTCGAATTGGCCCTTGCAGGCGGGCGCCGAGGCTGAATATGGGTAGTCCAATGTCGCGGAGCTGCGCGGTATCCCGATGGCATCCCCAGACGACGATCGCGGCGATCTTGGCCAGTTTGGCTTCTAGTGCCACCAGGTCGCCGATGCAGGCTTCATCTAGCCGACCACCATTGTCGATCACGAGAACGGATCCCGGATCAGCTCCGTCGATCACTTCAAGAAAAACATCAACACTGCCAAGGTGCGTAACCGGAAGCGCGGGTCCCATCACCGGCACGCCGGGTATTACGGGTTTTAAATCGAATGGTCCAGTCTTCGGTGTGATTCCGAGTCTTATGCAGGCATCGGCGATTGCTGCGGTTGCTAATTGTGGTGGTTGAATCAATTTGGCTTCCTCATCTTCTTTTAATCTGAAGGCGGTTTGCTCATTTTGATGGTCATCTTCTTTGGGCCGTCGGCGTTTCCAGATATTTCCAAGGCTTGCCGCTTCTGTTCTTCCATGACTTGCCGAGATTCGGCGGCCATCGGTCGAAAAAGTTCTTCCACCATGGAGAAAGCGGCAGTTACGCTGCCACGTCCGCGCCGTCCTAGATGCCACCATTTCTTGCGGTCCGTCATGCCTTGACTGTACTCGCCCGTGTTGCCGTAGGTCTTAGAGCGCTCTTTAGATATCGGCCTCACCATGGCCTGGAAGGGGCGTTGGGTTTCCAGAGGGAAACCATCAAAAGTATAGAAAACCCGCTAAGTGATTACCGTTCCAGCTGGAGCTGGGGAAGGTTTCGACTAGCGCTAAATGATCAAAGAGCTCCACGAGACGAGTACTGGTCACACCGGAATTTCATTGCTTGCCGCCACCAAGCAATTTGATAAGCCATCTTTGGAACGCATTGGGAGCCTTTGGTGTTGAAATCAGTGGTTCGTGTTGGTTGAGTAATTTCCTAGCCGCGTTTTCATGTGCTTTTGAAACGAGGACTCTTACCCCTTGCATCTGAAGCGCCCCATCGACTCCGCCTAAATCATCGGCTGAAAGGACGGCGTCTACCCCATGATCTCGAAGCATGCCGACAATTAATTCGGCTTCTGTGCGAGAACTTACGATTGCGGTAACGACCTTCATGTGAGTCAGCGTACAGAGCCTTCAATGGAAAAAGACGAGAGGCGGCTTAAGCCATTTTTGTTGGCTCAAGCCGCCGCCCGCCATCTCGGAAAAACACCGTCCAATCTAAGCAAAAGCAGAATCCCTGCTGCGCCGGGAAGGTGAGGGCTCATCGTCCGAGCATGCCGCGTTAGGCGAGCCACGCGCCGGGCTCGTAGGCTCCGCCGTAGCGGGCCGCGACCAGGCTCAGACCGATCGCTTGTTCCCGAGTCATGGGTTCGTCCACTTGTTCATGGTGGCGTGAAGGGCCCGGTGGTGCACAGTGGTTTTCATGGGCCGAGGCACCCGATCGGGATGACGTGTACGCCGTCCTCTCGGCGGTATGCGTAACTGCCGTTGCTGATGATGACCCCAAAGCGACCGGCCCCGGAGTGCCTGGTCACGTCGTCGTTCGGCGTCGCGGAGCCGGTCAGGATGTAGAGGCCCTTGCCCTGGTGGTCATCAACTTGGCGGCGGACTCGGTTCCAGATTGCAGGCTCCACCTGCCATTCGTCGAACAGGATCGGCGTGGGGTTGTCGAACAGCTGCCCAGGAGCGTTATGGATCAGGCTACGGGCGGCTGGGTCTTCGTCTAGACGGAAGACCGTCTGGGCGAACCGGGTTGCCGTTACGGTCTTGCCGCAGGCCTTGGGTCCTTCGATCACCACGGCTCCGACGGACTTGAGACGCCGCTCAAGCTCGCCATCGACAATCCGCGGGAGGTAGGTCACCATGCCGTCATTCCACAGTTTGCATACCGGCGAGTTGGTGGGATCTTCGGTCGGCCCATTGCGAGCGGCGTCGATCAGCGTTTACAGTCACGCGACCTGTTGGATAGCCAGAAACGCATACGGCTCACCAATCAGGGCTTAACGATCTCGCCTTCGCGGCTAGAGCGGTTGGTCGTCTACGTTTGCAATTGATTCGATGAGTTGCAAGTGGGATCTCCTTGGAACGCACAAGGCCCCCCAATTCTTGAGGAGCCCTGTCGTGAAAGGTTGCGAATTAGATGTCGTGATAGAAAGCATTTGGGCCTGGACAAGGGGATGGCCTGGATAAACGCCATGTAACCAATCACTCGGCGCACGGCTGGCGCACACCAGTTTAAAAGTAGACGTGCCCTTCGGTGCTAGACCAACGAACACTTCTAAAATACTCAATCGAGCCTTGCAGCCAGATATGAGTTATACCGTGAGGGAAATCTATGTCTGGTATTGGGAGTTCTGTTCTTTCAAGGCTCAATGGTTCGGTTACGTGGACAGGGAAGAACGATCCGATTCGCAAGTAGATGTGCTTTTCTGGGCTTGGGGTCGATTGAAGTTTCTGCCAACAATCTGAATATGCGTCTTCAAGCAGCGACTCAGTTAGAGAGGAAATCTCTTGCAAGTCTGTTCGGACAAGACCGCCAGATCCGGCGAGCATATAGAACGCCTGATCGGGACCTTGACCAGACTGCGCAATGTAATTAATGCCCAATTGCCTGCAAAAGTCGGCCAGTGGGTTTCGCGGCCAAGAATTGACATTTGCAATTTTCTTAGTTTTCTGGGCGATCATCTGGGTGATCAAACTTGGGACTTGCCGGTGAAACTCATTGATGTTCGAGTCAGGTTTTAGAATCACTGTCCAAGGTCCCTGCCCAGCGGCAAGTTTCACTATGCGATGTTTATCCTGTTTTAAGAGAGCCTTCCAGGTTGATCGCTTGTCCCCGTCTTCGAGCCACGCTATTTCTCCAATTGCAAAAGTCTTGCCGTCTTTTCGAAGTTGAAAGTCATATGCAGGCAACGCAGCCAAATCGACGACCTCGATCCCCGATCCGTAAAAGGACTTCATGCATTGGATCGCGTCTAATTCGATTTGCCTAGACTCCAACCCGTAATCGCTCATGCGCACATCTTAGAGACGGATAGGTCGGAGATAGTGAGCGTATGGACAATAAGGGCAAGGTTGGAAAATCGAAGCGGTGAAAACACAGCGGTCAAGTTCCGGCAAACGAAAGGCGTCCTTTCCTTAGATGCCAAATCGTGAGCCAGCGCGCGCCTGTCAAGGGCGCGTAGCGGTGTAACGAACCCTTGACGGACTGGACGGGGTCCTAAGACTGGTATCGCCGGGGAGGAAGCGCTGCAACCCTGGCCTCCGTTTTTGAACTATACGCGAGTGATTATGACGAGTACGACGATTGCAAGAAGTCTAAAAATGATTTTTGGGACGTTGCCGGGATAAAATGTGAGCAGTTTCTGATGCTTCTCGATCTTCTTTTCATGGAAGTGGCTTAAGAACACCCACGAGCGTATTTCTCGATCTTCATCTGTCTCGATGGGGTCAAATTCCATGACGACATCTCCATACCCATCGAATAGTAAGTTCGCAGTTGGATCAGGGACACCCCTGTCTGGATATTCAGCGGGCCCATTGGTTGCGTTTAGGAGACCGGCTTGGGATTCCTCTAAGAGTCGAGAATGCCTCCTTATCATCCAACTCATGGAACCTTTGTACAGTTGTTGCCCAACAAGTAACGAAAGGAGAAATACCGCTGTTTTCAAGAGAAGCAGCGAAGAGTTCATCCTGCGAGGTTAATCTGTTCTGGGCTGGAATGTCAGCAGAAATAGCGCCCTGAACGTATCGACGGGCCTGAAGCAGGTGCGGTGCCTGTAACACAGCACCTGCAAAATGCATATTACGAGGGATTAGGGGAAGGATCGGGTATGGTTTGAACCCCAGGGAAGAGACTGGTTGCGAGGAAACAGTCAATTCCGGCAAACCATTTCGAATGAATTCCGAGGTGCCCAATGCGTGAATCACCCTTTTATTCAGTAAATGAATCCAAGAAACCAGCGTCTCAGCAAGTTCACCACGATAACAACATATGCGAGGCGGGGAAGTTGATCCCCTCCTATGACCGCAAGCCTGGGACTGGGAATTATCGACTCTGCAAAGATTGCGAACGAAGCGACAATCTGGGACATTGACCTGGAGCGTTGGATGCCAGGTGACGATTAATTACCTTTTGGTCTGATGCATTCCCGGGTGTTCTAGAGATTCTGACGGTTCCTGACAGTTTTTAAAAGTGTGAATTTGCCTGCGATTCCACAACAACGCATTGAGGTTTGGGCGATGGAGCAGATACGCCCGGTCGTTGCGCACCATCCGGACGCGTTCCGGGCTACGCCGTTACTTGGAGCTATGTGTGGGCTGCGCCAAGGTGATTCATTTGGACTGCGCGTCCAAGATATTGATTTTGAGAAACAAGAGATTCACGATAGGCAGCAGATCAAGTTGATAGATATGAGGCCAACGCCAGCCCTACCGAAGATGAGAAAAACCCGCGCCGTACCGATGCCGGACGGACTGGCTCACGTCCTACGGACTCACTTAGATGCGTTTGAAGTTCTGCCCGGCGAACACACCCTCAGCCCGGGCGAGGGTGGCCTCCTGTTCTCCTTTAGAGAGCGCAAACCGCTGAACAAGAACTACTACAGCCCAACGATCTGGCGACCCGCGCTCATGGCGGCGGGGCTTCCGGTAATCAGATCTAACGGGAGCCACGCACTCCGGCACTTCTGCGCATCGCGTTGGCTGGACTACGGAGTAAGCATCAGGGCAGTATCGGAATACCTAGGGCACGCCGATCCTGGTTTCACCTTACGTGTTTACACTCACATGATGCCCAAGAGTGATCAAAAGGCGAGAGATTCTTTCTCAAACCTTGCGTTTGAGTGATTACTTCAACTTTTGACTCTTGCTTGAGTAGTCTTTCCCTAATCGAGGGTGAGGGAAGACATGAGTGCACTGACAACTGTTTTACCAAGTGCTGCCACCGGGTTAATAGGGGCTTTATTTGGTGCGCCGTTAGTTGCAAAAATGAACCACACACATGAGAAGCACATGGCAAAAGCCGAATCACGTAAGGAGAGAATTTCCGATTGGGGAACGATGGTGACTAACGCTGGTGACGGTTATCCTGCCGTGTCCTTTCCGGTGTATCCCCAATATGCCTCATTGGCTGAATTGCTTTCCCCACAAATTCGAACAAGGGTGGAGGCATTAGACCTTGGCGGCCCCTCTGCATCTATCCGCTTATCGTCTCGATCGGGTTCCGCTTTTGATGAATTCAACGAGGTTTGTTCTGTCTTGAGACGAGAAATTGCCCGTATCGAGAAGAAATGGGACTTGGTTTAGTTCGGCGCACGGCTGGCGCACAAGAGATCTGACACTAAGCAAAAATGGCGGGAAATGATGGGAGGCATTTTGGCTGCTCCACGCTCATTTCCCGCCATTTTAACAGGTCAAACAAGTTGCGAATTAGGGATCAATGATTTAAATCCTCGCGCATTCTTTCCCGAATTTGAAACCAAAGAAGCGCTGGCGCTTGGCAGATGTGGATCCGATCTTCATAGGGCAAAGTCTCTGCCTCTATCAACTGCCTGTTTACGTAAATGAGTTTGGAAATAAGATCGTGCGCCATCTCCGCTATGTCTCGGTCGTCTAGAAGGCCGATCATATTGATGATTGAATCAATCTTTTGAAATGTTTTCGGTGTAGGAGTCGGGATCTTGCTTTTCCAATCAGGATCCAGTTGGTAGTCCGATTCTGAAAGTGCGCCCAGGTTAAAACACGGGTTGTCCGATAATGTAAGAAATTTGACATAAAGTTCGCGCTTAAAGTCCAAGGACGCTTCGCGTTTCGCCATGATCATTTGGTCGCTGAATCGCTTTTCCTCGGATGCCAAGCGCTTCACATCTTGATCCCGGGCGCGACCCGACGAGATCAGTTGGGCGATAATGGCGGATCCTGCGCCAATAATCACACCGACCATGCCCACCCAAGGGCTATTCGCATTCATTGGTTGCAATGCTCTCCCATCGTGGTTGGTTTGCCTAGCCCTTGATCATTTTCGCAAATCTAAGAGAGGTGGCTCGGCGCACGGATGGCGCACGAGAGGACCGAAACTAAGCAAAAATGGCGGGAAATGATGGGAGGCATTTAGGCCGCTACACGCTCATTTCCCGCCATTTCGACAGGTCAAACACTCATCGAATTAGATGTCGTAATAGAGCTCAAACTCTGCAGGGTGCGGACGTAGTTGCACATACGCAATCTCGGCGGATCGCTTGTAGTCGATCCAGGTCTCGATGAGGTCCTCGGTGAAGACGCCGCCTTCGGTGAGGTAGGCGTGGTCTTTCTCGAGGTTGTCGATGACGGCCCCAAGGGAACCCGGCACCTGAGGAATGTCGCGTGCCTCGTCCGGTGGAAGCTCATAAAGGTCCTTGTCGACGGGCTGTGCCGGCTCGATCTTGTTCTTGATGCCGTCGAGTCCGGCCATCAGCATCGCAGCGAAAGCCAAGTACGGGTTGCTCGATGGGTCTGGGCAACGGAACTCAATGCGCTTTGCCTTCGGGTTGCTGCCGGTGATCGGGATCCGGATACAGGCCGAACGGTTACGGGCCGAGTACACGAGGTTGACTGGTGCTTCGTAGCCAGGTACGAGGCGGTGGTAGGAGTTGACCGTTGGGTTGGTGAAGGCAAGAAGCGACGGTGCGTGCTTCAAGAGTCCACCGATGTACCAGCGAGCCATGTCGGACAGGCCGCCGTAGCCCTTCTCGTCGTAGAACAGCGGCTTGCCGTCCTTCCAGAGCGACTGGTGCACGTGCATACCAGAGCCATTGTCACCGAACAGTGGCTTTGGCATGAAGGTTGCGCTCTTGCCGCCGTTCCAGGCGACGTTCTTGATGATGTACTTGAAGAGCATCAGTTCATCGCCCGCACGGGTGAGGGTGTTGAACCGGTAGTTAATTTCCATCTGGCCAGCGGTGCCGACCTCGTGGTGCGAGCGCTCAACTTCGAGGCCGACTTCGCCAAGCTTCATAACCATTTCATCGCGAAGGTCAGCGAACTGGTCCATCGGGGAAACTGGGAAGTATCCGCCCTTGTAGCGAGTCTTGTAACCCTTGTTGCCGCCCTCTTCTTCACGACCAGTGTTCCACGCGCCTTCGATTGAATCGATGTGGTAGAACGAGCCGTTCTGCTTGGTCTCAAAGCGGATGTCGTCAAAGATGTAGAACTCTGCTTCTGGTGCAAAGAAGGCAGTGTCTGCGATTCCGGTGCTGGCGAGGTATGCCTCAGCTTTTGCGGCGATGTTGCGAGGATCGCGTGAGTACGGCTCGTCGGTGAGTGGGTTACGCACGGAGAAGTTGATAACCAAGGTCTTCTCTTTGCGGAACGGATCAAGGTACGCCGATTCAGGGATCGGGAGAAGTTTCATATCGGATTCATGGATTGCCTGGAAGCCGCGAATCGAAGATCCGTCGAACATCAAGCCATCGGTGAATACCGCTTCGCCGAACGAGATCGCTGGGACATTGAAATGTTGTTGAACACCAGGAAGATCGGTGAACCGCACATCAATGAGCGCGACGTTTTCGGCCTTTATGTAGTTGAGTACTTCGCTGGCGCTGTTAAACATTGCTCTCCTTCACAACCTCTCATCGCGTGAAAAGTCCGCTAAATGCATATTGGTAACAGGAGGACCATAGGCCCTCGCCGTGAAGGTGCTGTCACTCGAGTGTTTCCGGCATGTTAACCAAGTAATCTGGAGCCATGAACAAGAAGGAGCAATCGGCCGGAAGGCAGGCGATTGGATCCTGGTTGGGTGGAGCCTCCTCAATCAATCCCAACTTGGGCTATCAGGGTGAGCGCCTCGGCCTGCCGCAATCTGGTCCAGGGTCGGTGGCGAGCATGGCTCGACGCCTGAGTGCCCTGCTGATCGATTGGATCGCCTCCATGCTGGTAGCCCTGCTCTTTACCCGCACCTGGGGCGGAGCGATCGCCCTGGGGGTGTTCTACACCGAGGTGCTGGTGTTCACCTCGCTCCTTGGGGCTTCGGCTGGTCAGCGACTCCTGCGAATTCGGGTGGCCCGCGCCAGCGACGGCGGACCCGCGCCAATCCTGGCGGTGATCATCCGATCGCTGCTGCTGTTCCTCGTGGTTCCGGCCGCAATCTATGACCGCGACGGTCGGGGTCTCCATGATCGGGCAGCAGGCACCGTTGTAGTGCGGGCCGGTTGATGAACTTCTCCCAAGCAGTGGCAGCTGGCTTTGAGAAGTACTCAGACTTTCGTGGTCGAGCCCCACGCTCCGAGTTCTGGTATTGGACCTTATTTTCCACCCTGGCTTCTTGGGCCGCAGTCTTTGTTGATTACACCGCCGGAACAGTTCTTGTTGCGCTACTGACAAACTTGGCGCTTTTCCTACCTTCGCTGACGGTGAGCGTACGACGTTTGCACGATATTAACCGGAGTGGTTGGTGGTTCTGGGCGGGACTGATTCCAGTAATTGGCTGGGTCATAGTCCTCATGTTTCTGACTACAAGGAGCGACCTTGGACCAAACCGCTACGGCTAACGTGCCTTGGGCATCCGGGCACCCTTTGGCAGCGGGCCTTTTGGCAGCGGAATGTTCATCCCGCCAACAGCCTTAAGGCGGGCTCTAATCTCGCGAAGTTGTACTTGGCTGATTGTCTTTGGCAATTTCCGAACGTGCTTTTGAAGTTTGCGAAGCTTTACTCGTCCCTCGCCATCGCCCACCAGAACTTCAATGACTGGAGTTCCCGGCAGAAAACGCTCCATCTTTTTGTGCTCGTCGGCGAGCATTGATCTAACCGCATTTGTGCCCTCACCAATTAGCACTACTCCCTGGCGGCTGACCGCGCGGTGGACCATATCTTGATTCTTGGCTACCGCTACTGCGGGGGTGACAGTCCAACCCTTTCGGATCGACATCAGGACGCTGGCGCCGGCACCAGGTTGCCCCTCAATGGAGGCGTAGGCACTGCTCTCGGCCAACCTGGAGAAAAGGAAGGTGGCTGCCAGGACGGCGAAGGGGAGCGAGACAAAGGCGGAGTAGAGCGGGTGACCGACCAGGAGCCAGATAATCAATCCAACGACTAACCAGGTCAGGACAAAGGAGCCCGCAAGCCAGAGCCCAATCGTAGGACGGGACTCCTTGGTGATCTGGTATGCCTCGCGGATCTGCGCAAACCGCTTGCTGCGCGGTTCCTTTGCAACTTTCGCGGGTTTTTCGGTCTTTGGTTTCTTGCCAAACATCGCCATGGGGCTAGAGATTACCTTTCTTTTGCTGTTCAACCTGCTCGGGCGTGGGAGCCGTTCCGCCTAGCCGAGCCGGAGCCCACCATTGTTGGGCGTGGGAGTCTGGATAGTTGGCTTGAGTGTCGTGGAGCAGGGATTCGAGTCGGTGCCTCAGCAGCGTCTCGCTAGTGGCTGGATCCACAGTCCGCTCGATCGTAAAAGGCTCACCGATGGCGATCGTGACGGGAATATGGCTCCGCCGGAAATTTCGTTTGTGCCCCTTGGTCCAGACCCGCTGAGAACCCCAGACGATTACGGGCAGAATCGGGACACCGGAACTGCCGGCCAATCGGGTCGCGCCGGTCTTCAATTCTTTAATTTCAAAAGAGCGCGAAATTGTTCCTTCGGCGAAGATTCCGACAATCTCACCAGCTCGAAGTGCTCTGAGGGCGGTGACGAAAGACCCTGAGCCATTTGCCCGGTCGACGCTGATGTGGTGCATTCCGCGCATCAGCGGACCGGCAAATTTGTTGTCGAAAACTTCCTTCTTCGCCATGAATCGCACAAAGCGTTTGCGTGGAATCACCGAAAGGCCGGCCAGGGCGAAATCAAGATAGCCAATGTGATTGATCACCATAAGCGCACCACCAGTGGTGGGAATGTGCTCCTCGCCAGTGATCTTAATTTGAAGCCCAAGCGCTTTGAACAGGGTGCGCATGGCGAAAATGACGGGCGGATAGACGACGTCAGCCATTTTCGACGGGCCTAACCCTGCACGTTGGTCGCGCGCGCGGCCATGGCCTGGTTATAGAGACGCCCCGCGCGATACGAAGATCGTACGAGTGGCCCTGAAAGCGCGCCACTGAAACCAATTTCTTCGGCTTCTTGCTGCAACTCGACAAATTCTTCCGGCCTGACCCAGCGAATGACAGGATGGTGCCGGGGAGTTGGTCGTAAGTACTGAGTGATCGTAATTAGATCGCAGCCTGCATCGTGAAGATCTTGGAGCGCGGTTGATATTTCTTCTCGAGTTTCGCCCATACCAAGAATCAGGTTGGATTTGGTGACAAGACCAACCGCGCGCGCTTGTGAAATAACGTCGAGCGAGCGCGCATAAGTAAAGGCTGGACGGATCTCTTTGAAAATACGAGGAACTGTTTCGACATTATGGGCAAAGACTTCCGGCTTGGCGTCAAAGAGTTGACCAAGCAGCGCCGGGTTGCCACTGAAATCGGGTGCCAGAATCTCAACCCCACAGCCGGGGTTTAATTCATGTACCTGTCGAATGGTTTCGGAATAGAGCCAGGCTCCTTCATCTTCAAGATCATCACGGGCAACGCCAGTGATTGTTGCGTATCGAAGTTGCATCGTCTTGACGGATTCCGCTACGCGTCTTGGCTCATCACGATCAACCGGTTGCGGCTTGCCGGTATCGATGTTGCAGAAATCGCAACGCCGAGTGCACTGTTCGCCGCCAATGAGGAAGGTAGCTTCGCGATCTTCCCAACATTCAAAAATATTCGGGCAGGCAGCCTCTTGACAGACCGTGTGCAGGCCGCCGGACTTTACGAGGAGTTTCAATTCGCTGTACTCAGGTCCCATAACTGCGCGAGTCTTGATCCATTCAGGCTTGCGCTCGATTGGGGTCAGTGCGTTTCGAGCTTCGATGCGGAGCGGGCGACGGCCCTCCGGGGCAATGGTCATGGCAGCATCTCGATAATGCGTTGTTCGACGATTGGGATGATCTCCTCGACGCTAACGTCGCGTCCCAATTCTCTGCTAAGCGAGGTGACTCCGGCGTCGGCAATTCCGCAAGGCACGATGCGGTCATACCAAGTGAGGTCGGGGTTTGCGTTCAAGGCAAACCCATGAGTGGTAACACCCTGTGCGACGCGAACTCCAATCGCCGCAATCTTTCGCTGCGGTTTGGCGCCTTCGGCTTCGAGCCAGACCCCTGATCGGCCGCTGATTTTGATTGTTTCAACGCCGACATCTGCACAGGCGGCGATCAAAATATCTTCAAGTTTGCGCACATAACTGACCACGTTCATCGGGTCAGGGAGTTTGACGATCGGATATCCCACGAGTTGGCCGGGGCCGTGCCAAGTGATTTTGCCACCGCGATCAACATCAATCACCGGTGTTCCGTCAAAGGGGCGCTCATGAGCCTCGGTGCGTCGACCAGCCGTGAAAACGGATGGATGCTCGAGCAGGAGAATCGTCCCTGGGTTGGTGCCGGAGATGACTTCCTCGGCTAATCTCCGCTGTTCAGTTAGGGCTATTTCGTAGTCGACGCTTCCGGCTCTGATGATCTTGAGGGTGCTGGTGGTAGAAGTCGTCACGGGGACAAGCCTAAGGGCAAGTGCTCGGAGCGGCGATTCCACCAATATCGAGCGGTAAATGGGTAGGCAAGATCGGCTGGTAACGATAGACATAGGTCATGAGCGGCGAGAAGACGGACGTAGTGGACCGGCGCCGGCGTTGGGCGCTGCCGGCTCTCCTTCTCATCGCTTGGCTGGTAATTGGCGGCGTCGTCGGCCCTTATGCCGGGAAGTTGAACGAGGTCATTAAGAACGACAACGCCGCCTTCCTCCCGAAAAACTCTGAGGCCACCCTGGCCTTGAAAGCTCAACAGGCGCTAGCTGGAGCCCCCCAACCAGTTTTCGGGACCCTCGTATTCGAAAAGCAATCGGGCCTATCCGCCAGCGACATTTCGGCTATCGATGCTTTTGTCGCCCGAGTGCCATCGATTAAAGTGCCGGAAGGTTTTGCAATCGGTTCGTTCTTAGTGCCAGCGCCGATCACTCCGATCACTTCCGCGGACGGCAAAGCTGTATCGGCAGTCATTCTCTTTGACGATTTGAAGTCGGCAAAACCATTCGACAATGGCAAGAACGCGATTGCGGAAAGTGTGGTGACGATTCGAGAGGAGATGGCTAAGGCCAAATTAGACGGACACGTCGGTGGGATCGCTGGCATATTGGGGGATCTGATCGGGGTCTTTCAAGGTATCAATGGAACCCTGCTCTATACGACCATCATCGTCGTATCTCTCATCCTAATTCTCGTCTATCGATCCCCCTTTCTTTGGGCCATCCCGCTTCTGGTGGTCGGCATGGGTGATGCGTTGGCACAAGCCGTTGTGTACTTTTTAGCCAAAAACAACATCGTGGACTTGAACGGCCAAGCGCAAGGCATTTTGCTAATTTTGGTCTTTGGAGTTGGTACGGATTACTCACTGCTTCTAGTGGCGCGATATCGCGAGGAGTTAAGGAATTTCACCAGCAAGTACGACGCAATGCGGCACACGATCAGATCCGTTATAGAACCGATTGGCGCATCGGCTGCCACCGTTGCCGTGGGCTTACTCTGCCTTTCGTTCTCGGTTCTTTCTTCAAACAAATCGACCGGGCCGGTCTGCGCTGTTGGTGTTGTCTGTGCCTTCATTGCGGTCATGACTTTGCTACCGGCCCTTCTGCTCCTTTTCGGTCGACGGTTGTTTTGGCCAAAGCGGCCAAATTTCGGCAGCGATCATCCGGAAGAGAAGGGAATTTGGGGCGACGTGGCTCGCTCCGTAGGTGCGCACTCTCGTCGAGCTTGGGTGGCTGGAACCATCCTGCTGCTGGTTCTCTGCTCATTCGTCTTCACCTTGCAAGCTCATGGCCTCTCCAACAGTTTCACAAAGCGCACGGACGCGGTCGTAGCCAACGAAGTATTGGCTCGTCACTTCCCGGCCGGTGAAGGTAGTCCGGTAAATATCATCTCGCCGGCGGACAAGATCGAGCAGGTTGTCCGAGTATCAAAAACGGTCCCTGGCATAGCGCAGGTTTCGGTGTACACCGGAATTCCAACAGGCGCGCCGACCCTAGATGCTACGCGGGCCAAAATTGTCAATGGAATTGGCGAAGTTGATGCTGTTCTCAGCACAGATCCATTCGGCTCTCAATCACAGTTAACAATTATTCAACTTCGAAATGCGCTGCACGCGCAGGTTGGAACTGACGTTCTAGTTGGCGGGATGACCGCGATTGACGTTGATACCCAGAGCGCTTCGCATCGCGATAGAAACGTAATTATCCCCATCGTCCTAATAGTGATCCTGTTGATTTTGATGCTCCTGCTTCGCTCTGTTATTGCTCCCGTCCTGCTCATCGCATCTGTTGTCGCCTCTTTTATTGCGACTCTTGGCGTCTGTGCGCTTGTCTTTAACCACATCTTCCACTTCTCGGGAGCCGACACGTCATTCCCACTGTTTTCTTTCACTTTCTTGGTGGCTCTTGGCGTGGACTACAACATTTTCTTAATGACCCGAGTGCGTGAGGAGACGAAGTTGATTGGCACCCGGGCAGGAACCTTGAAGGCGCTTACTGTAACTGGGGGTGTGATCACGTCAGCCGGGGTGGTGCTAGCAGCAACTTTTGCCGTTCTTGGCGTTCTGCCACTCGTCTTCTTAGCTGAAATTGGCTTTGCCGTGGGCTTTGGTGTTCTGCTTGACACAATCCTGGTGCGCTCGATCATCGTGCCGGCACTCGTGCACGACATCGGGCCAAAGGTCTGGTGGCCTTCGGCATTACAGAACGATTCGGCGATTGAGACCCAGCCACGTGCAGGCGGCGATTAAAGACCGGTATATCTGGTACTTTCGGCTCTCAGAACCCGAATTTCCCACTCCGGGCCCTCCCCAGTTCAAAGTTAAGTCAAAATTGTTGCGTGCGCTCTTCGATGGCCATCTTGTGGAGGATTCTGTGAAAAATCGCGGTGTGACGATGGTTGACATCGTCCAGAGCAACCGTGAACCTCAACCAAGACAGACCTATCCGGAATCGATAGGGGCGCGATGAAAGCTCTGAAATTGATTCCCGAAATCAAGATTTTGCTGGTCGAAGACGAAGCACACATCAGCGCGCTTATTCGAGAAACGTTGAAGATCGATCCAAGAGTCAACATTTGCGGCGAAGTGGACAATGCAAAAGATGCCATCGAGGTGGCTAAACAAACCCAGCCCGATGTCATCGTTCTCGATCACTACATCGAAGGTGATGTCATGGGGATGCAGGCGGCCCCGCTAATCAAAGTTGCTGCGCCAAATGCCAAAATCATTCTTTTCACTTCACATATCTTCACGTTCAAGGATCTTCGCAACGCTGTGATCGATTCCTATTTGTCCAAAACGGCGATGCAAGATCTGTTGAAAACAGCGCAGAACTTGGCTGGGGTCGAGTAAGTAATCTAGCGAAAGAGGCGGACTGTGCAACGAGTCCTCGTGGGTGGAATTAGCGGAGCTGGAAAAACAACGGTGGCTAAAAGGATCGCATCGCGATTTGGACTTCCGTTCATAGAGATTGACGGACTGTTTCATGGACCAAATTGGACTGAGCGTCCAGAATTTGTTGATGATTTAACGAGATTGCTTGACGGGCCAAGCTGGGTGATTGATCTGGCAGGTCATGCCTCGTGTGATTCGGCGATCAATTCGACGTGCGGCCAAGAGAGAGATTCTGTGGAATGGAAATTACGAAACATTCGTCAACGAACCCGCAAACCATCACTTAGAGGTAATTCGATTGCGTCGAATCGCAGCGACCCGAAAGTGGCTTAAATCCTTGTGAGGCAACCCGCCGCTCACGGGAGGCAAGCCGCCGCTCACGGAATTAGGATGGGTGGATGAGCGGTCCACGGGTTGGAATCATTGGCTATGGACTTGCTGGCCGAGTCTTCCATGCACCGATACTCAAAGGTGTCGGCTTCGGTATTGCGGGAATAGTTACCCATGACTCAGGGCGTTCCGCGCAAGCCAAGTCAGATCATCCAGCGGCAGAAGTGCTCTCCAGCGTCGATGACCTGCTCAATTTGAAACTCGATTTAGTCGTCGTGGCCAGCGTCAACAAAGCGCACTTCGAAAATGCAGTCAGTGCAATCGATGCAGGAATTCCAGTAGTCGTGGACAAACCGGTCGGTCGGAATCTTGACGAGACTGTCCGACTGCTTGATTACGCGAAGTCGAAAAATGTGCCGATCACTGCGTACTACTCAAGGCGCTGGGACAGTGAAGCGCTCACTACCGCGCGGGTCATTCGCGACGCCAGCATCGGCAAAGTGCATCGGATTGAGTCCCGTTTTGACCGCTGGCGACCTGAGGTGAGACCGAATTCATGGCGAGAACAAGGCTCTTCCGATGAAGGCGGCGGCCTACTCCTTGATTTGCAGACGCATCTGGTCTCTCAGGCGCTTTTCTGGGCCGGCCCGGCGGAAGTCGCATATGCCAGCGTGCGCCGCATCAGGGGCGTTACGGACGACGATGTAACGATCGCGCTTCGGCACTCGAATGGCATCGAATCCTGGCTGATCGTCTCGGCGGTTTCAGGGTTTGTCGGTCCGCGAATTCGCGCCTTTGGAAATGCTGGAGCGTTAGTCATAGACGGCTTGGATCCCCAAGAGGCTCTTCTCAATGCGGGGAAGGAGCCAAGCGATGGATATTGGACCCAGGCAATTGAAACCCCGGCGCGCATCGTCAGGGGAGATGAGGCTGAGGAGATAACCCCAGAACAGGGTGACTATCCGGGGTTTTATCGCAGGTGCGCCGCTGCGCTTCGCGGTGAAGGGGAGTGGCCGGTATCGACCAGCGAGGTGCAGGCTGTTGCCAAAATTATTGACGACGCTCGAAATTTCTAAGCGGTTAAATTCTTCAAGCTATTATTCTTCCGGCTATTAATGTGGAGCAAGCATTTTGGCTAAAGCCGTAACTATGTGCTCGTCCTGGAATACAAATCCATCAGCAAGAAGTGCTTCCGGCAGAACCTTCTTTGACCCAAGGACCTCTGTGGAGAATCCACCGAGTGCCAGCTTTAAAGCAAATGCGGGAACGGGAAGCAGCGCAGGCCGATGGAGCACTCGGGCAAGCGCCGCGGTGACTTCGGAATTAGTTGACGGATTTGGGGCGACCATGTTGACCGGTCCGACTAGATCGCTTTGAAGAAGATGTTTCAGCGCGCCTATCTGGTCTCGAAGCGTGATCCATGACCACCACTGTCGCCCTGACCCCAACCGTCCGCCAACTCCCGTTCGAAATAATGGAATCATGCGGCCAAGCGCTCCACCTCTCGGATCTAGAACCAAGCCAGTCCGCAACTTCACCGTTCGAACATCGCCGGCCAGATCAGCGGCGGCCTCCCACGCCCGGCAGACGCCAGCGAGAAAATCATCGCCAGCCCGATCATTCTCAGTTACTGCTCGATTGCCGGTCTCTCCGTACCAGCCGATTGCGCTAGCCGAAAGAAGCACTTGTGGTCGTAGTTCTTGAGATGCCAAGGCAATCGTTTCCGTGCCATCAACCCGGCTGCTAAGGATGATTTCGCGATATGCGGCAGACCATCGCTTATCTCCGACGCCAGCTCCGGCCAGATGCACAATGGCATCTATCCCTTCAAGCGCCTTCAAATCGATAGTTCTGGCCGCCGGATCCCAGTTGACTTCATCGGACTCAACAGCATCTCGGCGCACCAGGCGCTGAACTTTATGGCGGTCTTTACGCAGTGCCTTTACCAACGCCGAGCCGATGAGGCCGCTGGCTCCAGTAATGGCAATGCGCATTAACTAAGACCTAGGTCTGATTCAAACTGACCTTCCTCAAGCCGTTCCTTCAACGTCATCAAGAAGCGAGCCGCATCTGCACCATCGACCACTCGGTGATCGTATGAGAGTGCCAGGTACATCATCGAGCGAATCGCGATCGTTTCGCCGCCTTCGCCATCGGCTACCACAATTGGCCGTCTTACAACGGCGCCGGTACCGAGAATCGCAACCTGTGGCTGATTGATAATTGGGGTATCGAATAGCGCCCCACGGCTGCCGGTGTTGGTGATTGTGAAGGTGCCCCCAGAAAGCTCATCTGGGCTTACCTTGTTCTCACGTGTACGCGATGCAACGTCGGCGATTTTCCGCGCAACCCCGCCGATGTTTAGGTCGCCCGCGTCTCTGATAACCGGCACCAACAATCCTCGTGGTGTGTCAAC
Organism: Candidatus Nanopelagicaceae bacterium; assembly: GCA_035530875.1. GTDB lineage: Bacteria > Actinomycetota > Actinomycetes > Nanopelagicales > Nanopelagicaceae > JANXYY01. Next base: position 17,634 of record DATKUB010000057.1, read on the forward strand.
GGCGATCCCGAGATGCTCTGCCGCGTGATAGGTGATCTGATCGCTATCAACGGAGGCATTGACATTCGGATGTTGCTTAAGAGCCTCACATACTGCAACGGCAAAGAATGGCATGTATGAAAGTTTCACGCCCTCGCGAGATTCAAAGGCTTTCTTCGATCGATCACGAAGCCGCGAAATCTTGGTGACATCCACTTCGATGACGGTGGTTAGTTGCGCGCTCGTTTGAAGAGATTCGACCATGCGTGCTGCAATGACTTTGCGCAGTCGAGACATCGTGACGGTCGATCCGCGAAGTTCACTCCCTGAGGCCTCTGCGGCCATCGAGGTGGAAGGTGCTGAGGGCGACGCTGGTTGGGCTGCGGTTGGTGGTCGAACAGTTTGGGCTGCCAGCGCAGCCGCTGCCGCGAGCGCAGCTGCACTCGCCTTATCTCGGTCTGCTTCATCAAGCACGTCCTGCTTACGTATTCGCCCACCGATGCCGGTTCCCTTGATTTGGGCAAGGTCTACGTTGTTGGTTGCCGCGAGTTTGCGAACAAGCGGCGTGATGTAGGCATCGGAGGTGTCCGACTCTGATGGAACAACTGATGCGGTTGGTTCAATTTGACGTTCCGACACTTTGATCGGCTCGGGCGGCGCGATGATAGGCGATGCTGCTGCCGGCGCGGCCGCAGAAGGAGTTGAGGTGGCGCCGGAACTAACCACCGCTAACTTGGCGCCAACCGGCACTGTCTGATCAATTTGTACATCTATCGAAATCAAAATTCCCGCGACGGGTGATGGGATTTCGGTGTCGACCTTGTCGGTCGAGATTTCAAGTAGCGGTTCATCTACGTCAACTGAATCGCCAACGTTTTTCAGCCATCTCGTTACCGTGCCCTCGGCGACGCTCTCACCAAGCGCGGGCATGCTGATCACAAATTCTTCGGCTATGGGATTCGGCTGAGCTGCTACTGCAGTAGGTTCAGGTGTCACGGCGGGCGCGGTTACAGCGCCCACGACGGGTTCGGCGACCGGAGCCGGAGTCGGCGGGGGAGTTGGTGCGGCAACAGGTGCCGGAGTTTCGACTTTCGGCTCCGCCGCAACACCTGTAGTGATGATCGCTAGCTCTGCACCGACCGGAACGGTCTGGTCGATTGCAACGACAATTCGTTCAATTTGACCAGCGACGGGTGATGGGATCTCGGTGTCGACCTTGTCAGTCGAAACTTCAAGGAGTGGCTCGTCTACGGCGATGTAGTCGCCCTCTTGCTTGAGCCATCGCGTGACTGTGCCTTCGGTGACGCTTTCACCGAGTGCAGGCATAACTACTGAAAAAGACATCCGTGACTCCTGTGACTAACCGTGCGCGTGCAGTGGCTTACCGGCTAGCGCCATATGCGCTTCGCCGATTGCCTCTGAGAGGGTGGGGTGGGCATGAACCAGAGAAGCGACATCGCTGGCATAGGCTTCCCAGTTGAAAATTAGTTGTGCTTCAGCGAGTAATTCGCTAACTCGGCTGCCGACCAAATGGATGCCTAAAACCGGACCATCTTTTTCGGCGATCAATTTGACGGCGCCTGCGGTGCGAAGGATCTGAGCTTTGCCATTGCCGGCTAAGTCGTAGGTGAGTTCGACAACTTCGTGGCCCTTGGCCCTGGCCTGTTCGCTGGTGAGGCCAACCGAGGCCACCTCGGGTTCGCAGTAGGTGACGCGTGGGACGCCTGCGTAATTGATCGCTTCTGGGTTTAGGCCGCAAATCTCTTCCGCGACCAGAATTCCCTCGCCGAAGCCAACGTGTGCCAATTGGAGCGTGGGGATCAAGTCGCCTACGGCAAAAATGCCTTCAACATTGGTCCGGCATTTCTCGTCGACGATTAAGTAGCCACGATCCATCTTCAGGCCGGCTTCTTCATAGCCGAGATCCTTTGAAACCGGACCGCGACCGACGGCCACCAGAAGTACATCGGCTTCCAATTCTTTTCCATTTTCAAGAGTGACTTTTACGCCGCTGTCGGTGACGGTATGACCGGCGAACTTGACGCCGACTTCGAAATTGATTCCGCGCTTGCGGAAAGCTCGCTCAAGTAACTTACTGCTGGATTCTTCTTCGGCTGGCAACAGGTGCGGAAGTGCTTCCACGATTGTTACCTCAGCACCAAATGACTTCCACACGCTAGCGAATTCACAGCCGATTACGCCGCCGCCGAGGATGATCGCTCTAGCTGGAACATGATCAAGGCCCAAGGCGTGGTCGCTGGTTATGACTCGAGGGCCGTCAATTTCAAGTCCAGGCAGTGACTTCGGAACAGAACCTGTTGCCAGCACAATGTTTTTCCCGGTGTACTGGGCGCCATTTACTTCAATGGTGTTGCGGGAAATAAGCCGGCCGTGGCCTTCTACATATGTGATGTTACGGCTCTTGACTAGACCTTGAAGACCCTTGTGGAGACGGGAGACTACGCCATCCTTGTAGGCATTTACGGCAACCATGTCAATAGATTGGAAAGTTGCATTGACGCCGAAGTGCGAGGCTTCGCGGGTGCTGTCTGCAACCTCGCCAGCGTGAAGTAAGGCTTTGGTGGGAATGCAGCCTCGGTGGAGGCAGGTTCCGCCTAATTTGTCCTGCTCGATTAGGGCAACTTTCTTACCCAACTGGGCGGCTCTGAGGGCGCATGCGTAACCGCCGCTGCCGCCGCCAAGGATCACAAGATCAAACTGACCGCCTTTAATTTGTTGGTCAGAATTTTGTTGGTCAGAATTTTGCGCGGCCACAGTCATTAACTCCTTGGTGCTTCTCGATTGGTCCTAAGTGCCTATAAGTCTGGTTCAACCTTGGGTAATCCTGCCACTTCAAAGCCCGCAAGCCGATTCAGCCAGGCGAACCAGGGTTCGAACCGCCACGCCGGTGCCGCCCACCGGGGTGTATCCGTGTGGTTCGCCCAGGTTGTAGGCGGGGCTGGCGATATCCAAGTGAGCCCAGGGCACGCCCTCTTCGACGAACTCCTTTAGGAAGAGTCCGGCTACCAGCATTCCGCCGAATCGGTCGCCGATATTGGCGATATCAGCCACTGGGGAGTCCAGAGATGCTCGCAACTCAACTGGCAGCGGCATTGGCCAGAAATCCTCACCGCTGTCCTTAGCGGCGGCCAGAATTTCTTTGGATAAGTCGTCGTCATTGCCCATCAGGGCGCTGATCCGGGCGCCGAGGGCCAGGCCCTGATGCCCGGTAAGCGTGGCCACGTCGATCAGAGCATCGAGACCGTCAGCTTTCTTGCCCACTTCTTGAGCCCGAACGAGGGCGTCAGCCAAGATCAGGCGTCCCTCGGCATCGGGATTGAGAACTTCAATGGTGCGGCCGCCATATGCGGAAACGATGTCGCTTGGTCGTTGCGCCGTATCGCTGACCATGTTCTCGGCCAACGGTGCCCAAACATCGATTGCGATGGGCAGCTTCAATTTGGCAATCACGATCGCCGCGGCAACGACGGCCGCTGCTCCGCCCATATCCGACTTCATCGCGTCCATGCCAAGTCCTGGCTTCAGGTTGAGTCCGCCGGTGTCGAAGGTGATGCCCTTGCCGACGTAGGCAAATCGCGCCTTGGGGCGACCAGCCAAATATGACAGATGGAGCAGGCGCGGCGGATTGGCAGAACCCTGACCAACTCCGACAATTCCGCCGTAGCCACCTTTTCGAAGTGCGACTTCATCAAGAATTGCCACTTTGAGGCCAGCGCTAACCGCCAGTGGTTTGATTTTGGCGCAGAAACTGATTGGGGTGAGATGGCTCGGCGGCGTGTTGACCAGGTCGCGAACCAAGTGGACCGCATTTGCCAGTAGTTGTGCTCGTTTCTGGGAACTTCGGGCTGCTGGGGTGGCTGCCAGATCGCTCTGAACCACGATTTCGGCCAGGGGGGATTTGCGATCCTTACGGGAAGCGCTGCGAAAAGAGTCGAATGTGTACGCCCCAAGGAGCGAGCCTTCGGCAACGCCAACCAGTTGGTCTGAGCGTCCGCTTGGGAGCGAGAAGAGCGCTCGCTTGACGCCGGCTAATTCTCGAGCGGCCGCACCCGCAGCTCGTCGCAACGTTTCGTGGCTGTAGGCGTGACGGGCGTGATAGTTGCCCAAACCGGTAACGACCAGGATCTTCACATTTGCGCCAGGAACCTTGATTACTTCATCGGATCGTCCGGTGGCCCCAAGATCAGTTAGTGAGGCGAGAAGGCTCTTCTCAGATAGCCGGGCCAATCCTGGTTCCAGAACGAGCGTTCCGTTCGGTTTTCTGGCTAGCCCGATCACGAGCGCATCCGGCTTGATTTCTTCAAGGTCTTTTGACGAGATTGAGATCACAGACATGGGGGTAAGCCTAACCACCTGCCAGAGCGCGTAATCTCTGTCCCTGTGACCGAATCCAACGCACCGCTACGCCAATCACCTCTAGCCGCTCGCCATCTGGCCTTGGGCGCCAAACTTGCCGATTTCGGCGGCTGGGAGATGCCCATCGAATATCCGGCGGCTAATGGCGGTGGAGTACTAGCCGAACATGAAGCCGTTCGAACTCGCGTCGGCCTATTCGACGTTTCCCACCTTGGCAAAGCGCACGTCAAAGGCGCAGGCGCGGCGGCATTCCTTAACACCGCTTTCACGAATGACCTTGATCGAATTGGCGAAGGACAGGCTCAGTACACGCTCTGCTGCACCGAAGGCGGCGGCGTAGTCGACGACCTGATCGTCTACCTTCGAGGCGCCGATGATGTTCTCTTGGTTCCAAACGCGGCCAACACGGCAGGGGTAGTTCGGCGGCTTCGGGAGGCGGCGCCCACTGGCTTGAGTGTGACCGACGAGCACACTTCGTACGGTGTGATCGCGGTGCAAGGCCCACAGTCTGCAGCGTTGCTCGCAAAACTTGGGTTGCCTACTGACTTGCCGTACATGTCTTGGGTGGAGACTTCCTTCCAAGGCTCACCATTGATCATTTGCCGAACCGGCTATACCGGCGAGCACGGATATGAACTACTTCCACTTTGGAACGAAACCGAACAGATTTGGGATGCCTGCGCTGCCCTGTTGCCGGGATTTGATGGTCGGGTCTGTGGGCTTGGCGCTCGCGATACCTTGCGCACTGAAATGGGATACCCACTTCACGGGCACGAACTATCACTCGATATTTCGCCGGTACAGGCCAGGGCCAATTGGGCCGTTGGTTGGGAGAAGCCGAACTTCTGGGGTCGTGATGCTTTGCTAGGAGAGAAGACTCGCGGAGCAACGTGGCTTCTTCGCGGCCTTAAAGCACAAGATCGTGGGATTCCTAGGCCCGGGATGATCGTAAAGAATGACACCGGTGCACTACTTGGCGAGGTTACCAGCGGAACTTTTTCGCCAACGTTAAAGACCGGAATCGCTTTGGCACTACTCAGTCGTGACGTAGTTGTTGGTGACCTAGTTGTTGTAGATGTCCGCGGACGAGAGGCGATCATGGAGGTTATGAATCCGCCGTTCGTTACGAGTCACGTCAAGTAGTTAGCAGAGCGAGCACCGCGTCGATAATCGGCGCCGTCATCGCAAGTGGCGTCATGTAGTCGTTTTCAAATGTGATCCCTAATTCGATAATCGGCGGACGATCCAAGTGGCGCTGGGTGATTACGCCAACTTGGGAAACCAGATCCACCGCCGGCATCGTCCACTCGCGTGTGCGGTGGGAAATGCGCGTTGCGATCAGAGCCGCGCAACTTGCCCCTTCACCGATTAGGAGCACGGGTGTGGCCCGTTTGGCGGCTTGAAGGATCACTCCTACGGATGCCGCAATGGCGAAGGATTTCGTGTGCGCCAAAAGTTCTTCTGGCTTGCTGAGTCGATCTCGCAGCAAGAACATTCCATCACGAATGAGAGTTACGTTCGCTATCCATTCGGAGTCTCCTACGCCGATTCGCGGAGCAACAGAGGCCGCATCGGTTCGAGTAAGCGCCCCCACCAAGATTTCAAGCTCGAGTGGAGTTGTTGTTTCAGGCGACGAAAGGAGCAGAAGCCCAACGCCGCTGTCGATCGCACGGTCGGCGATCTCCATGCCAACTGCAATCTCGTTATCAACTGAGGAAGCGTTGCTCTGTTGAGATTGCGAGCGGACTATCCCGGTCGGAAAAAGTGAGGTTGGGCCTGCGTGTCGATCTTCACCCAGATGGATTAGTTGCCAATTCCATGCATCTCGATCTCGCCTCGGCACTTTGGTCGCAACAATCCAACTTGCAAGTGCATCGAGCCGGCCAAAGCGGCCGTTGAATTCAGTAAAGTCGAGCGCTGGGAGATTCGAGAACCTATCGTTCAGTTCAAAATCTTTCGTCATTTCTTCTGGGCTCGCAAGCCCTTGATGGCCAGGTAGAGAACGACGGCACCAAGCAACATGTTGATGACGACTATGTACCAATGCATTGGTGGTCCTCCCTGCTCGGCCCACCCATAGGTTGTCCGCCTCGTGAGAGCCGAGTTTACGAATTCGTGTGCGGCACTACAGTAGACGGTATGGAATATCGTCGCCTCGGTCGCTCTGGAATGTATGTCTCGGCTCTTGCTTATGGCAATTGGATTACCCACGGAAGCCAGGTGGAAGAGGATTCGGCAAAGGCCTGTGTTCAAGCCGCCCTTGACGTGGGCATCACCACTTTTGACACGGCGGACGTATATGCAGGCACCGTGGCCGAAGAGGTATTAGCCCGAGCCCTAAAGGGCGTTCGCCAGGAGTCTTACGAATTGTTTACAAAGGTCTATTGGCCAGTCGGGCCTGGCAAGAACGATCGAGGGCTTTCGCGCAAACACATCATGGAAGCATGCAATGCATCGCTTCGGAGGCTCCAGACCGACCATATTGATCTTTACCAAGCTCACCGATTTGATTACGAGACGCCGCTGGAAGAAACCTTGCGTGCCTTTGACGATCTTGTTCGAGCTGGCAAAGTCAATTACATCGGCGTCTCGGAATGGAAGGCGTCAGAAATCGTAAGAGCGATTGAAATTGCCGACACGATGGGTTTCGACCGGATAGTTTCGAATCAACCTCAGTACTCAATGCTCTGGAGAGTAATTGAAGAAGAAGTCGTTCCGGTCTGCCAGGCCGAAGGCATTGGCCAAATTGTTTGGTCTCCGTTGGCCCAAGGAGTGCTAACCGGCAAGTACCTGCCGGGCCAACCAGCTCCTGCTGGTTCGAGAGCAACGGATGAAAAAAGCGGTGCGAATTTCATTCAACGGGTGCTCACAGACGAAATTCTTACTGCGGTTCAAACGCTCAAACCGATTGCGGCGAGCGTGGATTTGACCCTGGCCCAGTTGGCCCTGGCCTGGGTGTTGCAGAATCAGAATGTTTCGAGCGCAATCATTGGGGCAACCAGGCCCGAGCAGGTACACGAGAACGTTAAGGCTGCCGACGTTAAGTTGGAAGCCGCAGTTATGAGCGCCATTGATGCTGCCCTCGGCACCATTCCAGAGACCGACCCTGAGAAGACCGAGAGTCCCGCGCAGCGTCCGTAAGATTTAGGATTTTTTACGAAGCGGTGCTCGTGGCGTGATTGCCGGTGGGGTTCGTAGGCGACGGAGTTGGGTGCTTCTTAGCCAGGCATAGAGTCGGATTCCTCTTGTCGCCTCGTTCGGGAATCGAGCCTCAACTTCGCTCTTGATCCGCCTGGCCAGAATGAATCCGTCGATTAAGGCCGCGACTAGCGCGAAGTACATGAATATCGTTGCGGCTATTTTCACTTGGACGTTGGGAATCGCCGAAAGAACGAGCACGACCAGGACGATAGGGAGAAAGAACTCGCCGATATTTAGTCGAGAATCAACTGTCTCGCGAACAAATCTTCGGGCTGGTCCTCGATCGCGAGCCGGCATTGCCTTCTCGTCGCCACGCAAGTAGGCAGCACGCTGAGCTGCTCTAGCAGTTTTGAGTGCCGAACGCTGAGCGGCCTTGGCTTCCTTGGTCTTTGCTGGCGCCAAAGAATTGATTTTGCGCTTGGCTTCAGCCTCATTCCGCTTTGGCGTTGGGCGTCCTTTTGAGCCAGCGGGTTCTGAACTTTCCTGAGACATATGTTCCCTTCGAGTCAGTGCTATTTGCGTGCCCTAGGTGAACACTCTTGGTGAGTTAGGTTAATGAGAGCATTCGGTCTAAAGCTATTTTCGCGTACTTAGCGATATTTGGTTCAACTGAAATCTGGTTAACGACCCGCCCGTCAACGAGGGATTCGAGGGCCCACACCAAATGCGGCAGATCGATTCGATTCATGGTTGAGCAGTAGCAGACGGCCTTATCGAGAAAGACAATTTTCTTGTCCGGGTGGGATTCGGCTAACCGTTGTACGAGGTTTAACTCGGTGCCAATGGCCCAAGACGACCCGCTCGGAGCCGAGGCGATGGTCCTGATTATAAATTCCGTGGAGCCCACCAAATCGGCAGAACGAACGACGTCATGGGTGCACTCTGGATGGACTAACACTTTGACGTCTGGGATTCGGTTCCTTACTTCATTTACGGATTCAACGGTGAAGCGACCATGAACTGAACAATGTCCGCGCCAGAGAATTACTTTGGCACTTCGCAAATCAGCTTCGCTGAGGCCTCCCATTGGCTTCCATGGGTCCCAAGTCACACATTGATCCAACGAAATTCCGAGCTGCAAGACCGCGGTGTTTCGCCCTAAGTGTTGATCTGGGAGGAAAAGTATTCGCTCGCCTTGCTCGAGTGCCCAATTCATCGCCGTGCGGGCGTTTGATGAAGTGCAGATTGTGCCGCCATTGCGGCCGGTGAAAGCTTTGATTTGAGCGGACGAATTCATGTACGTGACGGGGACGGTGCCAGTTGCCAACCCGAGTTGATTTAGTTGTTCCCAACACCTAGCGACTTGCTCTCCCGATGCCATATCAGCCATCGAGCAGCCAGCTGCCAGATCTGGCAGAACCACTTGCTGGTTCCCACTAGTGAGGATGTCTGCACTCTCGGCCATGAAGTGGACCCCGCAGAACACGATGTATTTGGCTTCTGGCCGGTTAGCCGCCGCCTGGGCCAGTTTGAACGAATCGCCCGTTACGTCAGCAAAGGCGATGATCTCATCGCGCTGATAGTGGTGTCCGAGTATGTATGCCTGGTCGCCCAACTTTTCACGCGCAATTCTAGCCCGCTCGATCAGATCAGGGTCGCTGGCTGGCGGAAGTTGGCCTTCACAGGAAACGCCGCGTTCGCTGTCGAGATCTTTTTCCGAGCCAAGAAGTAAGAGATTGGCGATGCTGGCAGTAGTCACCAGTCAATAATGGCAGAGTTTGGCGGTCTGGTCGTATTGAGCGAGTTTTCGATTGAGAGAGTATTTAGCCATGCGGGTATTAATTGCTTCGGATTCATTTGGCAGCTCCTTGAGCGCGGAGGATGCCTGTAAGGCGATCGCGACGGGCTGGGCAAACGCCGCACCGCACGACCGGGTAGACATTCTTCCGCTTTCGGATGGTGGACCCGGTTTTGTCTCCGTTATGTCAAGGCTTACAGGGGCTAAGACCTTAGAAGTGCCAATCCATTCGCCGTTAGGTTCGCAGATCACGGCTTCGATTGTGATCGCCGGGGAGAGCGCATTTATCGAGAGCGCTCAAGCATGTGGTCGAAATCTGATCGATGACACCGCCTCGCTTGGGGTTAGGTGCGGATCCACCTTCGGCGTGGGTGAGCTGGTAGCCCGCGCGCTGGACATTGGCGGAATTAAAAAGATCGTTGTTGGCCTTGGTGGAAGCGGAACCAATGATGGCGGAGCGGGGTTGCTCTCAGCTCTCGGGGCTACTCCAAGTGATCTTCTGAACAGCGGTGGAGCCGCCTTGGGTGATGTGTCAGAAGTCAATGTTGATCGGCCTAGAGAGCGATCTAGCGGGGTTGAACTACTCATTGCCACAGACGTAGATAACCCGCTAACCGGCCCGCAGGGGGCCACTGAGGTCTATGCCCCGCAGAAAGGAGCCACCGTCGCTGACGTGGCAGAACTTGAAGCAGCGTTGACCCATTTCGCAGCGATAACCGACCCAGCCCTTTCATCGGCTCCAGGTTCGGGTGCGGCCGGGGGCCTAGGCTTCGGGTTCATGCTCATTGGAGCTAGCCGGCGATCGGGAATCGAATTGGTGTCCGAATCGGTCTCGTTGGACCAGGCGATAGCCCGATCTGACCTCGTCATTACAGGTGAAGGCTCGTTCGATTGGCAATCGCTGCGAGGGAAGGTGATCGCCGGCGTTTCGCATACCGCGGCCAAACTCGGCAAGCCGGTGGTCGTGATTGCCGGCCAGGTCCTCCTCGCTCGACGGGAGTTCCTTGGACTTGGGGTCGAATCGGCCTACGCCGTGGCCCAGACACCAACTGAGGTAGCAAACTCGCTGGCCGATCCGGTGTGCACGCTCATTCGACGGGCGGAATCCGTGGCTAGGACCTGGAGCCCAGCCTCACGTACTGAAAGATAAGTGGTGTCCGGGAATGTCGTTGGCTCTGCAGAGCGTTGGAATATATGGCACCCTTGTCTGGTGCCGGGTTCGGTAAACGGCATTATTAGAAATTATTTAGACCTCGAGATTATTAGGACTGGAGATTGACATGACGGTGGAGAGCCAAACTTCGACAAGTGGCGTGCTGTTATCTGAGGGTGCCGCCAAGAAGGTTGCCGAGTTGCTTATCCAAGAGGGACGCGACGATCTTGCCCTCCGCATCTCCGTCCAACCCGGTGGGTGCTCTGGCATGCGCTATCAGCTTTACTTCGATGACCGCACCCTCGACGGTGATGACGTCACGATGTTCGGCAGTGTCAAGGTAGTTACTGACCGCATGAGCGTTCCTTATCTTTCTGGGGCGGTAATTGATCACGTCGACACCATCGAGAAGCAGGGTTTCACAATCGACAATCCCAACGCGCAAGGTTCCTGCGCTTGCGGAGACTCGTTCCACTAATACCGCCGGAGAAGTGCCTCCGCACGGGCCCTAGCGCCGAGCAAGTGCGGTAGCCTCTCGCCAGTGAAGATCGCTATTGCCGGTTCCGTTGCTACCGATCATTTAATGACCTATCCGGGTCGGTTCACGGACTCGCTCGTAGTCGGCTCCCTTGATACGGTCTCGCTCTCTTTCCTGGTTGATGATCTTGTGGTTCGTCGTGGCGGCTGCGCCGCCAATATTTGTTTCGGACTAGGCAGCCTCGGTGTTGAACCGCTGCTAGTGGCGGCTGTCGGTTCCGATTGGAGCGACTACGAGGCTTGGCTTGCTCGCCACCGGGTAAACACGAAGGCCGTTCGGGTATCGCAGGAACAGCACACTGCTCGCTTTATCTGCACGACGGACCTCGATTTAAATCAGATTGCCTCTTTCTACTCTGGGGCCATGAGCGAAGCTCGTGACATTGAGATCGGTGCTGTTGCTGAGCAATTTGGTGGGCTTGATCTCGTCTTGATCGGCCCTGACGATCCCGATGCCATGCTCAGACATACCGAAGCCTGTAGGTCCCTTGGCATCCCTTTTGCCGCCGACCCATCTCAGCAGTTGGCCCGAATGGAAGGCGATCAGATTCGAGTATTGGTCGACGGTGCCGCCTACTTCTTTACCAATGAGTATGAGCGCGCTCTGACATCGCAGAAGACTGGTTGGAGCGATGATGAAGTGCTTGAGCGAGTAGGGGTGCGGATCACTACGCATGGCGCTCGCGGGGCCTTGATTGAACGAAACGGCAATGGTCCGGTTTCCGTTGGCGTTCCGCAAGAGAAAGCTAAGGTCGATCCAACTGGGGTGGGCGATGCATTTCGGTCCGGATTCTTAGCTGGGCTTGCGTGGGAGTTAAGCGACGAACGGTGCGGTCAACTCGGGGCGATGCTGGCAACTTACGTCATTGAAACTCAAGGGACTCAGGAATACCGAATCAATCGCGACGACTTTCTCGAACGGTTCTCATCGGCATATGGCGACGTTGCCACCGCTGATGTCGCCGAACAAATCGACTGCATTTACTAATTCAGTAGTGCTAGTTCGGCTAACTTATGAAATCAATTTGGCGAAGACGACGAGATCTCTGATGTATTTATGCCGGGTGAAGTCATAGTCGCCGCAGGTAATCAACCGCAGGCCCGGATGGTTCAGGTCGCCGTATACGGCTTCAGTTGGAAAATCCCGCTTTAAGAATGAAGCCATTCTCGTCACAACAAACGAGGCGGTTGATCCATCTGCTCGAGCAATCGAGATTCGATCTCCAAGGCGCATCTTGTTCAAGTTATAAAAGACTCCGGGGCCGTTCCAATCAATGTGACCAGCAATGATTGACGGACCCATTTCACCCGGAGTTGGAGACCCGGTGTACCAACCGGCTGGAAAAGCGGTGGGGGGTACCTGAAGGCTTCCGTTTTTTAAAAGTCCAAGCTTCATAAGTCTTGAATCGAGGTTAAGAGAAGGAATCTGGATCCTGGTAGGGATCGAGCGATTCATCGGAATGGATTGTTTTGAAATCTTTGGAGTGATTGATGTGGACTTATTTGATTCACGCGTCAACGACAGAGCCGATGCATCAATCTGGTAGGCAGACCCAGACGTACCCAACACGATTGCAAGAATCATCGGTGAGGCTATTGCTAATCGCCTACCACGATTCATTGCATCTCCCGCGCTGTGTTGATGCATCGGCTTCGACGTCATTTGGTTCTTATCCGAAGATCGCCGTGCTTCCGTCGCCAGTGTTAACAGATCCTTTTGGCTTCTTAACGATCTGAACCGGTGTTGGTGTTGGAGTAGGTGTTGGCGTCACCGTCGATGTTGGAGTAGGCGTTGGAGTAGGCGTCACCGTCGATGTTGGAGTAGGCGTTGGAGTAGGCGTTAGGCAAGTCGGCTTGGTGATGTGGTTGCTGTCTAATGTGACTGCACCGTTCAATGCCAGAACACTTCCATCAACATTTACTCCGGTTGTCAACGTGATGCTCTGCTGAGCTAGGAGTGTGCCGCGGAACGTTGAGTTTGTACCCAACGTGATTGAACTTCCCATCTGCCAGAAGACATTGCAGGACTGGGCGCCGTTGATCAAGGAGATATTGCTTGCCGACGCAGTGGTTAAAGTCGAACCGGCCTGGAATACGAAGATTGAGCCGGAGTCGCCAGCGCCATCTAGGGTTAGGGTGCCGGTGAGTCCGAGCGAAGTGGCTGAACTGTAGGCGCCAGCGAGCAGTGTCCGACCGCCCAAATCACCGGAAATCGTAGTCGTTGGGCTTTCCGCCACGGCTGCGTTGTAGGCGGTAACCAGAGCATCTTTGGCGCCTTGGGTGACCGCATCGCCGGCATGATTTGTACCACTCTGAGTAATGCTCGAAAACCCAACGATAGTGGTGGTTGGGAAGGTGCCAATGTCGCCAGTGATGGTGGTTGGTCCAGTGTTTGTGATGCCGGCTCCAGCAAGTACTGCAAACCCGTCGGCGCTTCCAAGCGTAATTGGCGTTACTGCTGCCTGTGACCCACCGGCGAGCGAGAGCATCAGTCCGGTGGCGGTTAAACCCACACTTGCTACTGCCACGATGGAGCGTAAATATTTCGTTTTTCGATTCTGAAAATTCTTTGCTTGCAACATACTGATCCCTTTCGATTGGTCACTACAGGCGCGTCGTCTCAGGAAGCCCATTCAACTGAGATTAAAATGGCTCGTACCATCACTACGGGCGTTTAGGTTAGCCCCTGCATCAGAGCGTGCAAAAGGGGTTCGCATAAGAAATTACCTTGCCACCACCGTAGCACCGTTCAAGTCGGGCTGGTTGCTGAAATTGGTCGGTTCTAAAAGTGACAGGATATTGGCAGGTTGCGAATTGCTAGGTAATGCGCCTGATCACGAACGTGAAGTCAGTTTTCGACACCAATTCCTGGTTGCTCATTCGACACCAAGCTGGCACGTCATACGCGGCGGCCGGATCGTCGGCAATCAACGTGATGGTTTCGCCGATCTCAAGCTCGATGATTCTTCGGGCCAGCAGAATTATAGGTTGCGGACACTTCAATCCGCTTGCCTCAATTTTGAGATCGTTCATCTCATCAACTTTTTTCGAACGTTGGCGATTGCTACTGGTATCAATTCACAGAATCGATCGATATCTTGACCAGAGACAAAGTGCGGCAAAGTTACGCGAATATTTCCGTGTGTTAGAGCGCCCATGGCCGCAAGAACATGACTTGGTTGAAGTTGATCAGAGGTGCAAGCAGATCCGGATCCAACGACAAACCCCTCGCGGGCAAATTCCTCGACCAGGCTTTCACCATCGCAGTAGAGTGCAGAGAAGGTGACAATGTTTGGGACACGTTCTATCGCGTCCCCGACGACCTCCACATCTGCAACTTTGGCTGCCACAAGCCGGATTTGGTCGACGAATTTTCGATTTCGATCTCCCTCCGTCTGCTCATCTGCTTGCCATGCCTCCAGCGCCGCGGCTGCTGCCAGAGCTAAGGGGATCGATGAGGTGCCGACCTCACGCTGCTCTCGGCTGCTGGCCCATGGGAATCGCCAGCGAGCTCCGGTTCGGATTGCGTAAACACCTACCCCAGCCGGTCCAGACCAACTACGCGCATCGGCGCTGGCGTAACTCCAATTACCGGGAAGATTGATCCGCCCGGCACCTGCGCCTAGATCGATATGGAGCGGCACCTGGCACTTTTCAGCTAGATCAGCCACGTTGTCCAGGGGTTGGCGAGTGCCAACCTCGCCATTGGCAGCCTGCAAGCTCACTACGCCGGTGCCTGGCAGAAGTGCCGCTTCTAGTTCGTCCAGATTAACTGAGCCTGATCGATCCACCGAGATTTGGACTGAGTCTGGCCTGCTAGCTGCGATCGCAAGAATTTCGGATCTCTCAACCCGACTGGTCACGAAGCGGCCGCCGCGGCTTGCCAGGGCTCCTTCCAGCGCCAGAACCGGCGCCAAGGCGCTCTCTCCGACCAAGTAGATCTCATCCGGCCTAACCCCTAAATTGGCTGCCAAACTATCTTTTGCCCCGGTCAACAAGGTTCTGGCCCTTGCTGCATCCCGCCCAATTCGCTGCGGGTCAGCCCAGCCAGAATCGAATGCAGCGAGCAATATTTCGCGGGCTTCTGGGTGCAGGGGCTGGTCCGAGTCGAATCGAGTCTCGGGTCTCATAGTCCGGACGCTACTAGGCATTTCCAGCCGATGTGCCAGGAATGGGACGCAAGCCGGTAGATCTCCACTATTCTTCCGAGGTGCCAAGTCGTTCAAAATCCCGCCGCCCAGCCTTAATCAGCTCGCTCGCTGTCCTTCTGGTGCTCGCACTCAGTGGCTGTTCGGCCGCCTCTTTGCCGCGATTAGGACTGCCCGCTCCAGCCACCAAAGAGGGACACATCTCTGTTGCCTTGTGGCAAGGGGCCTGGATTGCCGCCTTAGCAGTCGGTGCTCTCGTGTGGGGCTTGATCATTTGGGCGATCATCTTCCACCGCCGCCGCGGCGATCACATTCCAGCCCAGACCAAGTACAACGTGCCCATCGAAGTTCTTTACACAGTGATCCCTTTTTTAATCGTTGCAGTCCTCTTCTTCTTCACTGCCCGTGACGAAACAAAACTGACAGCGATTAGCAGTAACTCGAGTGCGGTCCACATCATTCACGTAAATGGAATGCGTTGGTCTTGGCAGTTCACCTATGAAGATCTACCTCCGTCCACGACCGTGACCGGTACGCCTGACCAGCCGCCGACTCTCTATCTGCCGCTCAATGAGAAGGTTCGATTCGTAATCACGACGTCCGATGTGAACCATTCATTCTGGGTTCCAGCGTTCATCATGAAGATGGATGCGATCGCCGGTCGCACAAATCAGTTTGAGGTAACGCCAGACAAGCTTGGAGTGTATGCAGGAAAGTGTGCCGAACTCTGCGGCCGGGATCACTCGCGAATGCTATTTAACGTGGCGGTTGTGCCTGCCTCAGATTATGAACAGAGACTTGCAGCAATGAAGGGAAGTGCAGCATGACGACCCTTGCTCAGCCCCCAGTGACCTCGGCAGGTCAACCGCAACGCGAGCCGCGCGGGCGATTGATCATCAAGATGCTGACCACGACCGATCACAAAATGATCGGCTACATGTACCTAGTTACCACTTTCATCTGGTTCCTAATCGGTGGCGTACTGGCGCTTCTTCTCAGATCTGAATTGGCCCGCCCAGGTCTGCAGTTCTTTAGCAATGATCAGTACAACCAAATTTTTACAATGCACGGCACGATCATGCTGTTGATGTTTGCAACTCCGCTATTCGTCGGGTTCGCAAACGTCATCATGCCGCTCCAAATCGGCGCAGCTGACGTTGCTTTCCCGCGCATGAACATGCTGAGCTACTGGCTCTACCTATTCGGTGGAATCATGGCTTTCTCTGGTTTCCTCACTCCTGGCGGTGCGGCTTCGTTTGGCTGGACCGCTTACGCGCCGCTGGCCAATTCAACATATTCGCCGGGGCTCGGCGGAGACCTGTGGGTGGTGGGACTTGCGATCGGAGGCATCGGGACCATTCTTGGTGGCGTCAACTTCATTACGACTATCGTCGTAATGCGAGCGCCGGGCATGACCATGTTCCGGATGTCGATCTTCACGTGGAACGTTCTACTCACGTCGATCCTGGTCCTGCTGGCCTTCCCGCCGCTAGCTGCGGCACTCCTTGGCCTCGAGGCGGATCGCAGGTTTGGCGCCCACATATTTGATCCGGCCAATGGCGGCGCCATGCTCTGGCAACACCTCTTCTGGTTTTTTGGACATCCCGAGGTCTACATTTTGGCGTTGCCATTCTTCGGAATCGCAACCGAGATTTTGCCGGTGTTTAGCCGGAAGCCGATCTTTGGCTACAAGGGCCTAGTAGCGGCGACGATTTCGATCTCGGCACTCTCGGTTGCGGTCTGGGCACACCACATGTTCGTAACAGGCGCGGTTCTGTTGCCGTTTTTCTCTTTCATGACCTTCCTCATTGGTGTTCCGACGGGCGTAAAGTTCTTCAACTGGGTCGGAACGATCTGGCGCGGGTCACTCTCTTTCGAAACACCAATGCTCTGGGTCATGGGCTTCCTGGTTACCTTCTTGTTCGGTGGATTAACCGGAATAATTCTGGCCAGCCCGCCGCTGGATTTCCAGGTGTCAGACACTTACTTTGTTGTAGCTCACTTCCATTACGTGCTCTTTGGCACTGTCGTGTTCACGATGTTCGGCGGCTTCTACTTCTGGTGGCCGAAGATGACCGGGCGGATGTTGAACGAGCGTTTGGGCAAGATTCACTTCTGGACACTGTTTATCGGTTTCCACCTGACCTTCTTGGTGCAGCACTGGCTCGGCGCAATGGGCATGCCCAGACGTTACGCGGACTACCTGCCTAACGAAGGGTTCACAACCCTGAACACAATCTCAACGATCGGCGCATTCTTACTGGCACTTTCAACAATGCCTTTCCTCTGGAATGTCTGGATCACTCGTAAATCTCCAATGGTTGGTGTCGACGACCCATGGGGCTATGGAGCTTCGCTCGAATGGGCCACTTCCTGCCCACCACCGCGGCACAACTTCACTCAGATACCGAGAATTCGTAGTGAGCGACCCGCCTTCGATCTTCATTACCCGCATCTAGCGGCAGTTGGCGCTCATGAGGACACAGATCTAGTAACGCCTACGGCACCAGCCGCGGGGGAGATCAAATGAAATTCATCTGGAAAATGTTCGCAGGCGTCGCCGTTTTCTACGCAATTGTTGCCGTTGTCTACTATCGGCTCTCTCATGAGATCGTGGGGAGTGCCGCGCTGACCCTCAGCACTGGACTGGCAGCTCTTATCGCCTTCTACTTCTGGTACACCAGCAAGCGAGTCGGCCCGCAGCCTCAAGACAATGATGAGGGCGAAATCCACGAAGGCGCCGGCGAACTCGGGTTCTTCTCGCCCTACTCCTGGTGGCCGCTGGCAGTGGCTTCGACCACGATCATCGTGGGGCTGGGTCTCATTCTGGGTTGGTGGCTCACGGCTATCGGCGCCGGGCTACTGGTCGCCTCAATAATTGGATTCACCTTCGAGTATTCCAGGCCAGGAGTTGGGCCGCACTAGTTTTTGCACTGGCTTTCCGGCGGAATCTCTACCCGATTTCTACGATTTCACTCGCTCACTCTTCGGGTCGTAGAAGGGTGCCAGCGACACGACGGCAGGTACTCGCTCACAAGCTACTTCAATTTCGTACTCGCCCGTGAGGATAAAGTTTCGATCAGCGAGTCCCACTGCATTTTCCACATAGCCCATGCCGAGGGGTGCATCTACTGAGTGTCCATACATTCCAGAGGTAATCCGTCCGACCATGACGTCATTACGCCAGATTGGCTCGTTGTGATACAGCAACTTCTCGTTGTCAGTTAGGCGAAATTGAGCAAGTCGGCGTTTTGGTCCGGACTCACGTTCCTGGATTAGCGCCTCGCGGCCGATGAACCCCCCGGGCTTGTCCCAGGCCACCGCGAATCCAAGGCCTGCTTCAATTGGATTGTCATCGGGGGAGATGTCGTGGCCCCAATGGCGGTAGCCCTTCTCCATTCGAAGTGAGTTCAGTGCGTGATAGCCACATAGTTGCAAGTCGAAGTCGTGTCCGGCTTTTTCGATTTCGTCAAAGACGCCGGCTGCGAATTCGGTCGGGATGTAGAGCTCCCAGCCGAGTTCTCCTACGTAGGTAATGCGGCTCGCCCGGACTCGCGCGTAGGCCAGGTCGACGATACGAGAGGTGCCGAATGGGAAAGACTCATTGGAGAGATTCTCATTCATCAGGCCGGTGAGCAGTGCCCTTGATTTGGGCCCCATGATGCTGAGCACGGACATGGCAGAGGTGACATCGGTGACGGTGCACCTGGAACTATCTGGAATGTGTTCACGAAGCCAGGCCAAATCCCGCACCTGGGTTGCAGCCGCGGTAACCACCAGGTATCGGTCCTCGGCTTCGCGAGTTACGGTGAGGTCAGCCTCGATCGTACCTCTCTCATTTAGCCACTGCGTGTAAACGATCTTGCCGATAGGTACCGCGACATCGTTTGCGCACACTTGGTTGAGCACTGCCTCGGCGTCTACGCCTTGGACCAGGTACTTGCCGAACGAAGAGAGATCGAAGATGCCAACCCCTTCACGGACGCCCAGGTGTTCTGCTCTCGAATAAGGAAACCAGTTCTGTCTGCCATAACTGTATTCATAAGCCGGCTCAGTCCCATCGGGTGCAAACCAATTGGCGCGTTCCCAGCCGGCCATCTCCCCAAAGCAAGCTCCCCGCTCCGAGAGCCGATCGTGTAAAACTGAACGGCGCACGCCGCGGGCAGTCGCCGGTTGACGGTAGGGCCAGTGCATTGAATACAGGAGTCCCAGTGTTTCGACGGTTCGCTCGCGCAGGTAATTCGCATTGCCCTGGAAGGGCATTACGCGCCGAACATCGACGTCCCACAGATCCATTGGTGGATAGCCATCGATAATCCAATCGGCTAGAACCTTGCCAGCGCCACCCGATGATTGAATTCCAATCGAGTTGAACCCACAGGCCATAAAAAGATTTTTGAGTTCCGCTGACTCGCCCAGGAGATAACGATCATCCGGAGTGAACGACTCTGGACCATTGAAAAACAACCTAATGCCCGCATCCGCAAGCAGCGGCATCCGATCTGTGGCCGCTTCGATCAATGGTGCGATGTGATCGTAATCGGCTGGCAGTGAATCGAAGCAGAATGAATCCGGGATACCGCTAGCACCCCCTGATTGCGGCATACCCCACGGCTTTGCCACCGGTTCAAAAAATCCAACCAGGAGTTTGCCGGCATCTTCCTTGAAGTAACTGAAGTTGTCCTGATCGCGGAGCACCGGCATGGTGGGCGAGATTCCATCAATTGCCTCAGTCACGACGTAGAAGTGTTCGGCGGCGTGCAGGGGAACGCTCACCCCTACCTGGGCGCCAAGTTCGCGGCCCCACATTCCCGCCGCGTTGACCACTACGTCCGCATGGATTTTGTGAGTCTCACCATTAAGTGAATAAGCAACGCCGATGGCGTGGCCATCCTTTACGAGGATTCGTTCAACTTTGGTATTTTCCCGGATCGTAACGCCGCGCGCTCGTGCGCCAGCGGCCAGCGCGCGGGTCGTATCCACGGGGTTTGTCACGCCATCACCAGGCAAATAAACGGCACCTACAAGGTCATCCACCCTCACGTTCTTAACTAGTTGCACAACTTCAGATGGCGTGATCACCTCAACCTCAAGGCCAAATACCCGCGCCATTGAGGCTTGACGCTTAAGCTCTTCAAAGCGCTCGAGATTGGCCGCAACACTTACCGACCCGCGCTGTTGGAACCCGGTTGCCTGACCCGTGTCTGCCTCCAAAGTCGCAAAAAGTTGCGTCGTGTACTGAGCGAGCTGAGTTAGGTTCTGAGTCGCACGGAGCTGCCCGACGAGCCCAGCTGCATGCCAGGTTGTCCCGCTAGTCAACTGCTGACGCTCAAGCAGAACAACATCCGACACCCCGCGCAACGCCAGGTGGTAGGCGATACTGCAGCCCACAATGCCGCCACCCACGATCACAATTCGGGTCCGACCAGGCAGGTCCATCATGCAGTCTCCATTCGGGTCAACTATTGAGAAGTTGGTTGTCGCGCGCATTCGCCCGGTGGGCGGCGCTCCGGATCGCCGCGAGGCGCGAACGCCGAGTGAGTAGCGAGCGCAGCACAAAATCAGCGATCTCGTCCGCCTCCGCATGATCTTCAGTCGAGCCCGTTGCCGAAGCGCGAATTGTTTCCAGGACGATTGCATTGACAATCCTGCATGCCAAAAGCGGATCCACATCGTCGAAGTCGCCCTCGGACATTCCGCGACTAATCACCGACAGAAGGTGGGAGTCAAACCGGCGTAAGAGTTTTCTTCCCTCACTGAACTCCGGCAGTTCAAGCAGGTCCGTTTGATAGATCGCCCGCAAGTCAAAAGGCGTGGAGCGGTCGTACGCTACCTCCCATAAGAGGTAGCGGTAGAGCTCAATTGCGGGCCCTCCTCCAGCCGATCGCAACCGAATCAGCGCCTCGGCCCCATCGATCAGGTCACGTCTGATGAGTTCCTCGGCAATCGACTGCTTCGATGTGAAGTGCGCATACAGAGACGGTTGGCGGACGCCGACGGCACGGGCAATATCTCGAGTTGAAGTGCCGGCGAAACCGCGGGTGGCAAAAAGCCGAGATGCTTCGATAAGGATTCGGTCTCGAGTGGGCCAGTCCTTTGAATGTCGAGATGAGGCGACGCCTGCCATATCGGCACACTAGTACACCATTCGCGCCAATCAAACGATAGAGCACCCATATCTATCTGGGTCAGTTTTGAAGTAACTCCTTAGCAGAAGAGTTATTGCGCTGGTTTGGAGTTGCTCAAATCCCCTATCATCTGATAGTCAAGACTGTGCAGAATGGGGTATTTGATGGCTGAGAACGCGACATCCACACAGGTTGGATTACCAGAGCGCGCGCAGGTGGTGATTATCGGTGGCGGCGTTACGGGCTGCAGCATTGCCTACCATCTAGCGCATCTTGGCTGGACCGATGTCGTAATTATTGAGCGGCACGCCTTGACTGCCGGAACCACCTGGCACGCGGCAGGCTTGATTACCTCAGCTGGCATGACGAATGAGACGTCACTTTTTTTGGCTCGTTATTCGAAAGACCTATACGAGCGCTTGGAACAGGAGACGGGCCTATCCACCGGATTTCGCGCAGTGGGTCATCTCAACATTGCACGTACCCCAGAACGTTTGGAAGCCCTTAGAAGATCGTCGGCTTGGACGAGGGGATTCGGGGTTCCTGAACACGAGATCTCGACGGCTGAACTTGCCGACATGTGGCCGCTATTCGATGTTTCAGGCGTTCGCGCCGCTTTCTATGTGCCAGATGAAGGCCGGGCCGATCCGGTTGGCGTTGCTACTTCCTTGGCTAGAGGAGCAAGCAATCTTGGCGTTGCCATTCTTGAAGGAATTTCGGCGACCGGAGTAGAAACGAAGAACGGTCGAGTCACGGCCGTAAATACCGATCAAGGTCGGATAGAGACCGAGATTGTCGTAAACGCGGCGGGCATGTGGGCCCGCGAGTTGGGTGCTCGGAATGGCGTGAACATTCCGTTACAGGCAGCGGAGCATTACTACCTGATTACCGACACCGTTCCAGGCATGTCTGCCGCCCTACCCGTGATAGAAGATCAAGACCGCTATGCGTATTTTCGCCCAGAGGGTGATGGAATGCTGGTTGGACTTTTCGAGCCTCAAGGTGCCGCGTGGTCTTTGAATAGTGTTCCAACGGATTTTTCATTCGGCACTATCGCACCCGATTGGGAACGACTGGAGCCTTACCTTGAAACTGCCCTCAGCTGCATTCCATCGGTTGCAGAGCTTGGCGTGCGAACGCTTTTTTGTGGGCCTGAATCATTCACGCCAGACCTTCATCCACTCCTTGGCCCAGCGCCCGAGGTGGACGGGTACTTTGTGGCGGCCGGACTGAATTCGCTTGGAATTTTGCAGGGCGGTGGCGTAGGAACCGTTATGGCGCATTGGATAGTTGATGGCTACCCGCCGGTTGATATCACCGGTTATGCCATTGATCGGGCTGCTGGACATGAATCGTCGCGACGGTTCCGGGCCGAGAGAACCGTTGAACAACTCGGTGCCTCATTCGGGGATTCCGTGTGGCCAACCTGGAAACCGTCAACCGCACGCGGGATCAGACGAACGCCTCTCCATGATCGGATGATCGCCGCCGGTGCCCACTTTGCAACTGCCGCGGGTTGGGAATTTGCGGAGTGGTTCGATCCAGACGGAACTTTGCCGGCTCCACGCCAGACATTTGAGCGGCAAGAATTCTTTGGAGCAATTGAACGCGAGCATCAAGCCGTGCGCCAAGGCGTCGGAATCATGGACATGAGCATGATGGCCAAAATTCGAGTGCAGGGGCCAGCCGCCACGGCGGTGCTAAACCGAGTATCGACGGCCAATATCGACCGGGAAATTGGGCGCCTGGTTTATACCCAATGGCTCAATTCCGCTGGTGGCATCGTCGCTGATGTAACTGTCACTCGTCTTGCCGACGATGATTACCTAGTGGTTGCCGGCGAAATAATTCAGCGCCGGATCGAGCAACTGATCCGTTCCGAGAAACGTACGGGTGAATCAGTCTTTGTTTTCGATGCCACGTCAGCGACGGCACTGCTAACCGTTCAAGGCCCCAAGTCTCGTGAGTTGATCGGCCGTTTAACTGATGCAGACCTTTCTAACGAGGCGTTCCCTTATCTGTCTGCCCGCAAGATTCATGTTGGTTACGCGCCGGTGCTGGCGGCCAGGGTCACTTATCTCGGCGAACTTGGCTGGGAATTGCACGTACCAAATGAATATGCGACGGGGCTCTATGACGACCTGTTGGCAACGGGTGCGGATTTGGGGGTGCGCCCGGTCGGTCTCGGCGCGATGTCTAGTTTGCGGTTGGAGAAGGGATACCGGGATATGGGGATCGATATTGATAGCACCGACAACCCAATTGAGGCCGGCCTTTCCTTCACCGTTGCCTGGGACAAGCCAGGCGGATTCGTTGGGCGCGAGGCGTTATTGGAAGCTAAGGCAGAGGGAACTCCAACTAACCGAATAGTGAGCGTGATCGTGCCCGATCCCACGGTGGACTTGTTCGGCAATGAGCCGGTAACTGTTGACGGTGAGTGGGTGGGATACGTTCGAGCTGCCGCCTTTGGGCACACGGTTGGGGGGTCTGTCGGGTTGGCGATCATCTCCCATGAAGGTGGCGTAACTCGTGATTGGCTTAGCGAGACCGATTTCAGAATTAGGACACCGCACGCAGATGTGCCCGCCACACTTCAGATCGGCGCGCCCTACGACCCGCAGCGCCTTCGAATTCTGGCCGAGTAGTCACTGGAGGGAATCAGATGATGGATCCAAGGCACGCAATTCTTTTCGAGCCGGTCACCATTGGTCCGAAGGTTCTGCCAAACCGGTTCTATCAAGTTCCACATGCATCGGGGTTCGGCGCTGCCAAGCCGCGTGCCCATGCGGCATTTCGCGCCATCAAGGCAGAGGGTGGTTGGGGCGGCGTGTGCACCGACTATGCCCCAGTATCACCGGACTCGGACGAGACGCCTGCCGTTGCTTCTGACATCTGGGATGCCGAGGACGCTCGCCGGCTGGGTCTGGTGGCTGAGGCTATTCATGAACATGGCGCACTGGCTGGGATCGAGTTGCATCACGGTGGCTCCTCGTCGCCCAACGGTGAATCACGTTATCCCCGCATCGCACCCAGCCAGTCTGCAGGGACCTCGATCTATTCGAGTTTGCCGCGCGAGATGAGCCTTGCCGACATCGCACGGGTTCAGAAAGATTTCGTAGAGGCGGCCAAACGGGCCCGCGACGTCGGGTTCGACATTGTTTATGTCTATGGCGCACATGGGTATCTGATGACCCAGATGCTCTCTTCCGTCACAAACCGGCGCAGCGATTCTTACGGTGGTCCGCTAGCAAACCGCGCCCGCTTCCAGATCGAGACGCTGGAGAAAGTTCGCGCGGCCGTAGGGGATGACTGCGCGATAGCGATCCGCACGGCAGTCGCGCCAGGTAAGGATTTGTTGGGCATTGACGCCGAAGAGATGCTCGAATTCGTACGCATGGTGGATCCGGTTGTAGACCTGTTTGACGTCAACGTCGGCAGTTGGCCGGAGGACTCGGGAACTTCAAGATATTTTTCCGAGGGACATCAATTGCCGTGGACATCTCGAGTACGCGAAGCGACGTCGAAAGTCATCGTTGGCGTTGGGCGCTATACGAATCCCGACACGATGGCCGCACTTATTAGGAGCGGCAACTTCGATCTGATTGGGGCTGCCAGGCCGGCAATCGCCGATCCGTTTCTGCCCAACAAGATTCGGGAAGGCAGAGTCGATGAGATCCGCGAGTGCACTGGGTCAAATGTCTGCATTCTTAAAGAGGAGACGTTCCATCACGTTGGTTGTATCCAAAACGCAACCGCTGGCGAGGAGTATCGCAGGGGCTGGCACCCCGAGCTCTACCTCAAACCGCAATATCCGCAGCGCCCGGTTCTCGTCGTCGGTGGGGGGCCGGCGGGAATGGAGTGCGCCATGGTTCTTGGAAAGCGCGGTTTCGAGGCGGTGCACCTGGTAGAGGCTGGAGACCAACTTGGCGGCAAACTCAGGTGGACCCGCGATCTTCCAACGCTCGGTGATTGGGGACGAGTAATCGATCACCGCGTCGTCGGACTTGCCAAACTGCCGAATGTCGAAGTGATTCTCGGACGTCGACTCACCGCAGCCGAGGTCCTTGACTACGGCGCCGAAATCGTGGTCATTGCTACCGGCTCTTCTTGGTGCGGCGACGGCACCCAACCCATTCATCTTCCTCGGATCGAAGGCGCAGAGCACGCTCTAACGCCGGAGCGAGTGATGGCCGGCGAGCGACCTGCAACCGGTCGGGTCGTTGTATACGACGCGGATGGTTACTACGTCGGCCCTGGAATCGCCGAGCTGCTTAGCCTCGAAGGTTATGAGGTTCACTTAGTCACTCCTCAAGAGAAGATTTCGCCGATCTCGGACGCGTCACTTGAAGGTGACATGCTCCGTAAGCACCTTCATCAACTAGGAATTGCGTTCCACGTTGACGTCGCCATTCACGCGATCGACGGAGACCGGGTGCGCGGGGAGACCACCTTTGGCGATCCGTGGTCACTTGAGACAGACGGCGTGGTTTTGGTCACACAACAATCGAGCAATGACGAGTTGTACCGCCAACTCAACTCCGATTCGAGCAGACTTTCCGAAGCCGGAATCCGTGCCGTACACGCGATTGGTGATGCGGTTGCGCCACGGATTCCGTCAGAGGCGGTTTTCGACGGTCACCGGCTGGCCCGTGAGATCGAAAGCCAGAACCCAATGGTGCCCACCTCTTGGCGGCGTGAGCCCTGACGGGATGAGATTGGGACATTTAGCTGATCGATAGACCTGTTCGGTGTCACGCTAGCTGGTTGCAGATGGCGCTGCGCGTCTTGCTTCGCCATGCGAATTGTTTGTCCATGCGAAATCGGTCTAGCATCGGGGGGAGCGTCGACTGTGGCGTCTTTCTCATTCGAAACGAGGTTTGCGGCCCGTGCCCCTGTTACAAATTCATCTATTCGAAGGCCAGCCAGCTGGTGCTTTCGGCAGTACGCCAGCCCAGGATTACGAGATTGCTGCGACCAGCGCAGCAGGACTGGCGGGCTGACCATGGCCGACCTGAGACAGCTCGCGGGTAAGCGGATCGTCCTGACCGGCGGAGCGGCCAACATCGGCCGTGCCTGCGCACTGCTGATGGCGCGCCACGGCGGGCAGATTGTCATCGGCGACATCGATGTTGCCGGAGCCGAGGAGACGGCCACTCTCATCAAGAGTGAGGGGGGCACGGCCTCGGTCGTGCCGACCGACGTCACCTCCGAGGAGGCGATTAAGAACCTCATCGACACCGCCGCGGAGCGGCTAGGTGGACTTGACGTCGGCTTCTTCAACGCCGGACTCCAGCGCTCGGGCGCCGTAACCGACTTCTCCGTCGAGGAGTGGGACGCAATGTTCGCCGTCAATCCGCGTCACTGCTTCCTCGCTGCTAAGCACCTGACGCCGCATCTGCGAGACAAGGGCGGTTCGATCGTGCTGACTTCCTCGGCCGCTGCCTTCAAGGGAGGCCCGGGCATGACGGGGTACTCCGCCTCTAAGGGCGCAATCATCGGCTTCGGCAAATCCCTCGCAGTCGAGCTCGCTCCCAGCAAGATCCGGGTCAACGTCATTTGCCCCGGTTGGATTGACACACCGTTCAACCAGCCTTCAATTGATTACATGGGCGGCCGAGAGTTGCAGGAAGAGGCTGTCCGGTACGTCGTTCCCCTAGGACGACAAGGCGCGCCTGAGGAGGTCGCTGGCGGCGTTCTGTTCCTTGCCTCAGATGCCTCGTCCTACATGACCGGTCAGACCCTGATCATTGATGGTGGCGTGGTCTGATCAATCAGCAAGTCACGCAAACTCAACCATCGTCAAGTCACGCAAACTCAACCATCGTAAAGAGCCTTGAGGTCAAATATTTGACCGTGGCTGCCAGTTTCGGCCCGTTGTCCGAGGCGTAGTCGCCCCTGCGCCTCGGACAATCAGCATTTGAGCCGAGGAGATGTCAGGTAACTCTCCGGGTCAATGGGGACTGACAAAGTCAGGGCCTTCAAGTAGCAGGAAGCCCACAACTGCGCCCGAAGAGGTAAACCGGGCATTTAGAGGTTAAGTTTCTCGTCTCTAGCGCGCACTTAAGCGAGGGGAATTCTCCATCGGTATCCGGCTGTTCCACCTTGTGATGCAGGTTTGAGAAATTCCTCAATCAGAATTCCTCCGTTATTAGTGATCACTTTTTGAGACGCTTCGTTGTCCAAGTCTGTGGTTAATTCGACGTAAGGCAAACCAAGTTTCCGTGCATCTGGGAGTAGGGCTCCCAGAGCATTGGTCGCATACCTCATGTTTTGCTTCCAAGGGACAACTGCATAGCCGATATGTCCTAAAGCATGCGCAGGCAATTCAGGAGTACCCGGCTGCCAACGCAGTCCGATCGCTCCGCAGAATTCCCCATCCCAAATCCAACGCGTGATGGATGGTAGCCGCGGAACAAGGGAACCATCTGGAAGTTCAACCAAGGGTCCTGAACCAGTTGGGTTATTGGCAAGATCGAAAATAAGTTGAGGGTCTTGTTCGGCTCTTTGAAGTTCTTCCACCGAAACATCCCGAAGATTATTCGAAGACCACCCTCTGCTTAGCGCGACTTTATAACTCTCCAGATAGTCACCGCTGGGCGCCACGAGTTCCATAAGGGATTCTGGCATATCGGCCAAATAGCATGTGGGGAAATATGTCGCAAACAAGAGTCTGCACCCGAAGGGATAAAATTGGGCATTGGGAATCAACTCTCCTAATGCCGTAGCCTAAAAGCGATCTAGGGCGGCAATTCGGAAATGTTTGTACGTCGCGTTGCGCCGAGTGCTTCACTTAGGAGGTGAGGCCTCAGAAAATGACGAATCCCGGCCACAAAGATCCCACGGATTACGTGCAACTGAATGCAGTCTTGATGGACCTCGTTGATGGCGCCAAAAGTGTCCTCGGTCCGAACTTCTTTGCCGCGTACCTTCAGGGCTCGTTCGCGCTTGGCGACGCCGACTTGCACAGCGACGTCGACTTCTTGATTGTCACTAACGACGAGGTCAACCTCCTTGAACAGTCTCAGTTGCAAACCATGCACGAGAAGTTCCCAGACCTGGATGTCGATTGGGCCCAGCATCTTGAGGGCTCTTACGTCACCAAGGCAGCGTTAAAGCGTCCGGACCCGGCGCGAACTCCTTGGCTCTACGTAGATAACGGGAGCAGAATGCTAGAGCGGTCCGATCACGACAACACCGCCGTCACCAGATGGGTAGTTCGCGAGCATGGAGTGATTCTCGACGGCCCCGATCCAAAGGATGTCATCGATCCAATTACGGCAGCCGAACTTCGCGCTGAGGTTGCGGCTTTGATTCCTGAATGGGCAGCCGAACTTCGCGCTGATCCAGAAGGAATGAATAACGCATGGAGACAACCGCACACCGTGCTGTCCTACTGCCGAACTTTGCAGACACTGAACGCTGGACGTGTCACCTCCAAACTCGAGGCAGGAAGGTGGGCGCTTAGAACTTTGGATCTTGAATGGACCGATCTAATTCAGCGTGCTCTTGATGATCGTCCGGACCCCTGGAGGCGAGCGCGCCAGTCGTCAGACCCTTCGACCGTCGAAAGCACATGGGCGTTCATCGACTACGTCGTCGCCTTCGCCGACTCTCAAACCTAAATCCGTGTTGATTCTCAAGAAATATTTTGCGCGCCCGAGGGGATAAAACTGGGCACTGGGAATTCATAGTTGCCTTGCCCTGAGGCCCGAAGTTCTGCCGTTGATGAGAACTGCTCGCTTTCCGATTCGCAATTGGGGACTCTATAGGGCCACGAACCCCCCGTTCCGACGATTGAGCGACAAAGGTTGTGTTGATCGCCAACCCTTTTACTCATGGGGCACGGTCCACAGATGCTCGCTTACCTGCTCAATTGTCCCAGCAGTACGTCTTCGTCACAGTCGGGTGGCAACATTTCCATCCTTTTGTACTTGAACTGGGGAGCAACCGAATTTGAACGCATCGAACTAAATCGATATTGAGGAATTACTCTGCAAATATAGGTATTCCGCTGGCAGCGGAATATGCTAATATTCAGAAATGAACCCTCAGAAGGGCCTCGCGCCAAGTTCTCAGACTGAGCCTCAAACCGATGACTCAGTGGCGACTCAGGCACAAGCCTGGCTCGAACAAGCTATTCCCCCAGGCTGGAAAATTGAAACGGAAAAGCTCAAAGAAACGTCCAGAAAACTAGGCCAAGCCGATGCTCTACTTAGGATTAGTAATGGCATAAGCGAACAAGCAAAATTCGTCGTTGAGATCAAAAAACAATTTGTATCGCGTGATATCGCGACAGTGCTCGAACAGCTCAAGGCGGTTCAAGCACAAATCGACAATGCGGCACCAATGATCATCGCTCGCTACATATCAGAATCGGTGCAGAGATCTTTGCGGAACCTTGGCGTCTCCTACGCTGATGCAACCGGTAATTTGCAAATCATCTATCCCAAAACGTCAACATATATTCGTGACGTTGGAGCGAAGTCAGACCCCTGGCGAGGCCCTGGTCGTCCCCGAAACTCGTTAAGAGGCGCTCCTGCATCTAGAGTTTTACAGAGTTTGATTGAAGTTAGGCCTCCCTTTTCAATTCCGCAAATCATCAAAATTGCCAAATCGTCGAGTGGAGTCACATATAGAGTTATTGAGTACCTCGAAAGAGAAAACCTCCTAACTCTGGTCCAAAACACCAAGGGGCCAAAACCCAAGCAAGAAGTGAAATCCGTTTTGTGGCGGGAGACCATCGAGCGATGGAGTCAAGATTATGAATTTCAATCCTCAAATGATGTCCAATCTTTTGTTGAACCCAGGGGGATGGAAACTTTATTGAAGAAGTTAAAGTCAATAAGTAGCAATTCATATGCAATTACAGGGTCACTTTCCGCAAATATTTACTCACCATACGCCAATCCAAAACTGGCAATGATCTACGCGAAGGATGTAAAAGATCTAGCATCTACTCTACAAATCACACCAGTAAGCACGGGTGCAAATGTTCTCTTAGCGGCAACAGACCATGAATCAATCTTCGAGGACACCAAAGCAAAAAACGGCTTGATCTATGTTTCAATTGTTCAAACGGCGCTAGACCTCTTGACCTCTCCTGGTCGGGGCCCGTCCGAGGGCGAAGAACTTCTCAATTGGATGGAGTCGCATCAAGATGAGTGGAGACGATAACCTGGTTAATGAAGCAAAAGTTGCTCTGTTCGAAGCATTGGATGCACTGGGACCTCATCGAGATTCCGTGATATTGGTGGGCGCGCAAGCGATCTACCAGCACACAGGAAACATTGATCTCGCGGTCGCTGAATTCACTAAAGACAGTGATCTTGTTTTCGACGTCAATAATTTGGAAGAATCCCCTGAAATTTCCGCACTTCTCAAGCAATCTGGTTTTTATCAAAGTGTTGGAGCAAATCCTGGGCAATGGTTGAGCAGGTCTGGAATCCCAATAGACCTCATGGCTCCAGATTCTTTGGTAAAGGGTGGGAAACGAAGTGCGAATCTTGCGCCACATCACGAAATGACTGCTCGTCGAACCGTGGGGTTGGAAGCGGCGATCGTCGACTACGCCATAATGAAAATTGCGAGCCCTGACGATCCAACTAGATTTATTGCCATAAAGGTCGCCGGACCTGCTGCGCTTTTGGTAGCCAAGGCTCATAAAATCTACGAACGAAAAGATTCAGCCAAGCGCACTCAAGACAAAGATGCGCTGGATATTTATCGACTTCTAATTGCCTTTGAGACACAAGAGTTGCTCCCCGGTTTCACGTTAATTCTCAATAATTCGATTTCTTCTAAAACAACTTCATTGGCACTCAAATATTTAGAAGAACTTTTTACTTTGGGGAGTCAACCCATTGGATCATTAATGGTACGCAGGGCCGTGTCTACTCTCGGCGAAGCCGATCAAATTGCACAGTCGGTAATCATATTGGTGAATGAACTCCTGCAAGCAATAAGCAGGATTTAGGAGCGCAACTTTTTTGGCATACAACCTCGATAGAACGATTGCAATCCAGGGGCCAATTCCATCGAGGACACGACAAATGGTGTCGAAGCACAATTGGAAGTGTTAATCATACCCAGTGGTGAAGAGGACTAGAAAGTCAAGAAAGCAAATACTGGCTTTGCGACGTGCACCTATATCGCGAGCCCGAAGGAATAGAACTGGGCACTGGGAGACAATCGTTACCTTCCCTTAGGAATGAGATGCAGGTGCGGTTATCTCTAGCGCCAACTGGCAACCCACTTGGTTGAATCCCAATCGCGCGGCTAATTGAAATGAGGGATTGTTTTCTATTTTCACCAACCACTGAGGGATAAGACCTTTTGAATAGGCGTCACTGGTGGCGGCGCTAGCGACCCGCTGACCGATACCTCGACTCCTCAGAAGAGGGTCGACTAATACTCCAAGATGAGCTACCGATCCGTTCCATGTTTCATAGCCGGCAAGAGCAACCAAATCGCCATTTGCGTCGAATTCTCCAAAACGAGTTTCAGTTTTACCTATTCCGCTCTCCTCGACTTCCGCCTCCGAACATTTCAACAGAAAACGATCGATTTGTTCCCCGGAGGTAATTCGAATCGACTGATTTGAATTGGGCGCACGAGTCTCGATCTCCGCATAGAGCAGTCGTCCTTTCCCGTAGGGTCGCGGAGAGAAATCTGAAAGTGCCAAGACAAGTGAGTCCAGATCAAGTAACTCCTTTGAGCCAAGCGGTGACAACAAAGGAATCGCATATGGCGGCGCCAGAACGACCTGAGAACCCTCCAAATCCAAGATTACGACCCAAGTTGAATTCTCTTTCGCTACATAATTCAGACCCACGGATTCAAGATGGGCAACGGGGACCCCAAACCTGCTTGCCCACATCTCGCGAATGGTGGCCCTCGCTGCAGCCGATAGGGCCTCCGTCATGAGTGGAGTATCTCAGTAGTCTAAAACCATGAGAGAGTCTCGAGAATTGGGCTTTTCTAGGCCAATCGTGGGCACGAAGAGATAAAACTGGGTACTGGGAAACACTTATTCATCCGGCCTGAATCAGGTGGGCGTGCTTCAATGAACAGAATAGGACCCTAGGTTCTTGCGGTCAGGAGGCTGGGTCGTTGGCCGATCCTGTGACCTGTTCATTAGAGACGACTTGGGTCACCAGATCGCGGTACGCCCGATCTACCTGCCCCGCGACAGTCACGATCGTTCGAGTGCGCGGTCTGCTGGCCACGACCTCGATCAGTCTCTCGTACATGCCAGGCAGCGCGTTGACGCCGCCGCTGCGCCCGAGCAGGGCCGCAGCGTCGCGATGCTCGGCTGTTTGCGGGGCTGCAGAGCGCCGGACGAAGCGGTCGACAGCCTCCTGCGGGTCGCTCAGCAGGGCAATTTCGACAAACTCTGCGCCAACATCGTGGCAGAGGTGCTCCAACGAAACTACGAAATCCGGTCGACCGAGGAATTGGGGAATCACGACGTCCCGACCGGCCGTCAGCTGTACCCGCGCCATCTCCAATGCCATGCGCCTTGCGATGAGACCGGCCTCGGTTGGGTCATCGAGCCAGTGACCGAGCATCGCACGAACGGTGTCGATGTCCAGGGCTAGCGCCAACGGGTGGTCGTCGACGTACATCCGCGCCAGTGTCGATTTTCCGCTACCCGGCGCCCCGTTGATCAGTATCAGGCGAGTCATATCCATACTCTACGAGCCTGCGCACAGTGGTGCGCCCGAAGAGATACGAACTCTGTGTGCCAGTTGGGTATTTTCGACGTTGGAATTGTTTGGGGCCGTACATGGTTCTACCCTCTGTGTAGTTGACCTTTCAACGAAAAGAGAGCGCGATGCCGGCGATAACTGTTCCCGATCTAACGGTTCTACCAAGGCTTACCCAGGTTTCGGGTCAAGCACGGCCGGTTAAAAGCGTTACAACGGCTCCTAGCGGCTTTGAGGGCGAGGGTTTCCCAGTACGTCGAGCCTTCGCTGGCGTTGAACTAGCCGACCTCGATCCGTTTATTCACCTAGATCAGATGGGTGAAGTCGAATATGCACCTGGCGAACCAAAGGGAACGCCTTGGCACCCGCACCGGGGATTTGAGACCGTCACTTACATAATCGACGGGATCTTCGACCACAAGGACAGCAATGGCGGCGGCGGGACGATCACCAACGGCGATACCCAATGGATGACTGCGGGTGCCGGAATCTTGCACATTGAAGCTCCGCCTGAGCACTTGGTTATGTCCGGCGGACTTTTCCACGGATTTCAACTCTGGGTGAATCTGCCAGCCAGCCAGAAATGGGCACCACCGGCCTATCAAGACCTTCGGGCAAATGAAGTGGCTCTGCTGTCGTCACCCGACGGTGGAACGCTGCTTCGGGTGATCGCTGGTGAAGTTGATGGTCATCAAGGCCCGGGCACCACCAGAACGCCGATCACCTTGGTTCACGCAACGCTGGCGCCGGGGGCGCGGTTGAACCTTCCTTGGAATCCGCGCTACAACGCACTGGCCTACACGCTGGCTGGGCGAGGCACAGTTGGCGTCGAAGGACGACCGGTTCGGATGGGGCAGCTTGCGGTCTTTGGCGCCGGCGATACGTTGGTGATTCAGGCCGACCAGAGCCAAGAATCAAGGTCTCCTGAGATGGATGTGCTGATCTTAGGTGGAGCGCCAATAGGTGAGCCAGTGGCCTGGATGGGACCTTTCGTAATGAACACCAAAGCCGAAGTGCTAAAAGCCTTTGAGGATTATCAAGCTGGCCGACTCGGTTCCATCCCAGCAGTGCATGGTGCACCCACCGAGATCATCGAGTCGTAAACCTATCCAGCGCGAAGCGTTTGCTTCGCGCTGGAAACTTCTTAGTGGTGGCCGCCTTCAAGTTCATGAACATCGGTGGCAGTTGGCTTGGCAACTTGCTCTCCGTACATCCACTTTGAAAGGCCAAGGCGGATTCGTTCTTTGAGTCCAACCGGTCGTTCGAGACCGTTCGCATCAACATTGACCGGCGCCACCAGCGCTTGATACTGCTTGTGCTGGGTGAGTGTCCATTGGTCGTCGGTTGAGATTTGTTCGTGAACTTCGATGTACTCACCATGAGGCAGCATGACCAGACGCCCAGTTTCTCGACCGTGCAAGACGGTATCGCGATCCTTGTGTTGGAGGCCCAGACAGATTCGCTTGGTAATCATGAACACGATCGGCGGCAGAACGAAAATTGCGATTCGGGTAAACCACATGATGCCGTTGATGGTTAGACCAAAGTGCGTTGCAACAATGTCGTTGCCGCCGTTTAGAAGTGCAACGATCATGAATGTCAGTCCGGCAGCGCCTAAAGATGTGCGGGTTGCCGCATTGCGTGGCCGATCAAGAAGATGATGTTCGCCCTTATCGCCGTTGACCCAACTTTCAATGAACGGAAATAATGCAAGCGTCGTAAAGAAGATGCCCGGAACAATCAGCGCAGGAATCAGAATGTTCCACGAAATCGTATGACCGAACGCGTGAGTTTCAATATTCGGCGTCATACGGACAAGGCCATCAAGCCAGCCCATGTAGAAGTCGGGCTGTGACCCGGCAGAAATTTGCGACGGGTTGTATGGGCCATAGAGCCAGATTGGGTTGATTGAGAAAAGCGCGCCAAGGAAAGCGGTGATGCCGAAGACGATGAAGAAGAATCCGCCGGCCTTAGCCATATAAATCGGCATGAAAGGCGGGCCGACAACATTCTTTTCGGTCCGTCCTGGCCCCGGGTACTGAGTGTGCTTCTGGTACCAAACGAGCATTACGTGAACGGTTATAAGGGCAAGGATGATTCCTGGAATCAGCAGAACGTGAATCGTGTAAAGGCGCGAGATGAAAATACTGCCGGGGAAGAGACCTCCGAAGAGGAAGAAGGCTGCGTAACTTCCGATAAGTGGGATCGCTTGCACGATTGCTTCAGCGATGCGAAGGCCGGTGCCAGAAAGCAAGTCATCGGGAAGTGAGTAACCCGCAAAACCTTCAAGAATCCCAAGGGTGAGAAGACCAATTCCGATCAGCCAGTTGAATTCGCGTGGTTTCCGATAAGCGCCTGTGAAGAAGACACGGAGCATGTGGATGATCATTGCGGCTAGGAAGATCAGTGCGGCCCAGTGATGAATCTGGCGCATGAGCAAACCGCCGCGGACATCGAAGGACATGTCGATTGTTGATGCGTATGCCTGAGACATTGGTAGGCCAGAAAGCGGGGCGTAACTGCCGTGGTAAATGATCTCTTGCTGCGATGGGACAAAGAAGAGCGACAGGAACACTCCTGATAGCAGCAGGATGATGAACGAGTACATGGCGATCTCGCCGAGCATGAACGACCAGTGCTCAGGGAAAACCTTGTTCAGGTTTTTCTTAACCCATTTGGCTGCGCCTACTCGATCATCGACGAAACCAAAAGCGCCTTTACCGGCCTCGGCAATCTTGGTCATGAGGAACGCTCCCAGAAACTTGGTCCGACGGGCTGATTAAAGCCGTGTTGGGCAATGAGATAGCCCTCACTGTCAACGGTAATTGCCAGTTGGGGGAGTGGGCGAGCAGCTGGTCCAAAAATCACTGAGGCGCCTGTGGTGACATCGAAGGTCGATTGGTGGCACGGGCAGAGAAGGTGGTGGGTCTGCTGTTCGTAGAGTCCGACGGCGCAGCCCATATGCGTGCAGATTTTAGAAAACGCAATGATGCCGTTGTGTGTCCAACTGGCTTGCTCGGCATTTAGATGAAGGTCTTCTGGTCGTAGCCGAATCACCAGCACCGGATCACGCGTGAGATCTTCGAGGGTCTCTTTCTGCCCGGTGGGTCGTTCTGGAAGAACGTGTGCCACTCCGCCAACCTCGAGGTCAGAGGCTTTAAGCGCAATCCCGCCAGGATCAGTGATCAGGCGACTGCCCCTCTTCCAATTGGTTCCCTCAAGCTGTTTCTTAGGGAGCGGACCAAGGTCGCGAAGAATTATCAGTGGCGAAATAGTGACAAGCGCCAGGGCGCCACCCAATGTGCGTTTAATCAGCGAACGCCGACCGAGGCCTGAGGAGGCAGCGCCGGCCGCGAAAGTCGTGGCTAACTCAGCCAACTCTGTCTCAGACGAGCGCATTGTGTGACGTTGGTTGGTGATCTCGTGGTCTGACATCAAGACCTTGGCCCAATGAACAACGCCGAAGCCAATGGTCAGCAGGGTCAATGCCAAGGAGATGCCAAGTGCCAATTGCTGCGCATTTGTAGTGCCGAGCAGCGGCAGGAAGATGTACTGATCTGATTTGATCCCAACATAGGAAGCGATGAAAGCTACTGCGCTCAATCCAGACAGCATGAACAAGATGGCTACTTGTCGCTCAGCTCGCTTCTCGGCAATGGGATCGCGATCTGCCCGACGGGCTACGTGCGCTGGCAGTCCTGGATCGCTCAGCGGTTCAAGGTCGCTCATTTTGATTTCGCTCCTAGCCACACGGCTGCGCCGATCAATAGGCCAAGGCCGAGAGTCCAAACAAGTAGACCTTCCGTCACAGGGCCAACCTTCCCAAGCGCAATTCCGCCTTGGGCTTGCTCATTTTGTACGTTCTTAAGCCATTTAATGATTGAGAGCTTCTCAGCCGGCGTCATCGAGCGATCGCCGAACACCGGCATGGATTGCGGTCCAGTGATCATCGCTTCGTAGATTTTCTGCGGATCCACACCCATCAGTGAAGCCGCATATTTGCCCTGGGTAAGGGCACCGCCCTGCCCGGCGAAGTTGTGACACATGGCGCAGTTTGTTCGGAAGAGTTCGCCGCCTTGAGCCAGGTTTCCATCGCGTTCGTAATTTAAGGCTGCCTGCGAAGGGATGGCGGGACCGGGCGCTAGCGAAGCCACGTACTCGGCCAGAGCCATCGTCTGCTCAGGTGTGAACTGGGGCGCTCTTGCGGTGGCCTGCACGCTTGCATCGGCCATTGGCATTCGGCCGGTACCGACCTGAAAATCTACGGAAGCGGCGCCGACGCCAATTAGCGACGGACCGGTCTGGGTGCCTTCTGCATTGAGCCCGTGGCACGAAGAACACCCCTTGAGGAATATCTGTTGTCCCTCTTTGATCGCCTGGCTTCTCGCATTGGATGCCTGCGCGGGGCCGGCACCGGAGGCTAGGGAGTAAAGACTCCCAACCAGGAGTAGTCCCATCGCTATCACGAGCCCAGCGGCTAGCGGATGGCGACGGTATTTGGAAAGCCGTTTCATTCGACGTGCCGCCTTATTTGATCAGGTAGATAGTTGTGAAAAGACCGATCCATACAACATCAACAAAGTGCCAGTAGTAGGAGACAACGATGGCTGTCGTTGCTTCTGCGTGACCAAAACGATGTGCTTTAAAGGTGCGCCCAAGAACGATTAGAAAGGCCACCAGTCCGCCAGCCACGTGCAGGCCATGGAATCCGGTCGTTATGTAAAAGACCGAACCATAGGAACGACTAGCTAAAGTGATTCCTTCGCGAACCAGGCTCGCGTATTCATAAATCTGACCGCCGACGAAGAAAGCACCCATCAAGAACGTGAGTGTGAACCATTCGCGCATTCCCCATTTGCGAAAGTCAAGGGCGGAACCGGTTCGTCGCAATTGGAAGCGTTCGGCGGCGAAGACACCAAATTGGCAAGTGACCGAAGAGAGGACGAGCACAGTGGTGTTCAAGGTTGCGAATGGAACATTGAGCAACCCCGTGGATAGGAGCCAGACTTTCGGTCCTTCCACGGATCGGACGGTGAAGTACATCGCGAATAGCGCCGCGAAGAACATCAGCTCGCTGGATAGCCAGACAATCGTGCCGACGGCCACCAGGTTCGGGCGATTGTCGGATTCGGTCTGAAGGTCATCACTCAGGGTTGCACTCGTCACAAGCGGAGATTATGGCTTATTTGGCGCCAAAGTTTGTGATCCGACCCTTTTGATCCCGATTTGGGGGGATGAGGAGAGCAGGGATCGACCGATTTCAGGTTCGGGAGCGCTACGATTTGGAACCGTGCCGACCCTGACAGATCAGACCCATCAAATCCTTGTCTACAGCGACAACGTCAATACTCGTACTGCCATTACTGGCGCGCTGGGCCGTCGTCCCAGCGCCGCTGGATCACTGGTATCCACCATTGAGGTGGCCACTGAGCCAGCTCTGATGGCCGCCCTGGACACTTCAACTGCCCAGGTCAGATCGGGTAAGCCGGGAATCGCCCTAGTCATTTTGGATGGTGAGGCGACCCCAGCCGGTGGGATGGGAATCGCCAGAGCCATTAAGGATGAGATTTTCAACGCGCCCAAAATCCTATTAGTCATCGGGCGCCCAAGCGACGCCTGGCTCGCCTCATGGTCGCGGGCTGATGCGGTGGTTGGACATCCGATAGACCCATTTGAATTGGCGGCCGCAGCCGCGCGCCTACTTGGACAGGATGAAGCAAACTGACCAGCGAGTCGGTGCTCTCCTGGCCGGTGATTCTTCGCCACTTGACCAGCCTTGAAGATCTAGATCGCCCAATGGCCGA
This sequence comes from Candidatus Nanopelagicaceae bacterium, assembly GCA_035530875.1. Taxonomy (GTDB): domain Bacteria; phylum Actinomycetota; class Actinomycetes; order Nanopelagicales; family Nanopelagicaceae; genus JANXYY01. The sequence continues at coordinate 56,404 of DATKUB010000057.1, forward strand.
TTGGGCGCTAGAAGAGGTCATGTCCGGTCGCGCTACCTCTGCCCAGATTGCGGCTCTCCTGATGGGGCTGAAGGTCAAAGGTGAAGTAGCCAGCGAAGTCATCGGATTTGTTGAGGTCATGTACCGACATGCGGTACCGGTCGATTTTCCGAGTCGATCGGTTGACTGTGTTGGCACCGGCGGCGATGGGGCCAACACGATAAATATTTCGACTACTTCGGCGATCGTTGCCGCTGCTGCCGGGGCGACCGTGATTAAACATGGTTCACGGGCGGCTTCTTCTCAGAGCGGCTCGGCGGACGTGTTGAGTGCCCTTGGTGTCGCAATTGAGTTGGACGGCGATGGAGTTGTTCGCTGCGCCACCGAGTTGGGCCTTGGCTTCTGCTTTGCGCCGGCCTTCCATCCGGCGATGAAAAATGTCGCTCAGACCAGGCGAGAGATGGGAGTGACAACGGTCTTTAACATTGTGGGGCCGCTATCAAATCCAGCCAGACCAGCGGCCCAGGCAGTTGGAGTGGCCGACCAGCGTTGGCTGCCCGTGGTCGCAGATGTGCTGGCTGTCCGCGGAACGGATGCACTCGTATTTCGAGGAGATGACGGATTAGACGAGTTGAGCCTTTCTGGCAACTCAACCGTCTACGTAGTGGAAGAACATCGTGTCTCGAAGCAGAGCCTCAACCCAGTTGATCTAGGAATCGCACTAGCGCCAAAATCAGCACTGGCCGGTGGGAGTGCAGCTGAAAATGCCGAGGCGACCCGAGCCATCCTCGCCGGTGTACGCGGCCCACATCGTGATGCCGTGCTGTTAAATTCCGCGGCTGCGCTGGCAGCCTTCAATGCCCCTTCACATCGAGGGATTTCGCTAAATCAACGAATGGAAATGGGTCTGATTGCCGCTGCAGATTCGATCGATTCTGGTGCTGCTTTGGAACTTCTTGAGCGATGGATTGACTTATCCCAATCCCTTATCAACCACTGACCTACTCTGAAACTTTGCATCACCTATAGTCTTCGCCACTCCTGGTTGATGTTCACAGCACTGCTCCACTGCCCAGTGATTTCAAAAAGTCGGGTGCCCGGATTTTCGAGCCAGTCGAGAATCCGTTCACATTCTTCGTATGTTGAATGCGGCAAAATATTTTCGTTGCCAAGAACCACTTCAGCACTCATCACCAGCGCCTCGACCGTTGACTCCGTCTGGAACCCGGGCTTCGAAGTTGCACTGCCGGCTAGTCGACCATAACGAACGCAGATGAAATCCCAGCCACCATCAACGGTCGGTTGTCCGGCTACGAGATGATCCACCTTTGTGAGCGAACGAATTCTGGATCCTCGTGAAACGCCCTTCTGCACTGCTGCAATCCGATCTCGGATCTCTGCGGCCTCTTCAAACCGTTCAGCGCCGCCAAGGGCGATCATCTTCGCCTCGAGTTGAGACACCACGGGCGAGGGATCGGTGTTCATGAGATCTCTCGCTAGTTTCACGGTCAATTGGTACGAATCTACTGATTCCTCCCCAGTGCATGGAGCGCCGCATCGTCCCATCTCAAAAAGGGCGCAAGCCGAAGCAGTCTGCTGTGATCGCTGATTGATTTTCTGAGTGCACTGGCGGATTGGCAATGCTTCGTGAAGAGCAAGAGCGGTGCTATCGGCTTCAACGCGACTTGTGAAGGGACCCATCCATCCGCGCTCGTCTTTAAGAGTCGCAGCGCTTCGCGTAACTGATAACCGCGGATAGGACTCATCTGTAAAAGCCAGCCACACAACTCGATCTTGATGGCGAGACCTTCGGTTGTACGTTGGCTGATGTTCATTGATCAACCGCAATTCGCGGACTTGAGCCTCAACACTCGTTGCGCATGGGATAGCGGTTATGGTCTCCACCAAATTGAGCATGTCCAAAATTCGTCGTCGTTGTTCGCTCGCGGTGAAATAGGAACGGACGCGCGAACGTAAGTGATTTGACGTTCCGACATAGAGCGCAGATCCGGAACGATCTCGGAAAATATAGACGCCAGGTCCACTCGGAATTCCATCGGCCAGATGGCGCTTCGTTTTCTGAGCCGGAGTTGTTCGACTTGAAAAATCTCTTAGGTCCTCCAGGGTTGTGATCTTTAGATTCCCCAATCGTGCAATGAGTGCGTGAAGGACCTCAACGGTCGCTCTCGCGTCGTCGAGGGCTCGATGGTTTGGCGATACCTCGGTGCGAAACAGTGCAGATAACGTGGATAGTTTGCAGTTCGGAGCCTCTTCTCTGGAGAGTATTTGCCGAGCCAACTTGGCGGTGTCCAGATGTGCAAAGCCCGGCCAAATCAGATCCATATCGCTTGCCGCAGCTTTCAGAAAGCCCAAATCGAAAGGAGCGTTGTGAGCAACCAACACCGTTGATTTCGGATCGCCACAGAACTCCATAAAAAAAGAAAGTGCCGAATTTATATGTGGAGCTTCGCGAACCATGTGATCAGTTATTCCAGTGAGCGTGGTGATGAAAGCAGGGATCGGATACCCCGGATTGACGAAGGTGCGAAATTCGCCGAGAACCTCGCCGCCACGAACTTTTACTGCTCCTATTTCAGTAATTCCTGCGCCTGCTTTAGGTGAGCCGCCCGTGGTCTCAAGGTCGACGACGACAAACGTCGTGTGCAGCAGGGGAGTGCCCAGATCTTCAAGGCTCAACTGATTCGACGGTTGCGGGTTCATCGACACATCTCAACATTAGGGCGCATCGCCGACAGCAAGTTTCCCCCAACTCCTAATCTGCAATACGACACTCAGAATCGCGAAAAGAATCAGAAATATGATTATCGCAATGATCGCTAGGTAGATATTCCTAGGAGCATGGTGAGCGGAGGCGAGAACGTACACGTCAGGTGCGATAAAAGTTATTGCGGCCACCCAACTCCATTTACGTACCGCCTTCCACTCTCGCTTGACCACGTTCACTACGATCCTTGCCGTGGCCAGGCCATAGGGCCATGAGGTAACGACGTCGATCACCAGGAAAACGGCTGCATTGACACCGTAACGTCCAAGGGTTCGCCAGACTAGGTAAGCAGCTCCGACGCTGTAGAGAACGAGCAGGCCGGCCCAGATTCGTTCCCAGAAGATTTCCCGGCTTGACTGAACATGGTTGGCTCCCGAATCGGAGTCGGCCATGTTGCTAAACATGCGTGCAGCGTAGCGGCGGGTGGGGATCGGTTCCCGGTTTGGAAAACATCGGCTACCCTTTCGGTCGCACTGTAACTAGCTGTCCGGCATTAATTCCCCTGAAGTTAAGGCGTCCTTTGAATCAAGTGGATATTCCTGTTGGCATTGTCGAGCCGCTAAGCGATCGAGAGGGTAAGCGCCTGCGCAGGTTTGGGCTAGCAATTCACGCTCTAACGGCCAGCGGCGCCATTGCTGGGCTGCTTGGGCTCCAAGCGGTTATGGATGGGCACATCAGGCAGGCACTGCTCTGGTTGATCGCCTGCCAGGTCCTTGATGGATTGGACGGACCGATCGCCCGCAAGGTAGATGTGGTAACCCATGCTCCGCACATTGACGGACACATCTTAGATCTCGTAGTCGATTACGTCGCTTGTGTAGTTGTGCCTGTCGCTTTCATGATCAGAACACACCTACTTCCACGAGGGTGGCAAATTTGGATTGCAGCGCTGATTATTTTCACTTCAGCGCTCTGGTTTGCCCGCAATGATCAGGAAACTTCAGATCATTGGTTCAACGGGTTTCCAGCCGCCTGGAATGTTGTTGTGCCAACCTTCTTAATCCTTGGAACTAGCCAACGAACTGCCGTCGTGATCTCCATCTTGTTGTGTGGCCTTCAGCTTACGACGGTGAATTTTCCGCATCTGATGCGGGTGCGTGCCTTGCGTGGATTAACAATGACAATTGCACTGATTTATTTAGCTGCGTTGACCTATCTTTCGGCTTCCTACCCGGACGGCAGCAAGTGGGCATATGTTGTCCTAATAGCAGCCCCAATATATCTTCTCTTTTTGGTGGTCTGGCGTACCTGGTTTCCAAACCACAAGTGTTTTGGAATGGGGCCGATCGGCCAGGAGTTACATCAATAGACGAATTGTCCTTGACAGGGATTTACCGGCTTTGGCTTTGGTTTTGGCGACGGCTTAGGCGTTGGTTTTGGGGTTGGAGTTGGGGTGCCAGTCGGTGTCGGGGTGCCCGTGGGTGTCGGGGTAGGTGTTGGGATCGGCTTGACTCCTTGGGTTAGAACAAAACTCACGGGGGCGCTCGAGGGGGCGTGAACCCCGGTCGGATCTGCGAAGTCAACGGTTGCGTTCCAGCTTCCGGCTGGCAACCCACTTATAGATACATTCCAAGTGCCGCTGGCAATGCGTGTGGCGGTCTGGGTTAATATGAGTTGCGACAAGGGCGGCTGATCTGCCGTTGGAATTACCTTGATTTTGACACCACCGGTAACAACCGGAGTTCCTGTGATTCGTAAGACGTCGATCCTCATAGTCACTGGAGAGTCTGTACTACTGGATACGAGTTGACTGATATTGACCGTATCGGGTTCATTGATGGGTAGGTAGTCACCAGGCTGGGGAGTCCAGGTTCCTTTAGTCAGCGCGAGGAAGGCATTGGCATCGCCACGGAATACGCTTAGGTCCACCCTAGAACTCAGGACACCGTATTTGTTACCGATCCCGCACGATGTAAATTGCCACATTGCCCACTGTGCAGTGCAATCACTCTGAGTCCAAGGTGTTGTATAGCAACCGAAAGTACGTTGACCTGGGTTTGCAAGTGGGTCGTATGGATTAACGCCGTAATGTGCGATCCAAAGTGGGAAGTTTCTAAATGCCGTGTTCTTAGCGAGAGCCCGTTCTAAAAAGGTCGGGTAGGAGTACACGATAGGCGCCCGTCCGGTGCGCTCTTGCATCGTCGTAAGCCAGGTGAGAGCGAACAGAGTGATATTTGCTGCCGTGGCATATTTTATGCACGAATGTTTGGTGTTGTAGCGGATGCAGTTGTTCTCCATATCCAGGGCATACGGAAGATCGTGTGAGCTATACCCGCCAACACTAGCCAAGCGCCAAATGGCCTTCTCTGCTTGCGCCTTGGCTTCGGTAATGACAGCCGCGGGATCCTTTGTATCTGGAAGATAGGCGTAGTGGTAAAAGCCTGTGTACAGTCCTGCGGCTTGTGCCGCGAGGCGATCGAACGGCGCATATTTCGCGGCGCTGGCATCGGCTGCATCATGTGCATCGGACGCTTTGATCATGACGAACCGCGTTCCAGCCGCGTACATTTTCGCGAAATCTATTGGCGTGTTCCCGTTATGTTGCCACTGGCTTATGTCTGCGCCCAGAATTCGTTTCGCCGGTCCCGATCCTTGGACAAGGGATAAGTCAGCAGCTTTAGGCGAAGTTAACTTGATATGACGTGCTGGTGAGAAAGCCTTCCTCGCGTTGATAACTGCGACCGCGCGGTACGACATCTTGGCCGTAATGTTGGCCACTGTCTGTTGAATCGACCAGGTTCCCGCTGGAGTGGTCTTGGCTGTCAGCTTTGAGTCGACCCATTTTCCTGCATATTTAGATTGAACCGTCACCACAACCCGAGCCCTAGCTGGAACCACCGTGCCATAGAGAGCCACCACTGTTGAACCCTCGCTCGGGGTCTGTTTGATGGAAAGCGACAATCGTGGCGCCCGCCTGCTCGGACTCTTCTTTGACTTTGAAACCGATTTCTTTGGTACTGAGTGAACCTTCGAAGCGGCCTGGGTGCTTGGTGCAGATAGCAACACTAAGCAGGCCACCAGCCCAAGAGCGGTAACTGCCTTGCGCCGCATTGAGTTCCAATCCTTAGTGACAGTCAAACTGACTTACGAAACTGTCTTGCGAACAATTTAATTTTACAGTTTCAGTATGTCAGCGATGCGCAAGGCACATTCGGGGGAACTCTGTGGGTATTCGCAGCATTTTCTACACCCTGACGACCAGGTGTTATTTGATGTTCGCCCTGCTGGCGACAGCGAGGGAATCCAAATTCTCAGTCGTTACAGATAACCTCGACCAGTGAAAATTGCTAAAGCTCAAATTCGGGCAGTGAGTGCCTTAATCCCTATTGCGCTCATTGCATTGCTTGCGTCCTGTACCTCTAGTTCGATTGGTTCTGCTAGCGGCGCCGCTGCAGCCGTTACGAATGGCGGTGCCACATCTTCGGCGGATGGTAAAGGGACTGAGTTTGATTTAGCAGTGCGCAACAACGCCGACAGCATTCCACTGATTGATCAAAATGGTGCGCAAACATCCCTAGGCGCTCTCAAGGGCAAGTATTTGGTCATCGCCCCATTCCTGACCACGTGCCAAGAGATTTGCCCTATGGTCAGTGCTAATTTCGGCCGTCTTTCAAGGGCGGTATCTAAAGCTGGACTGAATGACAAGATTGCGTTAGTTGAATTGAGTGTAGATCCTGCTACGGATACGCCGGCGCGTCTCTTGGCTTACCAGAAGATTTTTGGGGCGGAACCAAACTGGAGTTTTTATACAGGCAGACCGGCCGATGTTTCGAAAGTTCTCGCAGCTTTAGGCATCGCATTCGAAACGAGGATGTTGACCAAGAGCGAGATCAAATCTGGCACTCCTGATTGGCAGACCGGAAAAGTGGTGAATCATGATGTGAGCCATCAAGACGTGGTCATCATTATTGGACCGGACGGCCATGAAAAATGGCTTGAAGAAGGAATTGCGAACACCGAAGGTCGGTCAATTCCAAAAAGGCTAAATAAGTATCTGAGCTCTCAGGGTCAACACAACCTTGCCTCCCCCGATCCCATGGGGAGTTGGGCTGTTGGAGATGTTCTTCAGAAACTCAGCAAGTTTGGTGGCTTCAAGTTCGCCTAATCTCGATGTACTCCACGTGTCAGTACTCGCCCATACCATCCAAATAACCGGAGGGAATGGCAAATGATTATTGACTGCGAGCGATGTGTGATCCGCCTCACTGGTCGTCACCACGAATGTGAAGACTGCGTGGTCACTTTCTTGCTGACGCCCGATTCGCTAACTGAGGCTGAAGAGCAGGCCCTGGCCGCGCTTTCCAGTGGCGGTCTGGTGCCGCCCCTGCGCCTAGAAGTTGTCTAAAGGCTGACTTGAAGGCTGAGAATATTAGGTTGGAACCGTCTGTCAGGTTGTAAAGGCTTGACTCCCGCAGTTAGCCTGCCTCAATGTCCCTGCGCGGTTTGAGGCTTGCGCTGCCCCTAGCGGTAGCGCTGATGGTCACCCTTTTTGTGGCTCCTGGCTCCGCGCTGGCCTCACCCAATACCTCCGTGTCGGCAGTTCAGGCTCAGGTTGATCGACTACAGACAGAGGCAGCTGCGGCAGCTGAGGCTGCAAATGGGGCAAGGGTGAGGCTATCTGCCTTGCAACACACCCTGGCTGGTGTTCAGGGCCAGCGCGCAAAGGAAGGCGCCGCTCTCGGGGCGCTGAAAAATAACCTGGGCCAGATTGCCGCAAACGCATATAAAGACAACGGCCTTGGCCCTGGAATCCAATTGCTTTTCGCCAAGAATCCGACCGAGTATCTGGCAAGTGCCAGCCAGTTGGAGGCGGTGACCAAGTCTCAATCTGTTCAGCTTCGTAAATTTGCCGCGTCGGAGCAGCACTTTCATCAGACCTCACTGGTGGTCGGTGACCGAGTCAAATTGGTGCGAGCAACGCAGAAAGAATTAGCCGCCTCATCTGCGTTGGCGCAATCCAAATTGGCCGACGTGGAACGGCTGCTCAATTCTCTCAAGGCCTCGGAGCGGAAAAAATACTTGGCAGCCCAGGCCGCGAGAGCTAGAAGTTCTAAGAAGAGTTCGTTGAAATCCGCCAAGTTAGCAACCCGAGTTTCTGGCCGAGGCGGAATCGCATTGAGGTTCGCATTGCAGCAAATTGGCAAGCCATACATTTTTGGTGCTGCCGGGCCGAGGGCATGGGACTGCTCTGGCCTGACAATGATGGCGTATGCACATGCTGGCGTTTCCTTGCCGCACTCCTCGCAGGCGCAGATCCACTATGGTCGACGAGTCTCGCTCGGGAATCTTCAACCCGGCGACTTAGTATTCTTCTTCCGTGGCATCAGCCACGTCGGAATCTATCTTGGCCATGGTTTAATAGTTGATGCCCCACATCCTGGCCGCAATGTTCAAGTGGATCGACTCAATTACATGCCTTTCGCCGGCGCTGTCCGCCTTTGATCAGTGCTATGTCAAACAGGTCTTGGTTGATTCTTAGCATCTCAGTACTCGCTCTGGTCTTGGCCGTGCTCGTCGGTCTGTTCACTCCATGGCATGTTCTGTCAGTTCCCATCCATCCCCTTCCCGCGAGCAGCGATTTTGCCCAAGCTGAGATTTCCAAAGCCAAGGCGTTTCACTCGGCGCTAATTCCCTGGGGTGTTGGCTCTTGGGCTCTCGGATTTGTTCTGGCAGGTCTAGTCGGCTTCACAAATCTTGGTGCGAAATTCATAAACCTGTTGCCAGGGTCATTTTTCTTAAGAGCATTTGTGGGCGTGATCGCCATCGAACTTGCGTTCAACCTGGTGGCATTGCCCTTGGACATAAAACGTGAGGAAGTGTTTCGAACTTACGGACTATCCACTCAGAATTGGCGAGGGTGGTTCTCAGATCGACTCCAACATTTCGCACTCAACGCTCCGCTCATGGCTCTAGCCTTGGCATCGCTGGTTATCTGCGCCCGATTGTTTGGCTCTCGCTGGTGGATAGTTGGTGGTGCTGCTACCGCACTTCTCGTTATCGCACTCTCATTTGGATACCCGGTTCTTGTTGAACCCCTATTCAATAAGTTCACTCCGATGGCGCCATCTCCGCTCCGCCAGGAGCTCATTACAATGGCCGCTAGAGACGGCGTACCTGTTCGCCAAATTTTGGTTGCTGATGCCTCGCGGCGGACTACTGCACTTAATGCCTACGTATCTGGATTTGGGGCGTCACGCCGGATCGTGCTCTATGACGTTCTACTGGCCAATGCCAGCCCCGAGGAAGTAAAACTTGTGGTTGCGCATGAATTGGGTCATGCCAAGGCGAATGATGTGGGTAGGTTCACCTTAATTGGTGCACTTTCAGCTGCGATTGGCGTTCTGGCAATTGGGCTCCTTGTTCAATGGAAACCCTTGCTTGATCGGGCTGGACTGCCGGCCAGCCTTAATCCGCTGGCTGATCCAAGGAGCGTCGCACTTGTACTTGCGTTGATAACAGTACTGACCTTGGTGCAACAGCCAGTATCTGCACTGCTGTCAAGAAATATTGAAGCGCGAGCCGATGTCCACGCGCTCAATTTAACGCAAGATCCAGAAGCTTTTGTGAATATGCAGCGGAGTCTTGCGATCTCCAACCTATCTGATCCAAGTCCCTCCCGATTTGCCTTCTGGTTCTTTGACAATCACCCGACTCCGCCGCAGCGCATTGCGATTGCTCGGAGTTTCGCCAAGTTGAACCACCTACAGGTGCCACCCACTTTGCGAAATGGGCCGTCCGATAATGGATAGGGTCGCTTGATGACGCGCACTCTGGTCGTGACAAATGATTTTGGGCCGCGGACCGGTGGCATCGAGTCCTTTGTTAACGCCTTGGTTGAGCGAGCTCCTCGAGACAGCATCGTTGTTCACGCTGGCAGGCAGGAGGGCGACGAGGAATACGACGAGGATCTTCGCGCACGTACTGGCGTTCAAGTGATTCGTGACCCCATGCGGATGCTCCTTCCATCTCCCGGATTGGCCAGCCGCACTGCAAAGACGGCACGTGACTTCGAATGCACTTCCGTCTGGTTTGGCGCTGCTGCGCCACTGGGTCTGCTCACCCCCACCTTGCGTAGAGTCGGAATAACGCGGGCGGTTGCAACGACACATGGACATGAGGTCTGGTGGGCAAGAACCCCAGTCACTCGTCAACTGCTCCACCGAGTGGGTGAAGTGACCGATGTTGTCACGTACTTGGGCGAATACACGCGCTCTCGAGTTGGAATGGCGCTTTCCCCGAGTGCGCGGATGCGAATGGCCCAGCTTACGCCGGGCGTGGATGAGAAGTTCTTCCGCCCAAATCTTGAGGTCGAAGCATTGCGCCAGAGTCTTGATATGAAAGATCGTCGACTGATCATGACAGTTGGTCGGCTAGTGCCACGAAAAGGTCAAGACCGGCTAATTGAGGCGCTGCCAGAAATTAGAAAGCGGATAAGCGATGTCGGCTTAGTAGTGGTTGGAGAAGGGCCATACCGAACGAGGTTAGAAGCCAAAGTGCGCGACCTAAATTTGTCCGATCATGTTCGAATGGTGGGGCGGGTTCCGCTGGCCGAATTACCAACGTATCTAAACGCAGCGCAAGTGTTTGCGATGCCCTCTCGGAGCCGGCTGGGCGGTCTGGAAGTTGAAGGACTTGGAATCGTCTATCTTGAAGCCAGTGCTTGTGCCATCCCGGTAATAGCGGGCAATTCTGGCGGCGCACCAGATGCTGTTCGCGAAGGAATAACTGGGTTTGTCGTAGATGGGCGTGACAGGGGCGACCTTGTAGATCGGATTGTGACCATTCTTGGAGATGAAGCGTTAGCTAGTCGGATGGGTGCCGCCGGCAGAGAGTTTGTTCTTAGCAATTGGCGTTGGGACGATATTGTTAAACGCCATCAGTTGCTACTTCACTCGGAGTAGTTCAGTGCCGCAAGTTCAATGTTGGCGCGGCGATTAGCACGTAATGACCATCGGTCATAATCCGATGCCATTTTTGCTCGCTAATCAAATGCCAAATTAAAGGCGAGCCCACATCCAAAACAGCAGCATTTGGGCGCAATTCAGTAAGTAGATAGGCGTTTGCCCCGGAGACCTTCAGCATTTCAAAGTACTGAGCGAGCCAATCTGGATTGAAACGATCGGCTCTACCGTCGACGGCAAGATGAACTCGATCGCCGCCCAATGCCAGGAGCACGCCGCTTGCGTTGTAATCGTTAATGATCCGAAGATTCTGAGTAGACGCTGCCAGTCGCTTGGCAATGTATTGCGGTTTTACTCCGTCCAGAGGATTTACGAGCGCAGTAGAAATCACTGTACACAAAAGCGCCAGCGCCATCGCAAATTTGAATTTAGCGGTTGTCGCACGACTCATATCTTGACTCATTAACTTAGGAAATGCACTGATCCAACGGTCGAGCCTGCGCGCCACAAGCGGGGCAATGAGAAGCGTTGCAGGTCCGATGTTCCGAAAGGCCGTGAAGGCGAAGAGCGTCCAAATTAGAACCCAGAGAAATTCAAAAATGTTAGGTCGAGCTTTCCCTAAAGTGGAGGCAACCACAAATAAGATCAACAGCGCGAGCAAGCCATAAGCAAGTGGATCTGTGAAGTCTGTTCGCTGCCATTCGACGATGAATCTGCCTGCGGTATCCCGCAGTTTGAAGGGCAGCAAGAACCCGTTCCAACCGATCGGAGATAAGCAACCAGCTATCGCGACCGAAATCAACAGGAAAGAAGACTGAATTATGTAGCTAAGGTTCTTGAGCCGAATGGCCGAAAGCGTCAAGGCAAGTGCCAATGCTCCTGGCGCCAGAATCCAAGAACCATGGAGGTTGGCCCAGAGGAAAGTTGCAGGTACCCAGAGCCAAGTTGAGCGCTCGAATCGTGCGTCGATCAGAATTCTGGCGCAGGTGGCACCAGTCAGGGCGATAAAGATAAGCCCGACTAGAGCTGGGCGCTCTTGGATAGATGGCACAAGCACAAAGGCGGCGGTGCCGGCGGTCACAGCTACGGCAGGCAAGCCGTTCCTGCGGGCTAGAGTGCCGACGAACACCAATAGGAGCAATAACCCAAAAATAAAACGCCACCAGATTAATGCCTGCCATCCCAGCAATTGGTGACCTAGCGACATCAGTACTTCACTCAACCACTGGGACGTTCGCCAATTCCTAGAGTATGTACTTCCAGAGTACAAACTCCAGGAGCTCCCAAGGTCGTTGAACGGAACTCCCGATCGAATTTGATCACCGATCTTTACATGCCACCAAGAGTCGAGATCCCCAATTCCGAGTCTGTTTATTTGCATGAAAATAGGAACTAATGAAATTGGCAGTGCAAATCTAAGGTGCCGCAGAATGGTTTTCAATTGTTGGGTCAGCCTTGTTCAAGCGGGTTGTCGAGCAGCCCCCATTTGATTCCGGCGATGACTGCCTGGGCGCGACTGCCCACCGAAAGTTTTTCGTAGATTCGTGCTATATGCGTTTTGGTTGTAGAGGTGCTGATAAACAACTTTCCGCCAATCTGGCCAACCGTATCGCCGGCGGCCAAAAGTTGCAGAACATGACGTTCCTTCGGCGATAGATGCGGCCCTGGTGTTGAAGACTTTCTAGCCAGAGCAGAATCGAGATTAAGGGTGGTGAAAGAGCGTGGAGAAAATGCGGCACCCCTAGCGACGCGTACAACCTCATCGCTGGGCAGATCCTTGGCAAGAAAAGCACTGGCCCCGGCTTCTATCGCCAAGAAAAGCTGATCGTCACTTGGAAACATGGTCAAAATTACCAAGCCTAGATCTGGCTCTACGGTGCGCAGTTGGCGCACTAGCTCAAGCCCAGATCCATCTGGTAGGCGCAGATCTGTGATCACGACTTGGGCATGATGACGACTCTGCTGTGCGAGTCCTTCGCCTACCGAAGCTGCCTCTGCGATCACCTGACAGTCATCTGATCTGTCAAAGGCATGCTTTAACCCTTCGCGAATCAGTTGATGATCATCGACGAGCAGAATCGAAATCATCATGTCGGCGATGCAGTAACTTGAACTATCGTTCCGCCAAATTCTGCGTTCTTCACCTCGAAGGTTGCTCCGATCAACTCAGATCGCTCGGCCATGGTGGTCAGTCCATAGGAAAAATCCTTGGCTCTGACGTTTCCGATGCCATTGTCTTCGATTAGCATTGAAAATGATGTAAGAGAGCCTGAAAGCGAGACCGCCAAATCTGTGGCGTGAGAGTGTTGAACCACATTTGAAATGGCCTCGATAGCTATAGCAAGAAGGTGCCTCGATACGGCCGCACCCAAATCTGTAAACTCTTCAGTACAGTTGAATCGGACAATCATCCCATCGGGTTCAATGGCATGAAGGATTTCTCGTAATTCAGCGGGTAAATCAATGTCGCCGTTACGAAGATCAAAAATGGATCTGCGTAGGCGCTGGAGCGTTTGCGATAAATCTCCCCGAATTAGGCGAATCTGGCTGCGTTCCTTCGAGCCGAGTCCGGGCGCCGTTGCCAAGTCGTCAAGACGGTAGCCAAGTGCTGCCAGGTCTTGAGCAATGCCGTCATGAATCTCTCTGGCAAGACGAACTCGCTCAAGAGCTCCAGCCGCAGCATGGGCTCCGATGGGGTCTTTTGTTGGTTGCCTCAAGAGTAGACAGACTCAATTTCGCTGGCGAAGTCGCGCATGACGGCGCCCCGAATGATGCTCAACTTGGGAGTTAGATGCCCGGATGCGATAGTGAGGTCTATCGGAAGGATCGCAAAGCGCTTGATCGCCTCCGCTTTGCTGACTGCCTTATTGGCCTCGTCGACAGCGAGCTGCAGTGCGTCGCGCAATTGGGAATCTTCAATAAGCTGCGAGATTGGTAGGCCACTCTTGCCGTTTGAAGCACACCAGGCGGTCAAGAAGTCCTGATCCAAGGTGATGAGCGCTGCTATATAGGGTTTATTGTCGCCCACTACAACACACTGGCTAACCAGTGGATGTGCTCTTAGGCGGTCCTCAAGCACCGCCGGCGCGACATTTTTGCCTCCAGAGGTAACGATCAGTTCCTTCTTGCGCCCGACGATGAAGAGGAAACCGTCTTCATCGAGCCGTCCCAGGTCTCCACTTTTGAAAAATCCATCCTCTGTGAAAGCGTCTTTGGTTGCCGCCTCATTTTTCCAGTAACCGCGGAAAACAATTGGTCCCTTAATTAACACTTCGCCGTCCGTTGCGATTCGGATCGTGGTTCCCGGGATTGGCTGGCCAACTGAACCAATCTTTACTTTTCCAGTTAGATTTAAAGTCGCTCCGGCCGTCGTTTCCGTCAAGCCGTATCCCTCTAAGACCGTGATGCCAATACCGCGGAAGAAATGTCCTAATCGAGCCCCAAGGGGCGCGCCGCCAGAGATCGCATGCTTTACCGATCCGCCTAGCGCGGCGCGCAGCTTCCCATAAACCAGATGATCGAACAGCGAGTGCTCGAGGCGTAGCAGAAATCCGGGGCCACCAGAGTCAAGGGCCTGGCTAAATCGCACGGCACAGGATACGGAGGCGTTGAAGATCCGGCCCTTACCGTCCGCTTCCGCTTTACTGCCGGCGGTGTTAAAGATTTTTTCAAAGACCCTAGGTACGGAGAGAATAAAGCGTGGCTGGAAAGAGGCGAGATCGCTGGGCAGAATAGCTAAATCAGGGCAGTGTCCAAGGCAGAGCCCGGCAAAGATGGTACCCACTCCGATCATCCGGCCGAATACGTGGGCAAGGGGTAGGAAAAGCAGGGTCGAACCGCCCTCTGAATAGAACAGATCTGCGGCCGCATTAGAAACAGCATGTGCTTCGACTAAGAAATTCGCGTGGGTAACTTCGCAGCCCTTGGGCCGCCCTGTTGTGCCAGACGTGTAGATCAAGGTCGCGAGCGCATCAACGGGTACCCCGGCTCTACGTGTCTCTATTTCCTGATCGCTGACGTTGATTCCAGCGGCGGCCAGTTGGTCCAACGCGCCGTCTTCGATGCCCCAAACTCGATTTAACGTGGGAGCTTTGGTCCGTACCGATTCAACGATGCTCTGATGCGTTGCGGTCTCGGCAAAGAGAGCAACCGCTTCAGAATCTGTGAGAATCCACTCCACTTGCTCGGCCGATGACGTTTCATAGATCGGAACCACAACGGCGCCGGCCGTCCAGATTGCAAAGTCTAGGACGGTCCACTCGTAGCGGGTTCGGGACATAATCGCTACCCGGTCGCCTATGTTTACCCCAGCGGCCACGAGTCCTTTGGCGCATGCTCTGACCTGCTCGTTGAGTTCGCGAGCCGTAATTGGAATCCACTGATTCTGGCCCTCAGTTACGGCTATGTCCTTAATCTTGACCAGGACTCGATCTGGCGTTGCCTGGGCGTGGTCATAGATGAGATCGCTGAGATTATGCGCGTTGGGTGCCGGCATGATGGCTGGGGTAGCAAACTCAAGCACGAAGCCTCCTGAATCTAGACAGACTATCGGCACCACGGTAGCGCCCAACTGCGCTGTTCGGCAGGGGTACGACTAACCTTCTCTACATGAGTGAGGCAACCCAGGCGTCGATCAAGATCGAGGCCCCCATGGCCGATGTGGTCGAGGTAATAGCAGATTTGGCGAAATACCCAGAGTGGACAAGTTCCATCAAGCGAGTTGAAATCTTAGAAAGCGACGCGCAAGGTCGAGCGACAAAGGCAACTTTGTCGGTGGATGCGGGCGTTCTTCGAGACATGGTGACGGTCCAGTACGACTGGTCCTTGGCGCCAGCACAAGTAAGTTGGACGCTGGTAGAAGCCGAACTTCTTACCGAGATGGACGGCACCTACGAAGTTGTCGAAGCTGATGAAGACTCAACACAAGTTACTTACCGCCTCCAAGTGGATGTCGCAATGCCCATGCTTTCGATGCTCAAACGCAAGGCGGAACAGGCCGTGGTCGATGCAGCCCTGAAGGAATTAAAGAAGCGAGTCGAAGCAAACTAATGGCGTTGGCGATTGGTATCGACGTTGGGGGAACCAAGATTCTCGGCGGCATCGTCGATGATCATGGACAGATCCTCGTTAAGGCCCGCCGAAATACGCCATCCGAAGGTGGCGCAACTCTGATTTCTGCGATCGCGGACTTGGCCAACGAACTTCGCCGGCAATCGCACGTCGTTGCAGTTGGATTATCGATTGCCGGATTTGTTTCATCCGATCGGTCAACGATGTTTGCCACGCCAAATATTGCTGGTCTCGATGGCGTGAAGTTGCGTCAGCCCCTGGAAAGCGCAATTGGATTGCCGGTACGCGTAGAAAATGATGCAAATTCTGCCGCTTGGGGCGAATCGGTGTATGGGGCCGGACGAGGGTGCGACCATCTGATGCTGTTGACGATCGGGACTGGCATCGGCGGCGGCATCATCACCAACGGCGATCTATATCGAGGTGCGCATGGCGTAGCAGCGGAATTTGGGCACATGCGGATGGTGCCTAACGGCCTTAGGTGTGGGTGTGGAAGTGATGGCTGCTTTGAAAAGTATGCGTCTGGCAGTGCCCTAGCGCGAATTGCTAAAGAACTTGCGACCATCAAACCTGATCAGGCAACCAAGTTGCTCGCGCTCGGCGACGGCACAATCGACGGCATTCACGGTTCTCATATCACCGAGGCAGCCCTAGCAGGCGATCAGGTAGCTCTAGATGCGTTTGGGGAAATGGGAGACTGGCTTGGGGCTGGTATCGCAACACTAAGCGTTGTCCTGGACCCTGAGCGCGTAATTATCGGCGGTGGCGTGATTGAGGCAGGAGATCTTCTGCTCACGCCTACTCGCAATGCTCTGATGCGGAATCTGCCATACGCGGCGAAGCGACCGGCTCCCTCAATTGTGCCAGCAGAGTTGGGCAATGACGCGGGGCTAGTAGGGGTTGCCGACTTATCTAGGCTCTAGGTACTTGGATTCCTTGCCATCAGAATTAGGCGAACTAGACGACGGCACCACTTTCAGGATCGTCATCGTCCTCGTCAGGGTTTCTTGTTTGGAGTAAGAGCGCGGCTAATCCGGCGACGAATCCGAAAAGGCCGAGCCAAGTTGCAAAGCCAGTCGGATCAAATTGCGTGAGTGCATTCGCTGCCAACAGAAGTGGGCCGCCTAGCGCGCCAAGCAGAGCAATTCGCGTGGATTTTTGAAATCTCGGAAGCGGCTCAGGCTCGGGCGGCTCGAAGTGATCAAGGCGGTCCAACTCATCGAGATATGTAGTGCCAGACGGCATCGATAATTGCGACACGATGGCCTCAAAATCAGAGATGTTTGTCGATTCGGGCCATTCTGATTGCTCACTCGCGACAATTTCCAGAGCAAGTTTGCGCTTGCTCTGATCGACATAAATCTTCTGGCCTAGTGGTGAGTCCAGGGACAGTCCGCGATAGATCGAGTCACCAGTTTCAGGAAGGGAAAAGGCCGCTATTCCCCCTTCTCGTAACGCGACGAGCAGGTTATCTGCAATCGGAGGAGTGGCGGTGGCGATCAGTGACCAAATGGTTGCCGGCAGCCCATTCGACCTTGCTCCGTCGGGAGGAACCGCGTTGGTCACGTTGGATCTCCTGTTGAGGCGACGCCGTTCTGAGAGTGTTTGGCTTCGCCTCGCTTGATGAATGCCAGAGACTCTTGATGGATTATCTCTGCATCGTAGTCGAGCGTTGCAACATGAAAGGAGTTCTCGAGCAACACCAAATTCTTCTCGAGCGACTTGGCTTCGTGAAGGATAGCTTCACTACTCGAAGCCGGAACTACGTGGTCTTGAAGTGACCGGAAGAGCAAGATGGGGGTTTCGATTTTGGCCATCCGTGGCGAAATGTCGCGAAGGAGAAGACTAAGCGAGTGGAGTGCTTTAAGCGGTGTTTCGGCATAACCGTGCACGGGTGGATTCGGCTTTGAAATATCGCTTGCGCTCGGCTTGAGCGTCTTTCGAAAAAATCTCAGTGCACTTGCCCGGCGGATGAGACCGTGCGGGTCTTTAAGTGCCGGATTGACAAGAATAAGTCCAGATATCAACTCGGGGTAGCGCTCGGCTAGGCGCACGCCGAGGGCCCCGCCCATCGAAAAGCCGGCGATGAATAGCAAGTCAGTCTGTTCAGCTAGCGCTTGAAGCCCCTTCTCGGCTTCGGCATACCAATCCTGCCAAGTGGTCTTGTTCATCTCTGGCCAATCGGTGCCATGTCCTGGCAGTCGTGGCGCGATAACGCTATATCCCGAGCGTGCTAGGAACTCGGCCCAGGGCAGTACGGATGCGGGGGATCCAGTGAACCCGTGAAGCATCAGAACGCCAGTTCGACCGCCTTCAGCCAGGTAAGTGTCGGCATGCATGGGCTGATCGTGGCACACCTACTATCGTTAAGAGGTGCTCTATTCGATTCTGAAGTCAATTTTAGAACCAACGCTCGGCGCGCTTTTCCGCCCGGACGTCGAGGGACTCGAGTACGTGCCAGAAGAAGGCCCGGCGATAATTGCGAGCAATCATCTGTCTTTTAGCGATTCGATCTTCTTGCCGCTGGTTGTGCCCAGGCGGGTGACCTTTCTGGCGAAAAGTGAATATTTCACTGGAAAAGGCGTAAAGGGCCGATCGACGGCAACGCTCTTTCGGGCGCTGGGTCAAGTCCCAGTAGATCGTTCCGGCGGTAGAGCTGGCGAAGAAGCGCTCACCACCGGTCTTGGAGTGCTTAATCAAGGTTCGTTGCTGGCGATCTATCCGGAAGGCACTCGTTCGCCCGACGGTCGGTTATATCGGGGTCGGACTGGGATTGCCCGACTTACCTTGGAATCCGGCGTGCCAGTGATTCCGGTGGCCATGATCAATACCGACAAAATTCAGCCACCTGGGCGGGTCGTACCAAAAATTATGCAGGTGGGGATCAAATTTGGCGAGCCTCTTAATTTTCAACGGTATGAGGGAATGAGCCAAGATCGCTTTGTGCTCCGTTCCATCACCGACGAAATCATGTACTCGCTAATGAAGTTGGGCGGACAGGAATACGTAGACATTTACGCCTCAAGGGCAAAAGCCGAGAAGAATGAAAAAACTGAGTGATTTTTTTCGATAGATTGGTCTCCGTTGCTTTCTTGGACTAGAGCTGAGAATCGGATGACTTAGGTAAGGCCCACAGCGCCGTGGTAAGGCATTGTTCAAAAGTTACAATTCTAAACATGTTCTCGATAGGAGCCTCATGCGTATTGGTGTCTTGACCGGCGGCGGAGATTGCCCAGGCCTGAACGCGGTCATCCGGGCCGTTGTGCGCAAGGGAGTTCAGGTCTACGGACATGAATTCCTCGGCTATCGAGATGGCTGGAAAGGTCCACTAGAAGGTTTGACGCTGCCCTTGGACATTGGTGCCGTTCGGGGCATTCTGCCGCGCGGCGGGACGATCCTTGGATCTTCGAGGACAAACCCATTCAAGATCGAGGGTGGCGTTGAGAAGATCCAGGCCAACCTGGCCCAGCACGGCGTCGATGCCCTGATAGCCATCGGCGGCGAGGACACCTTAGGGGTCGCTACGAAACTTGATGCCCTCGGCGTCAAGGTAATCGGCGTTCCCAAGACCATTGACAACGATTTAAATGCAACCGATTACACCTTTGGCTTCGATACGGCGGTGAACATCGCCACTGAAGCAATCGACCGCCTGCACACGACAGCCGAATCGCATCACCGAGTTCTAATCGTCGAGGTCATGGGCCGCCATGCGGGCTGGATTGCGCTGCACGCTGGCCTTGCGGGCGGTGCAAATGTGATTCTGATCCCTGAATTGAAGTTTTCGATTGAGAAAGTTTGCGAATACGTTGAATCTCGCTTTCGCACAAACTATGCGCCAATCATTGTGGTCGCTGAGGGGGCGATCCCAGTTGAGGGCGATATGAGCGTTAAAGGCGGTGCCCTCGATGCGTTCGGGCACGTCAAATTGGCTGGCATTGGTGAGTGGTTGGCCACGGAAATTGAGAAGCGGACCGGGAAAGAAGCTCGAACTTCGGTGCTTGGGCATATTCAGCGTGGCGGTACTCCAACGGCGTTTGATCGCGTTCTTGCAACCCGCTTTGGGCTACACGCGGTCACAGCAGCCCACGAAGGAGACTGGGGGAAAATGGTTGCTCTCCAGTCGACCGACATCGTCAGGGTGCCGTTGGCGGCCGCTACCACGCAATTGAAACTTGTGAGTCCCGAACTGTACGCCGAAGCAGAAGTCTTCTTCGGCTAGGCCGACGCGAAGAAACTACCCGACACTTAATGATGCGACTCTCTAGGCTGATCCCATGACCTCATTGGCTGAAATGGATTCTTGGCGCGCTCTGCCAGCGGCACAACAGCCGAAGTGGCCTGTTCCCGAGTTGCTGGCGGAGGTTCTGGCCGAGTTAAACACCATGCCGCCGCTGGTATTTGCTGGGGAGTGCGACAACCTCAAGAGCCGGATCGCCGGCGCTGCTGCTGGCGAAGCCTTCTTTCTCCAGGGCGGGGACTGCGCCGAGACTTTTGTCGGCCAGACCGCAGATGCCATCAGGAACAAGGTTAAGACTCTCCTTCAGATGGCCGCAGTACTTCAGTATGGAGCGGGGATGCCCGTCATCAAGGTTGGGCGAATGGCTGGGCAATACGCCAAACCTCGCAGTAACGAGTTTGAGACTCGAGATGGGATCACGCTTCCGGCCTATCGCGGGGAGGCCGTAAACGGTCATGACTTCACACTTGAATCGCGAACACCGAATCCGAAACGGCTACTAAGGGTTTACAACACATCGGCTGCGACGCTTAATCTGGTTCGCGCTTTCACGCAGGGCGGGTTTGCGGATTTACGTCAAGTTCACGAATGGAATAAGGGCTTTATTAGGGATTCCTCGGTCGGCGTCCGCTATGAACAGATGGCAAATGAAATTGGCAGAGCTCTAGCGTTCATGCGCACGACCGGTGCTGAACCAGATGAACTTCGTTCAGTAGATTTCTACGCTAGCCACGAGGCTTTGATCCTTGACTACGAACGAGCCTTGACCAGAATTGATTCCCGTACGGGGCTCCCATATGACGTATCTGGCCATTTCGTGTGGATAGGTGAACGCACTCGAGACTTAAACGGGGCTCACGTCGAGTTCTTCTCGAAAATTCGAAATCCAATTGGTGTGAAACTCGGTCCTTCAACAACTCCAACCGATGTTACTGGGCTAATCGAAAAGTTGGATCCCACGCGCGAGCCTGGGCGACTAACTTTTATTTCGCGGATGGGTGCTTCTAAAATTCGCGACCTATTGCCACAACTCATTGAAGCAGTTGGCTCCACAGGAGCTCAGGTCTTGTGGATCACGGACCCGATGCACGGCAACACTTATGAGGCACCGAGCGGGTACAAGACCCGTAAATTTGATGACGTGATGGAAGAGGTCACCGGATTCTTTGAGGTACATAAGGCACTCGGCACTCATCCCGGGGGCATGCATATTGAATTAACCGGCGACGACGTCACTGAATGCGTTGGTGGAGGTGAAGAAATTTCCCACGAGGATTTATCTTCCCGATACGAATCTCTCTGCGATCCACGCTTGAACCACACCCAATCCCTCGAGGTGTCATTTCTTGTCGCCGAAATGTTGCGCGATCGCTAGCCTTGGGCAATGGGTTCTCCACTCAAAGTACTAAACCTCAAAACGCCCGTTGGTGCCCTCTGCTTAATTAGCGATGAAACCACCCTGATTGCCGCGGCTTTCAGTGATGCCTCGCTGTTACAGAGCCGACTGAATCCCGCCCAGATCGCCCGCGGATTCGTCGCAGTCAAATCAATTCCCGGTGTTAGCGAATTGGTTCGGCGTTACTTCGACGGTGATCTTGGGGCGATCGACAAGATCAATGTTGAGCAACCTGGGGGTGCCTTTAGTCAGAAGGCGTGGCAGTCGATGCGCAAAATTAAGCCGGGCCATTTGCTTTCGTATAGTGAGCTCGCCGCCAAGTCCGGCTCCCCGGCAGCGGTGCGTGCAGCAGGCAGCGCCTGTGCCAGAAACTTAATTGCGCCCATAATCCCGTGCCACCGGATCGTTCGAAGCGATGGATCCCTGGGTGGATACGGATTTGGGCTCGCCGCCAAAACCTGGCTATTGCAGCACGAAGGTGCTCTCTAGCGGAGAAGATCCGCCATTACATCTGCGGTTTGCACCGCGTTTTCGTCGGTGATATCTAGGTGAGTTATCAGACGAACAGTCTGCGGGCCGAGAGCTCCGATTACTATGCCTAACTCGCGTGCCTTCGCGGCCAGGCTAGGCGCATCAAGTACGTGACTTGTCATATTCAGAACAATTATGTTTGTCATGACAGAATCCAAATCGATGATTGAGGGAGCCACGCTTGCAATCGATTTGGCTATCGCTCTAGCGCGACGGTGGTCATCTGCAAGTCGGTCAATGTTGTTGTCCAAGGCATAGTGTCCGGCGGCGGCTAAAACGCCGACTTGGCGCATACCGGCTCCATAGCGCTTGCGCCAGACACGGGCATTGGCAATTCGAGTTTTCGAAGAAACTAGCACCGAGCCAATTGGAGCGCCCAGACCTTTAGAGAGGCAAACGCTAACCGTGTCAAAATGTTGGGCATAAGAAGCCATTGGAATTCCGGCAGCGACGTGGGCATTCCAGAGACGGGCACCATCTAGGTGCATAGAGATCCCAGCATCTTTGGTTGCGGCGCGAAGGCGGAAAATGGAATCCAGCGATTGAATGGTGCCGCCCCCGAAATTATGAGTGTTTTCAATGGCAATGGCAGTTGTGGACACAAGGTGGGGTCCGGCATTGGGGCGCATCATGTTGATTACTACGTCGGGATCAACTATGCCATTTGTAGTGTGCCAAGTCCGCGAAGTTATTCCGCTAAACGTAGCTGCGGCACCCAATTCAGCGCGCAGTACGTGAGCATCTACATCCGCGAGTATTTCTTCGCCGGGGTTGACTAGAAGGCGCATGCCCAATTGATTTGCCAATGATCCCGTTGGTGTGAAGAGCCCGGCTTCGTGCCCAAGCAGTTCTGCGATGCGGCTCTCCAACGAATTGACCGTTGGATCCTCGCCATATACATCGTCACCCACCTCTGCGCCGGCCATGGCTTCGCGCATCTCCGCCGAGGGTTTTGTGAGCGTGTCCGAACGTAGGTCAATAAGTGGCATAGCCGTTATCCTGCCACGTTCGATAGAACTTGTTGGAATCGATTGAGAAATCAAGGTTCCAGATGTGGCAAAGCGGGTAGTACTGACTTAGGACCTAGTTCAACCAAATACATGGCGGCGAGAACAAACAAGCCGCCCACAATAATCTTGGCAGTGAGTCGTTCGCCGCCAAGCAGAACTGCAAAGATTCCCGCAAACACTGGCTCCATGGTCAGGATGACCGCCACTCGGGCTGGCATTAAGAGGGTTTGTGCCCATGTTTGAATGAGAAAGGCAATTGCCGTGGCGAAAATTGCGGTTAACACAATTGCGCCCCAAACTCCGTAGTCCGGCGGTGCCTGATAACCCCGAGTCAAAACTATGAGCCAACACATGATAGAAACGACGGCTAACTGGACAATAGCTATCAAGTAGGAATCGTGAAGCGCGCTCCATTCACCAAGTCCAACAATGTGCAATGCAAAGCCGACCGCACAAAGGAGCGTGAGTAGTTCCCCTCGCCCGATAGCGAACCCATGCAGGGAGAGCAGTGCTAGTCCGAAAGTTGCTAGAGCAACGGCATACCAAGTTCGATTATCCACTCGCCGCCTGAGTATCAAGGCTGCAATCAGCGGTGTGAACACTACAAACATCCCAGTAATGAATCCGCTCACCGCTGCCGATGTGATGTGCAGTCCATAAGTCTGAGTGATGTAGCCAACGCCAAGTGCAATTCCGAGAAGGAAACCATGCGCAAGAATCTTGGTGTTCAGCCTTTTCAATACCATGGGTCTCACCAAGATCATGCAAAGGGTAGCGAGGGTAAATCTAGTTGCTAGAAAGTCTGCTTCCGGTTGCCGCGAAATCGCAGCCTTCATGACAACAAATGTCGAACCCCAGACCGCAGTAACGCCAACTAATGCAAGACTTGCGGCAAGCGGCGACCTGCTGAATTTTCGCTTCGTCACCAATGAACTCTATCTGGCTCGGGAGCGGAACTCCTTAAGCAGGGCAATCTCTTTTTCGTGTTCAATCTCCATGCCAGGAGTTTCCAAAATAAGCGGGACGCCCGCTACTGCGGAATGAGTAAATAGATCGGCGAACGGCTCTAAGCCGATGGCACCGACGCCGATGTTTTCATGGCGGTCTTTAAGCGCACCGCAGACATCCTTGGAATCATTGGCGTGAATCAATTTCAATCGGTCGGGACCAACCACGTCTATTAGAAGGTCCAAAGTCTCTTTTACTCCGCCGGGTGCCGTGAGGTCGTGGCCAGCGGCGAAAACGTGGCAGGTGTCGAGACAGACGCCAACCTTCGGGTGGTTTTCAAGGGCTTCAAAGTAATAAGCCAAATCGTCAAGCCGTTTACACAATGACTGTCCCTGCCCGGCAGTGGGCTCGAGAAGAAAATACGGCGCTGAATCGTCAAGGGCTTCTAAAATGGGCATTACGCCGTCATGAATTTGCTTCCATGCGCGCTCGACATAGCCAGGATCCACAGCAGAACCGGTATGAACGACGATGCCCTGAGCGCCGATCCTGGCGGTGCGTTCGAGGGCGTATGAGATCGACTCAAGCGAATTCTGGTAAGTCTTCTCGGTGGGCGAACCGAGATTGATGAGATAGGGCGCATGGACCCAAGTAACCAGATCGGATTCGAGGCAACGTTCCCTAAATTTGTTATCTACCGCGGCATCCACAATTGGCATCGCCCAACCGCGCGGGTTGGACACAAAGATCTGGATGCTTTCGGCGCCTACCTGATCTGCATAGGCGAAGGCTCGTGCTGCCGGAACGTGCGCGCCGACGCGAGCGAGTGGCTCTCTACCCACGGTTAGTAGACATCCAGCGTTACCAGCGAGCCAACTTTGGTGACTGTTCCACCTGGAATGCTCTGGCCAACCACTTTGCCAGTTCCATGGGTAGATAACAGGTTTATTTTGAAGGTAAGGCCAGCGTCCTCCAGAGCCTTGCCGGCATCGGCTGAAAGTTGCCCAATGACGTTGGGAACCGTCACATTCTGCGGTCCTTTTGAAACGATCAGCGTCACGATTGTGCCCGTGTCTTGGTTCGTGCCTCCGGCTGGCTTTTGTGAGATCACTATTCCGGCAGCAACCGTATCGCTATACCTCATCTTTGAAGTCGGTTTGAGTCCGGCCGCAGCCAACTCGCTCAATGCTTGGTCGCTGCTTTTGCCGACATAACTGGCAAGGGCAACCGGTGCAACGCCCTTACTTATTGTCGCGTTAATGATGGTGTCTCTAGATACCTGAGTACCGGCCTGGGGATCGATTGAGATTATGTAACCTTTCGGGATGGTGTCGCTGAAGACTTGATTCTGCTGGTTTAACGTCAGGTGCGTTGGGGTGAGAACGCTCTCGGCTTCTGCAACAGTCAGCGAAACCAACGGCGGTACGACGTAGGTTTCAAGACCCTTTGATACAACGACCTTGACCGTCCCGCCGCTGGCCAGATGACCTCCGCCGGCTGGCTGACTGCTAATTACAACGCCGGCGGGAATCAACGAACTGTAGACCTGTGAGCCAATGGTCATTTCCAGGCCAACTTTGGTGAGCCTAGCCCCAGCATCTTTGGTAGTCATACCCGCCACCGAAGGCACCGAAACGCCAGAGGCCGGCCCGATTGCAACATACCAACCCGCGATCCCAAGCAGAACCGCGGCGGCGACAAACATTGCACGACGAACACTTGGACGGGTCTTTTTCGACGCTTTTCGTTTTCTATTCTTCGAAGAAGACTGCGCAACTTTCTTGGCCATTACTTTTGGCTGCTCGCTTTCCTGGTGATGAGATTCGCGCGACCCCAGAGTCGCTTGCGCGCTCTGAACATCGCGAAAAAACTCGTTCGCATCTTTGGGTCGAAGATCCGGATCTACTTCCGTGGCGTGGGCGACGAGGGCGTCAATTGAAGCCGGAATGTTCCAGCGCACCGAAGATGGAGCTGGAACCTTGTCATGGACATGCCGGAAGGCAACTTGGATTGGGGTTTCACCGACAAAAGGTTGGGCGCCGGTGAGCATCTCATAAAGCACTATTCCGGCCGCGTAAACGTCGCTACGAGCATCAGCTATTCCGCGTTGTACTTGTTCGGGAGCTAGATACGCGACGGTACCGAGGAGCCCCCCGGAGTCGGCTGGAACGCTTGATGAACTTGTTAAGGCTCGAGCTAAGCCAAAGTCGGCGACCTTCACCCGGCCGTCGCGGGCGAGGATGACGTTCTCCGGCTTCACATCGCGGTGCACTATTCCGGCTCGATGAGCCGCGCCAAGTGCACTTAAAATTGCTTCCATAATGTCAAGGGCGGCCGCCGGATCCAGCGGCGCGCGGTCTCTAATCACCTGACGTAGGGTCGGTCCATCGACGAATTCCATAACTAGGAAAACAGCGGGCGGCCCGCCCTGGTTCCAGCCCTGGTCGTGGACGGCCACGATATTGGGGTGAGTGAGGGATGCCGCGGACTTTGCTTCGCGAATAAATCTGGCGACGAAATCCTCGTCTCTGGCCAGGTGAGAGTGCATCACCTTGACCGCTACGGGGCGATCCAGCCTCGTATCAAGGGCCGAATAGACCGTGGCCATGCCGCCCCGAGCCAAGATGGCGCCGATTTCGTATCGGCCATCGAGCAGGACACCAGTCAGATTGGACACGTGCAAATTCTAGGCGGTCGAGATTTAGAACTGTGGTGACTCGCGCTGATCTTCCTCAGGGTTTGCTGCGGAAATTGTCGGCAAGTCCGACTTTGGCGATCTTGATACTGAATTGCTTGCCTGGACTTTCGTTGTTAGGCGCTCGGGCGACGAGGCCAATGCATGCCAACGTTTGGGGATTCGGCCAGCCAGATAGGCGTCGCGTCCGGCCCTAACTGCGAATTTCATCGCTGCAGCCATCAGATCGGGTTTCTGGGCTCTGGTGACCGCACTTGCCAGCAAAACTCCATCGCAGCCTAATTCCATGGCTTGGGCCGCATCGCTAGCTGTGCCGATTCCAGCATCAAGAATGATTGGGCTTGTGAGTTGTGATCGCATCAACTCGATATTGTGCGGATTGCGGATGCCAAGGCCAGAACCGATTGGTGAACCTAACGGCATTATTGCGGCACAACCCACGGCCTCAAGTTTCCTGGCCAGGATGGGATCGTCGTTGGTGTATGCCAGAACTACAAATCCCTGAGCGACGAGCCTTGATGCGGCAGTAAGAGTTTCGATCGGGTCTGGCAACAAGGTGATGTCATCGGCAATCACTTCAAGTTTTATCCAATCGGTACCAAGTGCTTCACGGGCAAGTTGGGCGGTAAGAATCGCATCGCCGGCTGTATAACATCCCGCGGTGTTCGGCAGGGGAGCGATTTTTAATTCCTTTAGCAGATCAAAGATCGAACCGGAGGTGGCCGGATTAACTCTTCGCATGGCGATGGTTGTGATTTGTGTTTCGCTTGCGATCAAGGCTTCGCGCAGAATGGACAGACTCGGGGCGCCGCCCGTTCCCATGATTAGTCGTGAGTTCCATGCTTGACCGCCGAGGTTGAAATGATCAGCCACCTTGCACCGCCGCCAATATCTCGACTTGAGCTCCAGCATGCAGAGTCGTTGACAACCATAACGACTGCGGCACCACTTCGTTGTCAACGGCAATTGCGATACCAGTTGAGGAGTTGCTCAATTTCAACACAATATCGGATAGGTGAGTGTCATCACTTACTTCTTCGTTAGAACCATTGAGGATGATATTCATCGTCGGTTTCCGCCCATCGTCGCGGCCAATCGTTTAGGTGTGAAAGTGCTTGCGTATCCAGGTATCGGAGCACCCGTTAGGTAGGCGTGCATAACATCTCCGGTTGTCGGAGTCAGCAGAACTCCATTTCGATGATGCCCAGTGGCCGCATAAAGGCCTACGCTATTTTCGATTGGTCCCATGAGCGGGGCGTTGTCGGGTGAACCTGGACGGAGGCCAGCACTTACTTCAAGGATCTTCATCTCGGATACATGCGGAAAGATTTCGCGTGCGTCCCGAAGAAGTTGGTAAATCCCGCCAGCGGTCGGTTCCGTATCAAATCCAGTTTCAAGCTCGGTTGCGCCAATAACAATTTCGCCGTTTTTGCGTGGAACCAGATATATCGGAACACCGCGCACCGACCCCCTGATGGTGTGAGTTAGCACCTGATAAACGCCGTCCCTAGGCGCAACTCGCAGAATTTCGCCCATGACTGGGCGGACACCAAGAGATTCGCCACCGACAATCTGTGATGACCAGGCGCCAGCCGCAATCACAATCTGCTCGGCTGGCACTAATTTGTTCACAGTACTAACCGCGCGAACCTGACGGTCTGGTCCGGGCTCAAATTCAATACCAGTGACACGTTCATTCAAGAACTCCACGGCATTTGCTTTGCAGGCAGAGATTAGGGCGGCTACTAGAGCGCGGTTGTCGACCGAGAAATCACTTCTTACCAGCGTTCCACCGAGAATGCCGGGGGAGAGAAAAGGTTCGAGTTCACGGATCTCCATTCCGGAAAGTTCCGTGACGTCTAGATTGAGCGAGCGTTGAAATTCTCTCGTGCGATCCAAGGCGCGTAGATCGTCATGATTGAAGGCAAACTGGATAGTGCCCTCGGTGCGAAATCCAATCTCAAGTCCGCTTTCGGCTTCAAGTTCATTGGCAAATTTTGGCCAGAGGGAGAGCGATGTGAGATCCAGGGCCAGCCTGTCCTCTTCGCCAAACCAAGCTTCACTGATCGGCGCGAGCATTCCACCGGCCACGTTGGATGCTCCCATGCCTGGTTCTGGGTCGATCACTACGACCTGGCTACCGATTCTGCCGATGCGCCAAGCGGTGACCAGCCCGGCCAGCCCGCCGCCAATTATCGCTACCTTCATGGAAATCCTCCCTACGCCGGAATTACCCGGATCAGGTCCTACGGTCGCAAGAAGTTCTCGCCTCTCAGCCCTGGTTGGGCTCCCGTGTCTAATCACTATAGAACTGCCATCGATTGGGTGCGAGCCGGCTCCACCTGGCAAGGTAGGCGCTGTGAACACCGATCCCGTCGCCATAGCAGTTGAGTCCTTGGTAACCGAGTGGCTCACCCTCACCGATGTAGCTGAGATGCTGGGAGTCGAGATCAACCAAGTTCGTCAGTATTTATCGGATGGAGATATCGTCGCGGTCCGCCGAGGCGAACGAAGCGTCACCTCGATTCCAGCCCTGTTCATTGTTGACGGCCAATTGGTCAAGCATCTAAGAGGCACTCTTACCGTGCTGGCCGACTCCGGATATTCCACTTTGGAAGCGATCAAGTGGCTCCATACAGATGACGATTCACTACCGGGTTCGCCCATTGAGGCACTACGGTCAAATCGTGGTACCGAAGTTAAACGTAGAGCTCAAGCCCTGGCGCTTTGACGGATCGTTGAAGATGGAACCCCTGTGACCGATCTGCGGCAACAATTGGCGAGCGCACGACTTTACCTTTGCACTGATTCGCGTCTGGGCCCGGGCGATTTTAAGACCTTCGTCGAGGCCGCCTATAGAGGCGGTGTGGATGTCATTCAACTTCGAGATAAGCACATCGATGCCGCGACCGAACTTGCAGTGCTTGAAGTTCTCGCGGAACAAGCCGATCGTTTCGACCGACTATGGGCGGTTAACGATCGTGCCGATATTGCCGCTCTTGCCGGCGCACCAATAATCCACGTCGGACAGGATGACCTTAGCGCCCGGCAAACTCGCCAAATCGTGACGGGGAATACGCTTCTCGGTCGATCAAGTCACAGTCGCATTGAGGCCGAGTCCGAAGCTCAAGATCCTAAGGTCGACTACTTCGCCGTTGGGCCCTGTTGGCCGACTCCGACCAAACCCGGACGCTTGGCGCCCGGACTGTCGCTTGTGACTGAGGTCGCCCAGATGTCAGTGGGCAAACCATGGTTTGCGATTGGCGGAATAGACCAAACGAATGTTGATCAAGTCCTTGCTGCGGGGGCGAATCGGGTAGTTGTAGTGCGGGCGATCACCGAGGCTTCAGATCCTGAGCGCGCAGCCGCCGAATTAAGAGCAAAGCTGCCGTAGTCAACTACAAACTTCGGCGAGCGGCGACTAGTGCCAACTCTGCAAGGTGCTCGCTTGCATTCCTTTCTATTTGGGATTCTTCAAGAGCCGACAATGCTTTTGCGAGGCCGTCTTCAATCATCTGCTCTACAAACGCAACTGCACCTGTGTCTATGATTATTTCGCGCATTCTCATCACGTCATTCACTCCAAGCGTAATGCGGCCTAAGTGCTGTTCGATGAAGGCAGCCTGGGTGCCGTTTGCACGTTCTAGGGTTGCTGCTATTAGGACTGTACGTTTTCCTTCTCGTAGATCATCTCCCGCTGGCTTACCGGTTTCATCCGGGTTTCCAAACACACCAAGCAGATCGTCTCGGAGTTGGAATGATTCGCCCAGCGGCATTCCGTAGCGCGAATACGACTCCAGCAACTGTTGGTCGGCGCCTGCCAAAGTAGCGCCAAAGTGTAGTGGTCGCTCAACCGTGTATTTGGCCGATTTCAGTTGAGCAACACGTAACGAGCGCTCGACACTCTGAGACGCTAGCGCTTGTTCCAGAACATCAAGATATTGGCCAGCCATGATTTCGACACGCATTTCGTCGAAGACTGGCAGCGATCGAATAAGAGCATCAGACTCGACCCCCGAGGCGTGAAACATTTTGTCGGCCCAGACCAGTGCCAAGTCCCCGAGAAGGATTGCCGAAGAAATTCCGAAGGCGTCTGAATCTCCGGACAGCCCCTGATCGCGATGGAGCGATGCAAATTTTTTGTGAATAGCCGGAAAACCTCTTCTAGTATCCGAACCATCCATGACGTCGTCGTGAATCAAGGCGCAAGCCTGAATCAGTTCCAGTGACGCGCAGGCGCGAATTATCGCCGAATTTGGGATGCCACCTGCTCCGACAAAGCCCCAGTAGGCGAATAGCGGACGCAGGCGCTTGCCGCCGTTTAATACATACTCGGTCAAACTGGTGGACACCGAATCTAGTTCGGTTCCAATAGCCGCTAATTGGGCGCGTTGGTCTTGGAGAAAAATGCTTAGCGAGTGTTCAATTTCAGAGCGCGATTGAGTAAATGACGTAACGCTCTCGGGAGTCGACACAGATCAAACTGTAGCCTGTGAGATGAGACGGCTAATCTCGGCCAAGCCATTTGGCAATCAGGTAAGGCGCAAGCACAATGAAGTAAAGCAACCCAGCAAGCAGTGCGATGGATTTCTGCTGCAAATAAAGATTGCCGCTCACCCCGGCCAGGAGACCGATTGCCAGAAGCGAATCTACGGGGCCGCTGGCGAATGACCGTGCAGAGCGGTCTCGGTTAAGTGGCAAGAGCCAGTGAAGTGCCTGCACCAGGGCAAATCCAATCAGAAGCACTCCGGCGGTATTAGATAGTGGTGTTCCAGGGATACCGGGAGTTCTGGTTACATTCTGATCCCATTGCCAGTAGCCGTAATGATTGAGAATCGGGTCGGCAAGCAGGTCCCAAGCAAGGAATCCGATGGCACCCAGAAGCGCGGTCCACCGAGTGCTCAGGCGTCGCCCAAGTAGGAGCATTGGGTAGATGCCAGCCAACAGGGCGACGATCAGAAGTACCGGAGCTTGGTCGATCCTTGATCCGAGGGAAGCTGCATAAACCACATGTCCGAACGGCCAGGCCGTTCGCGCGCTGAAATCAAAAACCGCAAAGCCGGAAAGAAGAGTTACAGATAGGAGAACCAGAAAGTACTTAAAGCCAAACTCCCTTAACGAATGAACAAGGGCAAGGAGCGCTGTTGAATAGATCGCTATCTTTAAATCAAGGTTCTGGTTTACGCCTTTCAACAGGGGAAGGCCAAATTGCGCTGATGCGGTCACGAGCAGTAGTAGCCAAGCCAGCCACCCGAGATAGCGCCGCGATGGATGTTCTGCGTGGCGAGACCAGCCCTGGTATACCCGTAGTGTCACGGCGCCATTGTTGCCTATTTGGGTTGTCTATTTCTTTCGGGCTGCCCGTTCTCCCTAATTAAGTTAGCAATCAGCTCGGGTTCGTCCCACATTGGTGCATGTCCCGTATCTTTTAGAATTATCCATTTTGCATGAGGAGGTGCGAGTTCCCTGGCCTGACAGGAGGGATACGGCAGCGTCTGATCTGAATCTCCGAACACCACCGTGACTGGGATTTGCGGCGCAATCGGCGAATCAAATTTTCGATGCAAAATAGCCTCCCAAGCCGGAAAATAGCCGCGCGAACTACCCATGGCCACACCTGCATCAAGGCACACTTGTTTGGGCAAGTCGCGCCAACGTGGTGAAGTGTCCTTGAAGGCTAGGCGCTTAGCCCAATTTCGGCCGCTTAGCAGCGGCTGGAATGGCAGGCTCAGCACCGCCATGGTGCGATTTATCGCGGTCCACTTACTCGCTTTAGTAAGCGGGTGATGCCAGAGTCCGGCTGGGGCCAGTGCCGTTACGGAGTTAACTCGGTCAGGCTGAGCGGCGGCCATTTCTAGGCAGATCCAACCGCCTAGCGAATTGCCGACAAGGTGAAAGCGATCGATTCTTAGTTCATCCAGGTTCTGTAGTACCAACTCACCTAAAGATCGCGGATCCATCGGAATTCCTCGCTTATACGGCGTCTTGCCATGCCCGGGTAAGTCAAAAGCGATTACGTCGAAATATTTTTCCAGTTCCGGGGTGATTGTGCGCCACGCCGTTGCGGCTGATCCAAGGCCGTGCAGGAGCACAAGAGTTGAACCAGACCCTTTTCGTTCATAGGCCAGTTTCATAAACGTCGGTCAGGCTCCCACAAAAACCGGCGTAGCGCCGGTGAGTTCAATTAACTGGGCAAAGTTGGTCTGAAAAACAGCGTGTGTGTGACCAGCTGCGGCCCAGAGAATTTCATAGTCGCTAAGCGCCAAGTCGATTAGGATTCTTAACTCACTTGGATATCCAAGATGGCTTTGATGATGACTTCCTTCGCTTTTCCAAGCAAGCGGGCTTACGCCACCGATTGCAAAGCCTGACCATTTCCGAACAAAGTCCGCATCTGCGCGCAATATCTTCTCGATATTAAGAAATTCTGCGACCAGATGAGTGTCAACTCTATGCCGCCCAGATGTAATCACAAGAAGTGGGGTCGGCTCTGGGTCCCCAGGCAGGCCGAAGACGATAGATGAGGCCACCTGGCCGACCTCAATGCCGAGAGCTTTAGCCGCATCGATCGCAGTTCTGGCGCTGTCGTCAAGATGCGCTATTTGTGGATCAAGGCCCCGCCCATGAAGTGCGGCTTGGACTCGAAGTACCGCAGGATGTTCATGGGTGGCCATGAACGTACTGTAACGATTTGGATTTCCATCCATAAGACCAGTGCTACACTTAAGCAAAAGTTCCACCCTGATGATAAGAGTCCCTGGGCTCTGTTGCGAGAGCAACTAGTCGGGGTGGTCGTTTTTTAAGGCTAATTATTAGTAATACAGGGTGTGGTCGTTTCTAAAAATGTTGAAGTCGGTCGGGCGTAGTGAGTTCTGAAGCGCAGTCCAAGGGCGTGACTCGTTGCGTTCCAGTACGACATATTTTGCCCAGCAAATGTAGTCGGCAATCTGTCCATTGCCATCGCTTATGAGGCGTTGGAAATATATGTGGAATGGTTTTCCCAGTTTTTTCAATTCTGGTTTTACCGCACCCATGAAGAAACCCTGTTGTTTCTTAGTGAGGGCCTGATCAAAAACAACAATGATCTGTTTGTAATTCTCTGCGGCATACGCCCTCACCGCAAATTTGATTATTGCGGATCCAAAGAGAGCATATAGGCCCTCTGGGTTTTGAATAGATGGTGCGACTCTATGTTTGTCACCATAGATTGCATGAGCCTTAATATTCTTAAGACCATCAATAAGCGGGAAAACCCTGTCACGAATAAATTGCCTATCTTCCGAAGCATGGAAACCAGACACATCATGTCCTTCAGCAAGCAATTGGTATTTAAGGGCATCTAAAGATGCTGCCGAATCCAGGGGGCTTAGCGCAGCTACGCACGTCATAACAAAGTAATTTGTCCCTCTGTTTGAAAAGTCAAAATTCCCCGATTCGTCTATGAAAACAAAAAGTGAATCAGGCACTGGATTACCTCTTGCGCTGAGAGACGTACTCAATCGAGATTCCTTCCAGCGATATACGATGCTTTGCAGTTACTCATGGTGGACGCAAAAACTATAACCAGGAATGACCATGCGTCGGACAACCATTTTGAGAGTTGTTGACAGTACTGGCTAAGTAGGCAACTAGGCGCCAATCCAGGTTGCAGAAACCACTGGACTCACGCCGCGGATTGCAAAGCCAGACCAGTTACAGACGAAATCAGCGTCAGCCCTTAGGAGTTCTTCCACGTTGAGAAATTGCGCAACTAAATGTGTGTCAACCCGATGTCGCTCGGAAGTGATTACAAGAAGGGGTGTGGGCTCAGGATTGCCTGGCAAGCCGAAAACAATTGAGGATGCAACCTGGCCGACTTCGATGCCAAGTGCGTTTGCTGCGTCCACAGCGGTTCGCGCGGTTTCGTCAAGGTGGGCAATCTTTGGGTCAAGGCCATGTTTATGGAGCGCGGCCTGCACTCTCAGCACTGCTGGATGTTCCTGGGTAGCCATGAAAACACTCTAACAATCTGGGTTGTCGAAATCGGAGATACCTTTGGAATTGAGCCGATGCACCGGTTACTTCAAACTCAGACCGGCCCGAATGGCTACATATGCTGCGACGGCAAATTGCAGGGCTGCGAAAGCCCGAGTGAGGGTTGCCCGGTCCGCACGAACCGCAACACGCTTCCCGGCAAAGGAGCCGAGGATTGCGGCGGCGGTGAACGGCAGAATCACATGCCAAATGAAACTTCCATGACCGGCCCGCGCAGCCAAGGCGACCGCCGAGTTAAAGGCAATGACCAAGAGCGAAGTGCCGACAGCCACCGGCATGTCGAATCTGAGCAAGATCACCAGCGCCGGAACGATTATGAAACCGCCGCCAACGCCAAGGAAGCCGGTGAGGAAACCGATTCCGAGGCCAGAAATCACGAAGGGCAGCACCACTTTTGCGCGTTCGAATGACGTAGGTCGGTTTCTAGCGGGGGTTGAAGCGTGGTGCTCTTCAGCATCAATTTCCACCAGCGTTTTCAGTTTTTCTGTTCGCGCACGTAATAACATTCCCACTGCCGCTACCACCATCAGAGCTGCGAAGGAGAGGAGCAGAACATTCGGATTAACTGCGCGGTTCAGCCGAGTGCCAAGTAGCGATGCGGGTACGCCAACTAGGGCTAGAACACTCCCACGAAACCAACGTGTATTTCCTGCGCGCGAATGTCCAATGCTGGCAATTGCGGCAGTGACGCCGACGATAACCAAACTTCCGGTTGTGGCCTCTTGTGCCGTGAGCCCAAGCGCGTAGACCAATGCCGGGACGGTCAGGATTGAGCCGCCCCCGCCAAGGGCTCCGAGGGAGATTCCGATTAGGAGACCAAGGCCAATGGAGCCAAGAATCATCGCGACCTCATCCGATGCGACCAGGCAATCCATCATTGTCGATCATCGGGAGTCCGGCTGCAGCCCAAGCAATCATCCCACCGACCATGTTGGTAGCGTCGATGCCCGCGGCGACCAAGGCGAGAGTGGCCCGACCTGACCGGTTGCCGCTTCGACAGACCACGATGATCGGTCGATCGATTGGGACGGAGTCGGCATTAATTTGGCTTAGCGGTAGATGAGTTGCCCGACTTGAGTGTCCGGCTTGCCACTCATCGAGTTCCCTCACATCAAGAAGGAGCACTTCGTCCGTGGTAGCCAAACGAGCAGCTTCCTCGACACTTATCTCCGGAATTATTGGTCCGGTGGCGTTGATCACCTGTCTTCTCCTTTAGGTTGGCGGTTCATTAAGCGGGATTCCTATCGAATTGAGATGCGGGTTTAATCAGGGTGTAATCGCGACCTTGAAACTGCGCGGTTACCGCGTAGCGATCTCCACGAACGAGTGTGTGCCGATATTCAAGCGGACGGTTGTGCAAGCAACTGATTCGTTCGACCTCAAGTAGCGCACCTCCGGCCGGAATCTTAAGGAGTGCGCGTTCGCTTCGAGTAGGAGCCACAGCCCGAATCTGCTCCCAACCATCAGTTGGGGCTACGCCGCAATGGATTAGAAGCTCGTCGTATAACGCCGTGCGACTGAAGTCAACCGCGAGGAGCGGAGTAGCTAGGTCTGCGGGTAGCCACACTTGATCGAGAGCAAGCGGTATCTCACCGGCCAGTCGCAGCCGTTCGAGAAAGACCAAAGGTGCATCTGTATCTAAGTCCAACTGCTTGGCGACGATTTCATTTTTTCGAAGTCCGAGTGCGCGCACGATCGAGCGCTGCTCTAGTCCGCGTGCCTCTACTTGAGCGAACAGACTCGTTAGGGCGCCGAGAGGTTGCTCCACCTCCGCCGATGCAAGCCTGGGTTTGCGTCCGCGTTCGGCAGTTACCGTGCCTTCGCTTCTAAGCCGTCGAAGCGCTTCCCGAACGGTGTGCCGGCTGATCTCATACTCCTCGGCAAGGGCATACTCGCCGGGGAAAGAATCAGCGAACTGACCCAATGCCAGGCGAGTTCGCAGGTCGGCCAGTAGTTGAGCCCAGAGCGGTTCCCGGGCGGAGCGGTCAAGCGCCGATCCGGGTTGCTCTTTATGCGCCATGCCCCTAATGTACGGACATTATCTGAATAAGCAAAATCTTCAGGAGGTAATCCGAATGCGTGTTGACATCATCGAGACCCCGGATTTGGGCGATCGCAGTTACGTCATCAGCGACGGCACTTGCGCAATCGTGATAGACCCACAGCGAGATATAGATCGCGTGGCGGATTTGCTAACCAAACTGGGCGTTCAGGTGACGCTGGTCTTAGAGACACACATCCACAATGACTACGTCACGGGTGGCTTTGCGCTGGCGCAGCATTTCGGCGCAACTTACGTTGTCTCTGGTCGTGATGAAGTCGAATTCGCCCGAACTCCGGCGCAAGATGGCGATGTTTTCCAGGCGGGTTCGATGACCGTCGAGGTACTTGAGACGCCAGGTCACACCGACACTCATTTGTCTTACGTCATTAGTGATGGAAGCGCCGAAGCGCCGGCTGTGTTTACAGGTGGTTCTCTGCTTTATGGCAGCGTTGGACGTACCGACCTGCTCGGAACGGATCGCACCGACGAACTCACGCGCAAGCAGTGGCGCTCGGCTCGTCGCCTGGCGGCGGTATTGCCCGACAATTCTCCGCTCTACCCAACTCACGGCTTTGGAAGTTTCTGTTCCTCAGGCGGTGCCACTGGTGCTGCGGCCAGCACAATCGGGGCGGAGAAGCACCAGAACGATGCCCTTCAGGAAAACGATGAACAGACCTTTGTGGATCGGCTTATCGCCGGCTTGACCGCTTATCCCGCTTATTACTCGCACATGGCGACGCTCAATGTGCACGGTCCTGAAGCACCCGATCTGAATTTGACGAGATCGGTTGAGCCTATGGAGTTGACCGAACGTATTCGCGCCGGCGAATGGGTTGTCGATCTTCGCGATCGTGCCGCCTATGCGGATCAACATCTCTCAGGCACGGTCTCCATAATGTTCGGCGATCAATTTTCAACCTATCTAGGTTGGATCATTCCTTGGGGAGTGCCGATCACCTTGATCGGCGAAAGCGTCGAGCAGATTAGACAGGCACAGCGCCAATTGGTTCGCATCGGAATTGATCGTTTAGCTGGGGCAGCTGCGGGGAAATTGAAATCGCTTGCCGAGGCTGTTCCTATGAGCTCTTACCCTCGGGTTAAATTTCCGGACCTGGCCGCAAGTCCCGATGCTTCGGTTCTTGATGTGCGGCGCGCCGATGAATATGCGCAGAGTCGAATTGAGGGCGCCAGCAACATTCCGATCCACGACCTTCTGGATCGATTGGCAGAGGTTCCTTCGGGTGAAATCTGGATCCACTGTGGTGCCGGCTTCCGAGCCAGCATTGCCGCGAGCATATTGGCTCGTGCAGGTCACAAAGTGGTTCACATCGATGATGACTTTGAGAATGCCGAGAAGGCCGGCCTTACGATAGTTCGATAAGGCCTGGCGGCTCCTTCGAGTTGAGGTGTTTCGCTCGGGACGGGTACGCTCGACCTAACACGCACAATGTGTCTTAGGTCTTCAGTGAGCGATGGCTTCGCAGTTTTGACCGTACCCATCAAGGAGAAACATGTCCGAGAACTTCACCACCTCCCAGACCGGAACCCCAGTTGCCAGCGATGCACATTCGCTAACAACGGGCGCTGACGGAGTAACTGCCCTGCATGACAGGTACCTCGTTGA
The DNA here is from genome assembly GCA_035530875.1 of Candidatus Nanopelagicaceae bacterium. Lineage (GTDB taxonomy): Bacteria > Actinomycetota > Actinomycetes > Nanopelagicales > Nanopelagicaceae > JANXYY01. Next base: position 94,661 of record DATKUB010000057.1, read on the forward strand.
AAAACTTGCTCAATTCAATCGTGAACGAATTCCAGAGCGCATCGTTCACGCAAAAGGCGGAGGGGCATTCGGGGAGTTCGTTGTAACCGAGGACGTGTCGCGCTATACCCGGGCCGCAGTCTTTCAGCCGGGCGTAAAGACTGAGACGCTGCAGCGATTTTCTAGTGTTGCTGGTGAGCAAGGTTCACCTGACACTTGGCGCGACGTCAGAGGTTTCTCGGTAAAGTTCTATACCACTGACGGAAATTACGATCTCGTCGGCAACAACACTCCAGTTTTCTTCATTCGAGATGGGATTAAGTTTCCTGATTTCATTCACTCCCAGAAGCGTCTCCCGGGATCTGGTTTGCGCGACGCTGATATGCAGTGGGATTTCTGGACTCTTTCGCCGGAATCGGCGCACCAGGTCACCTATTTAATGGGGGATCGCGGACTTCCAAAATCATGGCGCGAATTGAATGGATACGGGTCGCACACTTATCAGTGGATAAATGCGGCTGGCGAAAAATTCTGGGTCAAGTATCACTTTATTTCTGCGCAAGGCGATCACTATCTCGACCCTGACAAGGCGGAGATGATTGCCGGAGCTGATGCCGACTATTACCGCCGCGATCTTTACGAAGCGATTGCGGCCAACCACTTTCCATCTTGGGATGTCTATGTTCAAGTGATGCCGTATGAAGAGGCGAAGTCGTACCGGTTCAATCCGTTTGATCTCACCAAAGTCTGGCCACATTCTGACTATCCGCTAATAAAGGTGGGCACACATACTCTCAACCGCAATCCCGAGAATTTCTTCGCTGAGATCGAGCAGGCTGCTTTCTCTCCTGCTAATACCGTTCCAGGAATCGAAATTAGTCCCGACAAGATGTTGATGGCTCGCGTGTTCTCCTACCCCGATGCCCAGCGCTACCGGGTCGGCACGAATTACAACGCGATTCCGGTCAATGCACCACATGCTGCATCAGTCCATAGTTACTCGCAGGATGGCGCGGCCCGCTATTCCTTCAAGCCTTCCTCTGAACCGGTTTATGCACCGAATTCGTTTGGTGGTCCTGTCGCTGACGAAACTCGCGCCGCCGAAGGTGGCTGGGAGACGGACGGTGATTTGGTCCGCGCTGCCGCTACGTTGCATTCGGAGGATTCAGACTTCGGACAGGCTGGCGCTCTTTACCGTGATGTCTTTGACGATGCGGCGAAGGCTCGATTCGTGGCAACGCTTATCGGACAACGCGATTCGATTTCCATTCCTAGGATCAAGGAGCAGTTCTTTCAATACTGGGCCAACGTCGATGCTGGTCTTGGGGCTAAATTACGCGATGGCGCGGGAAGTGATTCTTGAGGGATTTCACTGGTGTTAACCTGTGAAACCTTAGTGTCTGAGCACCACGCTATCGATCGGGTTCTGTGCGCCTGTGAAGAAGCCGTTTGCTCCCATCGGACAAGGATTTGAATCACGATAGGCACGCGACCAGATGAGGTTCTCTTTCGTCACTCCAGCAGTGGCGAAAGAGGCGGCAAGTTTGGGTGAGAGAAGTGTCATCATAGAGGCGCGGATCGTCGCCTGAGATTGCATTGCGGCCTCATCAAACTTACTCATAGCCGCGTCAAATGAGGAGTGTCCGACGTTTGACGCCTGTACTTCGTGATATCCCAACAACTGGCTAGCTTGCACCATGTCGCCGGCCTTAACGGTGATGCCGTAGATGTGCATGAATAAGAAGGTATAGGCAGGGTTGGCAGAAGCGATTATATGAATCTGACTGCCAGGATTTGCATAGGCTCCACCACCTGAGGTCGATCCCGTATCCGCTACTACTCCGGTCACAAGTCCATCGAAAGGTGCGAAGACCTCAGTATGGTCGCCGGCGCTCTGCTTAATCGGTTTTACGTAGTGTTTCATCGATGAGAATTTTTCATAGATCGGGTTGCTGGTTGTGACTTTTCCGTCTTGGGATCCTTCGGCAAAGTCATGGCCAACACATGAGCGAAATTTCGTAATGCTCTGAATATCAGCCAAATTGAATGGAGCAGCTGTGATGATTTCGGTATTACCGGTGTCCTTTTGGCAATTGGCCATCTGAGATAGGACGGTAGAAAAATCGCCGCCGCTTGGCGTCCTGGAAACGTATGCGACGGTAGCACTGACCAAGAGCGAAGCGCACTGGGAACTCAACTGGTCGGAATTTGTATCCGTGCCTTTGGCGGTGCTACCTGATGACCCAGGTTTTGGGCTGGAGGTTCCGTGTGATTTTGTGTTTCCGCCGGATTTCCGCTTGCTATCAGCCTGCCAAACTCTTTTCTTGCCGACGCTTTTGCATTTCAAATCACCAACTGAGGTCTTCTTTGTATCGCCTAACTTGTTGCATGTTGCGCCAATCTTCGGAGTTTTGGCCTTGCTAGCTGAGATACCGCTGGTCATCACGAGAACAGCGGTCAGCAAAACCGCAACGGAGGACGTATTCGAATTTATGGTCAACAACTTAAAATCAGGCTTAGTGGGTGGTTCAACACTCCCACGCCGTAGACTGCGAATATGGAGGCGACCAGAATTCCCGCGATCAGTCCGGTCGCCAGGCGTTTAGACCGACGTCGTGAATATGCCCTTGCCCGTAAGCAAGTTCGCGAATCTTTGGTCTCAGTGGCGGGGCTGATCGGCCGGCCCGTAAGAGACCAAGGGGGGCGAGATATTGGGCGCTTAATGGATATCCTGGTCAGGCATGGAGACGCAACTTACCCGCCGGTCTCGGGCCTGATCGTCAAGGTCGGACCCAGGCGATCCTTCATAGATGGTTCTCAAATTGGAACTTTGACTCAAGACGAGATCCGGCTTTCCTCTACCAAGATCGATCTCAAAGAATTCAAGCGACGAGACGGCGAGTCGCTCCTTGACTCGGACGTAATCGACCACCAGATTGTCGACGTAGACGGGATGCGTGTGGTCAGGTCATCGGATCTATACCTGGCGCATCTCGATCGTGCGTTCCGGGTGGTCGGCGTCGATGTCTCGTTCGTTTCTTTCCTTCGCAGGATCTTTCCCGGATCCATTCGTCGTCGACCGACTCCAGATCGAGTACTGGACTGGGCGGCGGTGGCCTCTCTGGCTGATGGCGAGGGGCCAGTTAGAACCGCGAAATCTCGTTCGGTTCTGGGCCAGATGCGGCCGGCGGACATTGCCGATCTAATCGAAGACTTACACGGACGAGAACAGGAAGTACTCATCGATCTTCTTGAACCTGCGGTAGCAGCAGATGCACTTGAAGAGATGGAGTCGCAAGAGTTGCTTGGCCTTATGCGCGGACTCACGACTGCTAAAGCGGCGAAATTGCTCGTTCATATGGAGCCGGATGAGAGCGCGGAAGTATTACGTGATCTCGGTGAGGAACACCGAGAGAGCGTGTTGGCCGCAATGTCTGATGAAAATGCCCGATCGCTTCGCGAATTAGCAGAGTTCGATGATGATCAAGCCGGTGGGATCATGACAACTCGAATGGCTATCGTGCATGAAAGCCAGACTGTGGCTCAAGCCCTCGCGCTTCTCGTGGATCAGAAGGAACAGGGAGCCACTGACGGAGTGGTAGTCGTTAACGATTCCGGCGAATTACTTGACCATGTCCAAATCCTTGAATTAGTAGCAGCCAAAGCCGATGCTGTTATGAGTGAAGTTATCGGTCCACCTTGGCCCACTTCCGTCTTGATCGGTACGCCCTTTGCGGAAGTAATCACCGAATTCACCAACAATCGAGGTTCATCCATCGTTGTGGTGGATGAACAGTACAGACCCGTCGGGCATATTCTGGCCGACGATCTTGTGGATGCCCTTGTTGAAAGTGTTGAGCGCCGCTGGCCTTGGCAGAGTGGCGGTGGGGGCACGTGAAGCAGAAGATCAAGGGAGTGATGCCGCGTAAGTCCATTAGATTCGCGGCTTTTTTTGCGGTCATGGGACCTGGAATAATCGCTGGACTTTCAGACGACGACCCGGCCGGCATCACTACGTATTCCATATTGGGTGCACACTACGGGTATCAAATGCTCTGGGTACTACTCATATCCACGATTGCATTGATTCTGTTTCAAGATCTTGGCGCCAGAATTGGAGTGGTAACTCGTCAGGGCTTGATTGGGCTGATTCGTCAAAAGTATGGTGCGCGATCCGGCGTCATGAGTGCCATCTCATTGATTATTGCCAATGTGGGAACAATGACCGCCGAGTTCGCCGGCATCGCAGCGGGAGCGCAATTGTTCGGCGTTTCAAAGTTTGTCTCAGTTCCATTAGCTGCCGTATTGGTCACCGGATTGGTGCTGCGCGGAAGCTTTGGTCGTGTGGAGCGAGTCTTCTTTCTACTCTCCGCGGTCTTTCTTGCCTACATAGTGGCTGGTTTTATGTCGCACCCCGATTGGGGAAAGGCGGCAAGAGGATTAGTTGTTCCATCCATGCCTCTCACCCATGATTCAATTCTTATTGCTACGGCGACACTCGGTACGACTCTGGCGCCGTGGGGCCTAACATTCATTCAATCGTATGCAGTTGATAAGCGCCTGACGCGCGATGACCTGCGCTTGCTGCGCGCAGACGTCTGGGCCGGGTCTCTTTTGACCGGTGTGATTGGTTTTTTTGTTGTCATCACATGTGCGGCCACGCTAAATGTTCAACACATTTCGATTGTCAATGCATCGGATGCGGCGGCGGCGTTGAAACCGTTGGCTGGGACTTTGGCCAAGGACCTATTTGCTATCGGGCTAATTGGAGCTGCTCTTCTTGCCGCTTCGATTCTCCCGCTTTCCACCGCGTATGCAGCCAGCGATCTAACTGGGCGCCCTGCTGCGCTTGACGACCGCATGCGCGAGGCGCCACTTTTCTACGGGACCTTTGCGGCAGTAACCCTTCTCAGTGCAATTCTCGTTTTGCTGCCTGGCGCACCTTTGGTAACAATTCTAGTTCTCACCCAGGTGCTGAACGCTGTGCTTTTGCTACCGCTGCTTTTCTTTATGTACGGGATTGCGCGCGATCGTAGACTCATGGGCGAATTCGTTTCATCGCGAGCAATACTGAATGTGTATTTGACAGTGATCGCCGCCGTATCAATCTGTATCGCGGCGATGCTCTGGTATTCGTTCCACTAGGTATTTTCGCCACATCGGCAGATGCCGGCACATGTGCCGGCATCTGCCGATGCTCGATTGCTTAAACTTCTTCGGCGGTCGCCTCGTCATGACCACCACAGGCGCAAGATCCGCCACAGGCACATTCTGATTCGGACTTGGCGTCTTCAGCCGTTTCGATCTTGATGTCTGATTTCAACATATCTGCTCCAGGTGCGTAATTTGCTCGGGAAAGGCTTTTGCTCGACCTGACTAGCATATTGGCTTAGTTAGCTGGTCGAGTTCGTCGGGTTTGGTCTGATCCTGAGCGGAGGTGAGTTGGGTGGCAAAGGAACGGTATTCGAATGATCAAATAGTCGGGATTTTGAAGGCCGCGGCAGAAACCGTCGGTGAGCCCCTTAGCGTGGGCAAATACGACAAAGTTCGAACCCAGCTAGGCGGTCCAAGCGCAATTCGACTTATCCAGCGGTTTGGCAGCTGGGCCGCGGCTTGCCAGGAAGCTGACGTCGAACCTGGGAAAGCCCGGCGCAGTTACGTGCGGAAATGGGAGCGCGACCAGATTGTCGAGTTGGCCAGGACCTACCTCCATCAGGCCAAGAAAGTCTCTTTCGCGGACTTTTCGCTCTGGTTGTCGAGAGTGCCAGACGCCCCTTCCGGCGCAACTTGTCGAAATGTCGGAGGGTCCTGGTCGTCGATTCTCGAATCAGCCAGGGCGAAACCGACTACCTAGCTCGCACGATGAAGTGCCAGGCGGAGCGGTCTGGTCAACTAGGGCCAAGCCCACACTGCGCCATTTAGTCATGTGGGCTTCGTGATTGCGTGGTTAAGCCCTTGCTCATTGTGTCCAACTTGATCCGGACGGGGACCCAGAGTATTTAGCGACATCGAGAACGCCGGAGCCCAACGGAAAGTCGGCACCGGCATCTATCGGTACAAAGCGACCAAATTGCGCGCTCAAAGCGCCGCCCCACCAGATGTAAACAGGTTTTAATCCTCTCCCACCTGCTCCATCAAGTGGGAGAGGCGGTTCAAAACGCAACCATGGCAGACGAACGTTGGATCCATTGATCGCACCTGAATCAACCCATAAGCCTGGTCCAAGTAATGGGTAGATATGTGCTTTTCTCACCAAGTTCGTAGATTGCCAGGTCCAAACACCAGACGTGGGCAATCCCACATGTAGAAAAATGGCAGTTGAACGCGACAACGGCGCCGTAATAAGGCATTATTCGCACGCGACACATACACGGCTTCCTCGAAAGGGACTATTTCCGCTTTCGCCGTTGTTAGGTCTGGTAAAGCAAAAAGGAGCGCTGGACAGATGGCAACTGATTACGACACCCCGAGAAAAACTGATGAGGAACTCAACGAAGAAAGTATTGAGGAGCTCAAGGCTCGACGTGCCGATGCGCAATCCGGTCAGGTTGACATTGACGAGGCCGAACTAGCCGAGACCCTTGAGTTACCGGGTGCTGATCTTTCGGGTGAAGAGTTGACGGTCCGTGTTGTGCCTAAGCAGAACGACGAGTTCACCTGCTCGCGCTGCTTCTTAGTGCACCATAGAAGTCAGTTGGCCAGAGGAGAAGGTCTTACAGCCATCTGTTTTGAGTGCGTCTAAGATTTAGCGGCGGTCAACGCTTCTACGAGTCTGCTCGGATGGCGGCTTGAGACGAACCAATAGGGAGTCGGGTCATTCGGATCCGTGACTTCAATTGTGACTGCGGTGCTAATCCAGCCACGCAATGTGAGATGGCAGGCTGGATCAGCTTTTGGCCCCCTACGCTCCCTGGCCTGAGATGGGGTTAACGGCAGGGCTACTCCGCAGAACTGAAGCGACATATGCGCTTTAGCAACCCTGATGGTGTCGCCGTCAATCTCAATTAGAAATGCGGAAGTGATCAGCGCATAGCAGGTGGCGAATCCACTAACCGCAAAGGTGACAATGCCAACGGCGTTGCCGAGTGCAGCGCCAAAGGCGATCGCGAGCGATGCGCAGAGAGTCAGGGCTAGAGTCCATATCCACCATGGGGCATACACCCTCTCACGGTAGAAATTGTTTTTTTGAATCATCTTTTCCTAAAACTCTTTCGTAGGCGTTTGGTTCTGCTAAGAATAATTCCCAGAACTAATGGGGCTTTCATGAGGCCTAAATTAATCAGCATGACTTGATCGAGCATTCGCTCGGGCAACACTCGTAAAAAGGGAATGGCGCGAGTGCCTTTTCCAACTAGATATCTGGCTTTAGGACTTGTTGTTTCAAGGGCCGTTCGGACAATTTTTGCCACAGGTGTCGGTTCTGGAAATTTGGAACCGATCAATTTCTCAGCGCCCGAATAGGCTTTTCGGTAAGGGCCAGTGTGCGCGTTTTCCGGAAGGAGGGGAAGTGCATTAGACCAAATGGACGAGGCAAATCCGCTTGGTTCAACAAGAATCACTTCGATTCCGAATTCACGCACCTCTCCTCGGAGGGCATCGCTTAGAGCCTCAAGGGCATATTTACTTGCGCTGTACCAGCCCATGAACGGAGATGAGATCCGACCTTGAATTGAGGAGATATTCACGATCCGGCCCGTGCCCTGTGCACGCATTGATGGAACGAAGGCCCGGATTAGTTGTGCGGGGGCTAACACGTTAGTGATTAGTTGTCGTTGCGCTAACTCAGTTGAAACATCTTCAACCGCTCCTGGTGCGCCGAAGCCGGCATTGTTGATCAGCGCCCAAGGCCCTGATGGCCAAATTTCAAATACCTGATCGACCAAGCGAGCCAGCTGATCCGCCTTTTCAAAATCGCAAATAAGAACCCGTGCCTTTAAACCAAGTTGAGCCAGCAAGGTGCCTAGGGCTTCAGCTTTGTCGGCAGTTCGGGCGGTAGCGATCAGGTCGAAACCGGTTGCCGCTAACTCTTTGGTAACAGACAGACCAATTCCGCTCGTGGCTCCGGTGACCAGAACGTTTCGAGATGGATTCCCCATGGAACAAAGGTAGTGTCATCCTCCGTGGCTCGTATTCCATCTACCGTTCCGCCTCCGGATGCTGTCCCAGGTGTCCGTCACCCGGACGCCCCGAAGCCAGGGGAGTTGATCCCTTCCCACTTCGCGCAATGCTTTGGGTGCGGCCAGGACCATCCCACTGGCCTCCGGCTGGTAGCCACTGCTGGTCCAGGGTTAAGTGTTTCTGCCTCTTTCGTTGTGACTGAGTTTCACCAGGGTGCGCCGGGCCTGGCTCATGGCGGGATTCTCGCACTGGCCTTTGATGAGACTTTGAGCTCTTTGATGTGGCTGATTCGCCGCCCAGCCGTGACCGCTCGGCTGGAATCCGACTTCTTGAGCCCGGTACCTGTCGGTAGCCGGCTACTGATTACCGCAGAGGTGACTGGAGTAGCAGGCCGGAAGGTTTACTCCAAAGCCGTGGGTCGTATCGATGATGGCCCGCCAGTTCTAAGTGCACAGGCTCTTTTCGTAATAGTTCCAATTGCCCATTTTCTTAAGTCTGGGTCACCTAAACATCTGGATGACATGCGAGCGGTCGGTCACCTCGATGCAGGTGCTGACTTGGACTATGAGGTAAATCCGTGACCGATGTCCTAGTTCTTCGGCTAGATCCATCGGTGCCGCTGCCAAGTTATGTCCATCCGGGAGACGCTGGTGCGGATCTTGTGACCACGATTGATGCCACCGTACTTCCGGGGGAGCGGGCCATTCTTCCGACTGGAATTGCCATTGCCCTACCTCGAGGCTTTGCTGCATTTGTGCATCCGCGCTCAGGTCTGGCAGCACGAGTCGGGGTTTCCATCGTCAATGCTCCGGGGACAGTTGACGCAGGTTACCGAGGAGAAATCCAAGTGATCGTGATAAATCACGACCTGCGTGATCCAGTGGTCTTTCGGCGCGGCGATCGGATCGCACAACTTATAATTCAACGTGTTGAGACGGCCAATTTCCACGAAGTTGAGAAGTTGCCGGGCAGTGATCGCGGCGAGCGAGGTTTTGGATCCACCGGCATGGCCACCAGAGAACCGAATCAAGGGCGGTAATTGATGAAGCGCGGTGCATCGAAAATCGAACAGCATGCTCAATCGCTGCATGATGGCGACGAGGTTGGATCCTGCGTTCGAGTGGCTGATCTTGCCGACCGTCGGGTGGCTACGGTTATCGGAACAATTCGGTCATTGACGCTGCGGCCCAGTAGCGGGGTTAAGTCATTAGAAGCGCAAGTGGAGGATGGAACTGGTTTCGTGGTCGTGATCTGGTTGGGGCGAAGGAGCATCGCCGGAGTTTCTCCTGGAGCCGATATCGCGGTAAAGGGGCTAATGGCCAGAGACACAAAGGGTTGGCGAACTTTTAACCCGGAGTATCGACTCCTTGGAGCGAGTCGATGAGCAACGAAGATTCAAAAACTATTCTTAATGCCCTCGGGGGAACCCGCGGACTGTTGGATTCTGGATTGCCGTCGTTGATTTTCCTGATCGTTTTTACCTCCACCCATAAGTTAAATGATGCGATTTATGGCGCCTTAATTGTGGCCGCGCTGCTCGCCCTGATTCGACTGATTAGAAAAGACACCTTGCAACATGCGCTCTCCGGACTCCTTGGTGTAGCGATCTGTGCGATCTTCAGTCGCTCTACTGGGCGAGCTCAAGATTTCTATTTGCCAGGACTAATCATCAATGTCGTCTATGGAACTGCTTATGCCGTCGCAAATTTAATTGGCTGGCCGCTTCTTGGGCTGGTCCTTGGCCCTTTGGTCGGCGAGGGAACCCAGTGGCGAACCTATCTGCCAAGAAAAACTGCTTATACGCGAGCTGGCTGGGTGTGGGTCGCGCTCTTTCTTTCCAGATTGGTTGTTCAGTATCCGCTCTATCGAGCCGGCGCGGTTACCGAACTTGGAATCGCGCGGGTCATCATGGGCTGGCCGCTATTTCTGTTGGCGGGCTGGATTACGTATCTGATTCTACGTTCGGTCCCACGCCCTGTCGTTGAGGAGCAGACGAACGAGGCTCGCTAACTATTCGAGCCTTGCAAACTATTCAGCTCTGGGCGCGAGTTTTTCCTGGAGGAGCGGTTCTGATTCGGTAGTGGCGACAAAGAGAAGTTCATCTCCAGCTTCTAGCGAATGATCCGGTGTTGGAGTGATGACTTGTCCGTCTCGAAGAATTGCAGAAAGGGCCGCATCGGTCGGCCAAGATACGTCACCAACTCTTTTCCCGACGCAAGGGCTATCAGTCGGAAGAGTAATTTCAACCAGATTCGCATCACCTTGTCGAAAAGTAAACAGACGCACCAAATCGCCCACGGTGACGGCCTCCTCAACAAGCGCTGAAAGCATTCGTGGAGTGGAAACTGCAACGTCTACGCCCCATGCGTCGTTGAATAGCCATTCATTCTTCGGGTGATTGACGCGGGCAACTACCCGCGGAACACCATATTCGGTCTTGCCTAGCAACGAGACAACCAAGTTGACTTTGTCGTCGCCGGTTGCCGCGATCAGAACCTGGCAGGTGTCTAGGCCAACGTCGGCAAGAGCGGCTGTTTCACACGCATCGGCTAGTACCCACTCGGCCTGGGGCACAGAACTTGTTTTCAAAGCAGATGGCTCCCGCTCAATCAGGATGACCTGGTGATCTTTTTCGAGTAGTTCCTTGGCGATAGCCCGACCAACGTTGCCCGCCCCAGCGATAGCGATTCTCATTTTTGTGCCACTGGCGGTAGGGCGAGGATCTCTTCGACTCGCTGGAGGTCGGTTTCGGCTGCCAAGACGTGAACCAAATCCCCCTCTTGAATAATGGTTTTTTCATCAGCGAGGAATCCGCTGCCCAATCGGGTCAGGTAGGCCAAGTGTGCCTTGGTCCGTTCTTGGATGCTAAGCGCCCGTTGGCCTACCCAGGCCGGATCTAGGTGAACTTCCACCAGGCGAATGTTTCCAGTTGAGTCCCGGAATTCAGTCTGGGAACCGCCCGGCAGTAGCCGGCGTAGAACTCGATCTGCGGTCCAGCGCACCGTGGCCACGGTAGGTATCCCAAGGCGTTCGTAAATTTCGGCTCTACCGGGGTCATAGATCCGAGCGACCACGTTAGCAACGCCAAAAGTCTCTCGAGCCACCCGGGCGGCAATGATGTTGGAGTTATCGCCGTTGCTCACGGCTGCAAACGCCTGAGCGCTCTCGATTGACGCCTCGATCAGCGTGTCGCGGTCAAATCCAACTCCAGTCACGGCTCGACCTTTGAAATTGGCCCCGAGCCGCCTGAAAGCCTCCCTGTCGTGGTCAATGATGGCCACCGTATGTCCTGCATCCTCCAGGCTGTGGGCGAGAGCAGAACCCACACGTCCGCAGCCCATAATCACAAAGTGCACGGAAAGGAACGCTACACGCAGTGGCGCGTTTGTGTTGCAATCGTCTCTGGTGCGTAGGCTGCCCTCGTGACTAGATCTTCCGCCGGCTCGGCCGCACCTGGGCTGATTAAGCGCTTCATGGTCGGACGGGCCCTCCATAGCGGCCGCCTGAGCGAAACCCTGCTCCCCAAAAGAATCGCCCTGCCGGTATTTGCCTCGGACGCGCTTTCATCAGTCGCGTATGCCCCTGATG
>DATKUB010000058.1:0-14379 GCA_035530875.1 Candidatus Nanopelagicaceae bacterium
GGTAACGCCGTGTCCGAAGCAGGCAAGGAGTGGTTCAACCTCATCGAAAGTTGTTTTGGGTCCAGAGACGGCAACAGTTAATTTTCCGGCCGCGATCACGGCTGGGTTCCCACTAACCGGCGCCGCCAAAAACTCGGTGCCCTGTGTACTAGCCGCCAACCGAATCTTTAACGAAGCTTCAGTAGAAACAGTCGAAGAGTCCACCACGATCTTCGGTGCGCACGCTGGATCAGTGAGCAATCCACCTTCACCGATCGTGACCGCCTCAAGATCCTTTGAGGCAGAGACCATGATGAAAACGACATCGCAATCGGCCAATTCGGCGGGGCGATCAACAACCTTTGCGCCTAAAGCCAGCAACGGCTCGGCCTTAGCTCTAGTCCGGTTATAAGCACTCACCTCATAACCGGCGGCCAGAAGCCTGGTGGTGAGCGCAAAACCCATCCGCCCAGTACCAATCCACCCGATCTTTAGTTCACCAGGGTCCGGCATTTGCCCTCCTTAGCCAATGGTTTAGAGCAATCGATTGCGGTAGCGCCACATTATTAGGGGTCAAACTACCTCTCGTCAATACTTGACGCTGATGACCTTAAACTGCGAAAAGGACGATAAAGCAACCTCAAAATTTTAGTTACAAAAGTGTTATAGACCAGAAAAAGCCCTTAAATATTGGGCTCTTGAAAACATCCTGGGTAACTCTGTGCAAGCCTAAAGCATGCTGAGAATTTGATAACGAATCTTGACTTTGCCTTCAAGTAGGGCGAAAGTTCACGCAAACGATTGCGTGCTTGCTGTCATCTGGCAGCAGTACTCAAGGCTCCTAATTAGGGCTCCACTTGCGTTCATACCTTGGGGGTAACGATGAAGTTGCACGACAAGAAAATCTCGAAAGGCAAAGTGATCACCGCGGGAAGTATCTCGGCGATCCTTATCGCCACTTCCTTCCTGACTTCGGCCGGCGCCGCTTCGGCGAAAACCAAGAAAAGGCCAATCCTGGTGGGCGTCTCGCTCTCACTGACAGGTGACTTTTCGGCCGATGGCATCGCGTTTAAGCAGGGCTATACGCTCTGGGCCAAAGACGTGAACCACCACGGCGGACTCCTTGGCCGCAAGGTCAAACTCGATATCGTCAATGATGCGAGCAGTCCGGTTCAGGTCGCGACCAACTACCAGAAGTTGATCAGCGTTGACCACGTGAACTTGGTCTTCGGACCCTTCTCGACCGGCCTGACCAAGGCGGCCTCTAAGGTCGTAAATCGCTATGGCTACGCCTTCGTTGAAGGTGCCGGTGGCGGACCATCTGTCTTTACCCTGGGTCTACACAATGTCTTTGACGTGAGCCTCCCGGTTGCCAACAACCTGGTCAGTTTCGCCAAGTGGATCTCCGCGATGCCAGCTGCTTCACGACCAAAGACCGCGGCTTACGCAACTGAAGACGACCCATTCACCGCGCCGCAGCTTGATGTGGCCCGTGCAATCTTGGAGAAGGCCGGCGTTAAAACGGTCTACAACAAGACCTACCCAAGTGAGACCACGGACTACACGCCAATTGCGGCCGCAATCATCAGCTCAAAGGCTGATGTTGTTCTGCTTGGCACCTTGCTCCCTGACTTCGTGGCGCTAACCAAGCAGTTCATTCAGCAGAACTACAACCCGAAAGCACTTGTTGCCACTGCCGGACCTGACCAGGGTGCGCAGTTCACCTCGAGTACTTCAGGGGTCGGAACAAACAACACTGAAGGCATTCTGGTTCCTAACGCTTGGGCGCCTACTTTCCCATTCCCAGGGAACGCAGCTCTCATGAAGGAATACGTCAAGGTTTACGGCGGAAAGATTTCTGACGTTAGTTCTGACGTTGCTGAAGGTTACTCAGTGGGCCAGGTTGTTGCTCAGGCAGTCAAGAAAACTCACAGCCTGAACCAGAAGAAGCTCCTGAACGCACTCCACAAGGGAACCTTCACCTCGGTACAGGGTGGAGTGAAGTTCGACAAGACCGGTCAGAACACGCTGGCCTCGTCGTACCTGTTCCAGTGGCAGAACGCGGACACCGCCGATGGCCAGTTCCCTGGTTTCGTTCCTAATTCCAAGAATGGGCTAGTTGCTCTTGCGCCATCAAAGGCCAAGATCGAGTTCCCGAAGCACCCTTGGGGCTCAACCAAATAATCAGTAGTAGAAGTTTGACCGCAAGGCATTGAAAGCAAATTGCTCGGTGGATAGGTGTTATTGGAATCTCCAGTAACACCTATCCACACGGGTTCATGTTCAAACTAGGGAGAATCTCTTGGGGACTGAAATCGCGAAAGCGATCGTAGGTGGGGTATTAACCGGCGGGGTCTACGCGCTGATGGCTGCGGGACTGACCCTGATCTTCGGGGTTATGGAAATTATTAACATCGCGCAGGGGGCATTGGTCGTAGTAGGCGCCTACCTAAGCTTCGTGCTCCAGGTCCACTTGCACATTGACCCTTTCATCGGACTGATCTTCACGATGCCGATCATGTTCGTGCTGGGTGTGACGATTGAGTGGGGATTCATTCGCAAACTCAAGACCCAGAACCGAACCGCGCTTTCAATCCTGGTCACTTACGCCATCGCCATTGTTCTCGAGGGAATTCTGACGATGATCTTTAGCACCAACCTCAAAACCATCGATGCTTGGTACGTGGAGAAATCGCTCCATGTTTTCGGCTTCTACCTTCCATATGTCTATTTATTCGGCTTCGCGCTAGCCGCTGGCCTGCTCTTGGCTCTTTACATATTCCTTTACCGCACTCGCAGTGGCCAGAGCATTCGGGCGGCAGTGCAGAACCGAACCGGCGCAGAACTGATCGGTATCAACATCAACCGCGTATCCGCACTTACCTTTGGTGTTGGCGTTGCAGTCACTGCGGGCGGCGGCATGATCTTCGGCGCCACCAACTCGTTTAACCCGAACTCGAGTTACGACTTAATTTCGCGTTTATTGGTCATCATTGTTCTTGGTGGCCTCGGCAGCATCGGCGGATCACTGATTGCCGCGATCATGGCGCTCGTGATTGAAGACGTAACTGCAGTTGTCTGGTCGCCAGTTTGGGCCAGCACCATGTTCTTCGCGGTACTCATCGTCGTACTTATCGTGCGTCCCAACGGGCTCTTTGGCCAGAAGGCGACGAGAGCCCAGTGAACGCAAACCTTTCCAAGGAGAATTCAATGTCACTGCAGGAAACCGCTGATCCGTTGGCGAAGCCCATTTACGCTAACCTCAGGCGGTCCGTCACAGTTGTGGCACTGATTGCGGCAATTGCCTTTCCGTTTGTCTTTTCCAACCCAGCTGTGACTTCAATCGCGATGTTCACCTTGCTTTACCTAGGCGCTGCCTCAACTTGGAACATGTTCTGCGGGTTCACTGGGTATATGGCTTTGGGCAATGCCGTCTTTTACGGCAGCGGCGCTTACTTCTTTGCCAACTTGACTACCCACCTAAATCTCAACGGCGGGGTTGGGCTCTTCGCATTGGTTCCCTTAGCCGGCATCTTTGCTGGACTGGTGGCACTACCGGTCGGCTGGATTGCTCTTCGAACTCGTCGGCACACTTTCGTTGTGATCACAATCGCAATGTTCTTTATTTTCCAGTTGCTCGCATACAACCTCACTGCGCTAACCAACGGCTCAGCCGGCATGCAGGTGCCAAGTCCAATTTGGGGCGCAAAAACTTACAACACTTACTTCTACTTAGCTTCGCTCGTCGTTGCTCTGATCGCCATTGGGTTGGCCTGGTTGGTTCGTCGGTCCAGCTTCGGATTGGAACTCCTGGCTATCAGAGATGATGAGGACCGAGCGGTGGGTCTTGGTGTACACACCACCAAAATCAAGCTCCTGACCTTCGTGCTAACTGGCGCAGTGACTGGTATGTGCGGCGCGGTGTACGCATATTACTTGGGCAGCGTTTATCCGCCATTTGCCTTCGAAGCGATTTTCGATGTCACGATTGCGCTGATGGCCTTTCTTGGTGGGCTCGGAACGGTCACCGGACCAATCATTGGTGCACTTCTGATTGAGCCGGCGCAACAGTGGTTGACCTTGAAATTCACCAATGGTGGCATCGCGCTGATCATGTTCGGCGCACTATTTCTAATCGTGATTCGTTACATGCCAGAGGGCATCGTGACCTCACTAGCCCAATTGATTCGTAAGCGAATGAGGATGAAGGCGCCGGCGCTTGCCGACGCTCAGCAGGGAGCAAGCTCATGACCGCCGTACTGGAAGTCAACGACATCAAAAAAAGCTTCGGCGGCCTGCAGGCGCTTGCTGGCTGTTCCTTCAGCGTTAAGGAAGGCTCCATCACTGGACTCATCGGTCCCAATGGTTCAGGTAAGACCACCATGTTCAATGTCATCACCGGTTATGAGACATCGGATTCGGGGTCGGTGAAATTCCGCGGAAAAGATGTCACCGGGATGCAACCGGGCGGAGTCTGCCGGCTTGGTGTTGGACGCACCTTCCAACTCACCAGAGTTTTTGGTCGACTCAACCTCCTTGAAAACATTCAAGTTGGAAGTCGAGGGGTGCCGAAGGAGAAGCGGAAGGAGATGTACAGTCTTGAGCGCCGTCGCGAACTCTTGGAATTCGTCGGCCTAACTCACCTGGCTCATGAAAAGGCTGGCGCGCTCTCGTACGGCCAGCGCAAATTGGTTGAACTTGCCACGATCTTGGCTCAAGAACCGAAGGTGATTCTCCTTGATGAACCAGCCGGTGGGATCAACCCGACCCTGATCGGGCAGATGGCAACGCGAATCAAAGAACTAAATTCGCGCGGCGTCACTTTTCTGGTGGTTGAGCACAACATGGAATTTGTGATGGGCCTCTGCGATGAGATCGCAGTTATGGAGCGCGGCGCCGTGATTGCTGTCGGCAAGCCAGAAGACATTAGAAATGATGCTCGGGTGCTTGATGCCTACCTCGGTGGCGCGGTCGGCGACTACGCAACGCCTACTACCAATTCAGAGGGGGAGCGAGCATGAGCGCGCTGCTGGAACTTAAGGGCATCTGGGCCGGATATGGTGGCAGTGATGTCCTCCGCGATCTGACTTTCTCCGTGCCAGAAGGAGGAATCACTTGTGTAGTGGGACCTAATGGCGCCGGCAAATCGACGATTCTTCGGGTGGTGAGTGGCCAGATCGACCCACGTCTTGGCTCAGTCCTTTTTGATGGCAAAGAAGTGGCTGGCAAAACACCGCGAGAAATGCTCCAACTCGGCGTAGTTCAAGTTGCCCAGAACCACACGCTCTTTCCCGAAATGACGGTAAAGGAGAACGTGGAACTCGGCGGCTTTCTGCTCCGAGATCGGGCTGAGGTCGGGCGTCGGTTGAAAAAGATTGAAGAACTATTTCCAATCATCGTTGATCGAGCTACCGACAAAGCTGGGTCACTCTCCGGTGGTCAGCAGCGATTAGTCGAGTTTGCCCGTTGTCTGATGCTAGATCCGAAACTAGTTGTTTTGGATGAACCGTCAATGGGTCTTGATCCCAAGACCTTGCAGAGCATGCTCGTGCAGGTGCGAGCAATGTGGAACGACGGGCGCACTGTGCTTCTGGTCGAGCAGAACGTTCGAGCTGGTCTCTCGTTGGCGACTCACGCAGTAGTTGTTGAAAGTGGGAACGTCCGACTCGAAGGCAGTGGCGAAGACGTTCTTAACAATCCAGAGATCGCTCAACTCTACTTAGGCGGAGCGATCGCTTCCTAATGTTCGCCCATGACGTCGAGGAGTAGCTAATGGACGAATACGTAGCTTCTGCGCGTTCCCATTGGGGTCCACGGTTCACGGCAAATGGAGTACCGGCAGCAGATTTTGACCGAGTGACTAGCGGTATTGAATCTTGGTCGCAGTGGTGCGCCGCTTGGTCTAAGGCAGGTCTTGAATATGAGAAGTTGGGTGAGCAAGCCCTTGCCGGTGGGCACTTCCGATCTGCCGGCACTCACTACAGCACCGCGTCGCTCTTTTATCATTTTGCCAAGTTCGTCTATGTCGCAGATTTGGCGCAGATGCAGACCGCGCATATGGCTGCGGTGCGCTGCCTAACGATGGCACTGCCGTATTTGAATCCACCGGCCGAACGGATTGAGATTCCGTTTGATGGCGACAATATTTATGGCGTGCTCCGATTGCCTGATCGAGCTGGGCCGCACCCGCTGGTGATTATGGTGCCGGGGCTCGATTCAACCAAGGAAGAGTTCCGTTCCACTGAGGCTCTCTTTCTTGAGCGCGGCTTGGCGACTTTAAGCGTTGATGGGCCAGGGCAGGGAGAGGCCGAATACGGCCTGAAAATAAGACCGGATTGGGAGATTCCTGGGCGTGCCATCGTCGATGCTATGTCTAGTAGAAATGAAATCGATGGTTTGCGGATTGCAGTTTGGGGAGTGAGTCTCGGCGGATATTATGCGCCGCGCTTTGCCAGTGGGGACGAGCGGATCAAGGCGTGCGTCTCGCTCTGCGGCCCTTACAACTTCGGTGAGAACTGGGATGCGCTGCCCGCGCTCACTCGTGACACCTTCACTGTGCGCTCGGGTGCGGTCAATCAAAAACAAGGTAAGGAAATAGCGCTGACGTTAAGCATGGAAGGTCGAAGTCTGACTTGTCCAACGCTAGTTGTCGCTGGAAAACTTGACCGAATAATTCCCTGGCAGCAAGCCGAGCGCCTAAATCAGGAAAATTCGAGGAATAGCGAACTACTCCTTCTCGAACGAGGTAATCACGGCTGCGCTAATGTGCTTGCCGAACATAGATACCGGACGGCTGACTGGATGGCCGATCAGTTAGGTGTCAGCTAGCTTCGATCGCTTTCACAATGTTCTCCTGCGTAAAGGGGAGGTTACGAAGTCGCACTCCTAGCGCACTAAATATCGCGTTGCCGATTGCGGCGCTCACCGGCCCCATGGCAGCCTCGCCGGAGCCAAGGCTTGGCTGATCGGGCCTTGAAATCAAGTGCACCTCGACACGAGGTACCTCGCGAAAGCGCAGAATCGGATATGTCTCCCAATCAGTGCTCGTGATTTTGGACCGATCAAATTTCACTTCCTCGCGCAGCGTCCAACTGGTGGCTTGGATTGCGCCGCCTTCAATCTGGTTGCGGACACCGTCCGCGCTAATGATGCGTCCAACGTCAACTGCTACGGTCAACTTCTTAACTTCGATACTGTCCACCGCAATTACGTCGGCGACCACCGCGCAATAGGCGCCGCGATTTTTATACCTGGCAAAAGCGATTCCGCGGCCTTGGTTATCCGGAAGCTTTTCGCCCCAACCTGCGGCGGCGGCAGCGGCCTTAAGCACATCCTTGGCACGTTCGTCGACAAGATGCGACAACCGAAATTCGAGTGGATCAATGTTGACCTGATCGGCAAGTTCGTCCAGAAAGGATTCCATTGCAAAAATATTGTGGTGTGCACCAAGAGACCGAAGGGCCGACGTCCGGATTGGCATGGTCAGCAAGCGATGCGCAAGCAGATTGACGCTGGGGAAATCGTAAAGCGGCTCCAAATTACGGGCGCCGCCATAACTTGCTTCCGCCGGCGGATCCACCGCGGGTGGAAGTTGGCCTATTCCGGAGCGGTGGGCATCGCTTAGCAGCGAAAGTTCTCTGTTATATCCGGGGCGGCCAGCGTGGCCATTGCTCCAGAGTTCGGTCGACCACTCAGTGATTCTGCCTTCTTGATTGATGGTGGCCGCAAGATGGCTCACCATCGCAGAACTGACCGGCTCCCAGGCAAGATCCTCGGCTCGGGTCCACTGCACGCGGATCGGATTCCCAGGCATCGCTGTTGCGAGCAGGGCGGCTTCGAAGGCGGCGTCATCGGCGCCGTTGTGGCCATAGCTTCCGGGCCCTTCAACGTGCTGAACGACCACCAATTCCACTTTAATGCCTAGGGCCGAGGCAATCGCAGACCGTAAGCCAAATACTCCTTGGCTATTCGTCCAGATCTGGAGCACCTCATCTTGTAGGGTTGCGACGGCGCAACTTGGCCCGATCGAACCATGAACCAGAAATGGACGCGTGTAGGTGGCGCTGAGTTGTGGCTCGGGCCTACCAATCATCGGATCATTTCGAACTTGGATGGTCTGCACCGGTTGCTCGTGGAACCAATCGACCAGTGCATCTTGATCAGGAAGCGCTTTAGATTCAGTCCACGACGAATGCTGGGCGAGGTAATCGGCGGCTTGCTGCGCCTGCCCTTCCCGAGTTGCAATCACGGCCAAAAAGTCGCCCGTTGAAACGACCGTACGCACACCAGGCATTGCTTTGACTTCTTCGACTGGGGCTGCGATTAGGTGCGCGCCAGGTCCTGGGGGACGGGCGATACGCGCGTGCAGCATCCCCTCGAAAATCAGATCGTGGATGAAGCGGGGACGTCCAAAAATCTTGTCCGGAAGGTCGATCCGCCGCAGTTCGTCGATCGAGTCTTGGGTGGTTTCATTATTAGGTAGGTCAGTGGCACTTGCTTTAATATTGAGGTCAACCAAACCGGCCAATTCCGCATAACTGGCGATATAAGTTCCATCAAGGTTCCGGAACTCTCCGTTGACCGGCCGGAGGTCAAGGGCTTGCAGATCCGCTAGGCGCGCGGCGGCTTGGGCAAAGAGGCGACGAACTTCGGCGCAGACCCAGGACACCGAAGGACCAGAGTCTTGAATCGATTTACTCCCCGCGGTTAGGCCCTCGTTGGGCGAGTGCGAGGTGTTGGTTGCGGTCATAGTAATTACGCCTGGGTCGACACCGAGTTCATTTGCGGCGATCAAGGTAATCGCAGTAAGAATCCCTTGGCCCAACTCCACTTTTCCGATTCGCAGTTCAATGCTTCCATCGGAATTGATGTTGATCCACTTCGACAAATTCGGATTGGCCGCGAGGGTCGGCGGCAGCTCTGCGGTCATGACGCGCCTTGGGTTGCGTCCATGATGGCCTCGACGATTCTTTGATGTGTCCCACACCGACAGAGGTTCCGCTCCAGCGCCGTAGTGACCTCTTGCTCGGTTGGTGAAGGGTTATCGCGCAAGAGCGCACCGGCGGTCATCAGAATCCCGGAGAGGCAGTAGCCGCATTGGCCCGCCTGGTGATCTAGAAATGCCGTTTGGAGTGGGTGTGGATTGGCTTCGGTTCCAAGACCTTCGAGGGTTTGGATACTTGCGCCATCTGCATATTCAATCGGCGTCTCACACGAGGGCGTCGGATGGCCGTTAATCCAGATGACACAGGCACCGCATAGCCCAGTTCCACAACCAAATTTCACCGACTTCAGATCCAGATCGTTTCTGAGTACCTCGAGTAGCGAAGTACCTTCTGGCACATCGACGCTATGCGTTACCCCATTAACTGTGAGGTTGAATTCACTCACACTCAGCCCCCGGTAGACATTTCATGTCCGGGCGCGAGTGAGGCATTAGTTCCGGCCAGGTACTGATGGTGGTTGAGGTTAAGCAGCCTGATCCAACTCTGCTGACCGTAAGTGAGAGCGACAAAACAGCCAAGTTCCACCAACTCGGGCTCGGAGAAATGCTCGCGCAGTCTTTCCCAGAAAGCATCGTCAGTATCCAGTCGCCAAGCGATGGCTTCAGTGTAGGCAAGAGCCGCCTTCTGTTTTTCGTCATAGAGTGCCGACGATTCAAAGTTGAGCAAGTCGTCGTACTGCTGCTCCAAAAGTCCAGCTGTAGAAGCCTGCGGCGATCTCTGATTGCCACAGAAATCGCACTTTACGGTGCGCGAAATGTAAACGCGGCAGAGTTCTTTGATCGAGTGGTCGCAGACGCCATGATAAAAAATCGCCTGCCACGAATCGGCAAAAGCCCAGAAAGCATTTGGCGCATGCGCACGAATGGCAGAACTCTCTGGGCGAGGGGTGCCCTCACGCGCACATCGATGCAGTTCCTCTTGCATCCGTTCGTCCAATAGCTCGAGCGGGACGAAACTGATTCGTTGTGCGGGCTTCTCGTTCATTTCATTCCTCCATCATTAGGCGTTGCCCCCAAAGCAAATGGTTTGAGATAGCGATCGAGATACGCGATCAGCCCGTCGATCGCCGATTCCTGAACATCATCGACCAAGACGACGCCATGCTCATCGGTCACCGGAAAGATGTAGCCGTGGAGCGGGTGATCCCAAGAGATCCATTCGGCGTCTTTTCCGCTCTCCGCCAGAAGGTCATAACTCAACCGGAAGATTCCCTGCAAATGATCGTCGTCTCTGCCCATGACCAAGATGGGTATGTTGATTCCCGAAATGCGGTCAAGGGCAACTGATTCATTGACTCGGGCGCGGACTGAGTCAACCGCGCGCATCTGCATTTCTTCAATGTTGCGTAGATGCGTTTCTGGGTTGACGAAAGCAGTGTTGTCCGGAGTTAGATCCAAGAACTCATGGTTCGCCGGTTCACAGGCGACTCCGGCTTGAATTACGCCAGGGTAGTGAGAAGCGATCTTAAAAAGCATTTCACCGGCATGGCTAACTCCGATGTGGCCGATCCGCTTCCCATCGACGTTTGGGTGATTTCGCACATGTTCAATGATGGAAACCTCGTCTTCGAACTCCAATGGAGCTCGATTCAGCAGGTCCATCCCTTGGCGACGATCGGTAATCAACTTGCCACCATGGTGAAAGCCGAGTTCCACCTCAGATCGGTACCGCCCCCAAGCGCAGGCATAACCGGCAGTGAGGAGCCGTTCCATAATGTATGCGTGGGTTTGGATCCGTCCGCGAAGCCAATCGATTCCCCCGCCACCGTTTCCATAGGCAAGGAAAATGAATGGGAAAACGCCAGAATCAGCGGGTGTCCTGAGTGCGTACGGCGTATAAAGGCCATCCATCGTTGGGGCAAGAAAGTAGTTAACCGGGCGGGTTGAACCCGGAATGGCTTCGGTAAATAGCGGACTATTCATTGCGTTCATTCTCGACGCTCCCAACGGGTCCTTGCAACAGATCCGACAATTCCGACGACTAGCAGAAGTGCAGTACCCCGGATAAAGAGGGCGCCATAGGCATGATGCTGGGCCAGCGGGCCGCCAACTGCTGCCGCCAAGGCGCTACCAGCGAAGAGGGAGCCGGCAAAAAATGAGACCACGACCGCTCGTTTGGCTGGTAGTACTTCTGTAGCCCAAGTCTGTAGCGAGGAATGCATCGACGACCAGGACAAGCCCAACAAGGCGCAAGCGAACACAACAATTGAAAGGTTTCGGGTGAGCGCTATTAGCGCACAAGCCGTTGCACCTAGCAGTGCTCCCCAGAAAATAAACATCGCTCTTGAAAACCGTTGAGCGAACCGGCCAACAGCGCCAGAACCGACCAATACTGCAGCCCCGTAAGTGGCGGTCACGCCAGCCGATACCGCGGCATTTCGGCCGGTAGTTTCCACGGCAGAGGGAATGAAGGTAAGCGCACCCAAAATGGCAGCGCCCTCAATGAGGGCTAAGGCGAGAAGCAGGAGAACCGAACGATTTCTAAGGCTGCTGAGCACGGGTGCGATGATCGGCTCGCGAAATGGGACGCGGGGAAGTTCGGCTAGGCGCCAGATATATATCGCCGAAACGGCTCCGACCGTTCCGGCAAAAAAGAAGCCCCATCTCCAACCTGCAAAAGCGGTTAAGGCGCCTGAAATTGCGGTGGAAAGCCCGGTGCCGAGGGCGACTCCGGTCATCAGGTGGGTCACTTCCTGATGGCGCAGGCGCGTGGTGGCGGTTTCGCCGACGTAAATTAGCGCCGCTGGAAAGGTTGCACTAAAGCAGACACCCGATATAACGCGAGCAAGTACCAACATTGTGATATTTCGGGATAGGCCCCCTGAAATCGTCACAATGGAACCCACCAGAGTGCACCATCGGATTGTGGCCGCGAGTCCAATTCGGTTGGAAGCGATCCCCCAGATTGGCTGCATCAAGCCGTAAATTAGAAAGTAGGCGCTAGCCGCGCCAGCTACTTGCAAGAACGGGACGTGCAATCCATGGGATATGGCGATGAGCATTGGGGGCATCGTGAAGCGATCAAATGTGGTGACAAAACTGGTTAGTTGCAGACGTCGCCTAATGGCGAGATTGGGTTTATCCGAGAGCGTCATCGATCACGAGTTCATCAATCGAATCTTGGATTGAATCAAGTTCTGCGCAAGGCAGGTATTCGGCTCTGAGTTGGATTAGCGTCGAGATAGCCGCGCGGTCGACTTTGCCATCGGTGATCAGACCCTCTTTGGAATCAAGCAAGCACTTGTAGTGATCGCGCGCCTCACTCTCCGAAAGATCAAGTAGTGATCCGGCCGCCGCTATGACTTCAGCTTCTAAATTTCCGCCAACGATTTCTCGAGAAGTTTCCAAAAGTACCTGCGCAAAGTTAAGGAAACTGGCCTGCCTCGCTGGATCATTGGTCTCCATCGCCACAAGTACCGTGCCCAAGTAGGGCCCCAGTTCAGTTGCCCTGCTTATGATTTTGCAACCTGCACCTTCGGCCCTTAGTTCATTACCGGCGTTGAGAACTGTAGCCGCGCATTTGCCCGAAATAAGCGCTGACGTTCGACGCGGAGTCGACCCGAGTGCGGTCACGTCGTAATCTCCGGGGTGAATTCCAGCTCGGTCAAGCAAGGCGTAGGCAAGAAAGGCAAAACCTGAATTTGGAACGTCAACACCAACAACTCGACCTCGCACCGCTTCGATGTCAAGAACCTGCGGACCAAGTGCGAGTGATAGCCCAAGGCCGCGGTCGATCGCAGCGAGAATCTGGACCGAGATATTGCGATTGAGTGGATTTTTTTCCAAGAAACGGTAGGCGATGGCATTGTCTGGACTGGTTATTACCAGATCGAACTCATCAGACTCGAGCGCAGCAAATTGAGCTGGCGAAGAGGCGACCGAGGTCTCCGCGACTTCGATTCCGGCGCGCTCCAATTTACCTGTTGATCGTGCAATGTCGATCAGAAGCGATTTAGTGAAGGTGCCGATCCGAAGTTCCATCGGCGTTTAGTACTCGTTGGCGATAAAAAGTTCTTGGGCAGGGAACTTGGTCAGGATATGAGTTCCGGTCTCAGTGACGACAACTTCCTCTTCAATTCTGGCTGCCGAAAACCCATCGCTAGCTGGACAGTAGGTTTCGAGTGCGAAGACCATTCCCGCTTTGATTTCGATTGGGTTTTCCAGGCTGTTTAGTCTTGAAATGATCGGTCTTTCGTGCAGTCCAAGGCCGAGACCGTGCCCAAATTGAAGTCCAAATGCGGCTAACTCACTTTCAAATCCGAAGTCGGTGGCCTTGGGCCAGACGCTGGCGATTTCGTCGGTACCGACGCCTGGCCGCACCGCCTGAATTGCAACATCCATCCAGTCTCGCGCCTTGGTGTAGGCGTCACGCTGGCTTTCGGTGGCACTGCCGACCGAGAAGGTGCGGTAGTAGCAAGTACGGTAACCATTGAACGAATGGATGATGTCAAAGAAAGCTTGATCACCCGGGCGGATGATCCGATCGGTGAAGTTGTGTGGGTGCGGGTTGCACCTATCGCCGGAAATTGCGTTAACTGCTTCGACTTGATCGGAACCCATTTCATAAAGTCGCTTATTGGCAAGAGCAACGATCTCGTTTTCGCGAACACCAGGCTTTAGTGCTTCGGCGATGTCTTGGTAGACCCCGTCGACCATGGCTGCCGCTTGGTTGAGCAGCATGATTTCATCCATCGATTTGATCACACGGGCATCGAGCATGTGCTGTTGGGCGTCGACGACTTTTAGACCCTGTCGTTGCATTTCGAAAAGGAATGGCGGTTCAACAATGTCGACCCCAACTGGAAGATCTGCAACACCGGCGTCAATCAGCAGTGCCTTAATTTCATTAACCGCCGAAACCATCAAGCCCGCAGCGGGAGCTACTGCGCCGCGCATGCCAAGCATTCCTGGCCGGTTGTTCTCAACTTCCAGCCAAGGTGAATACAACTTGTGGTGACGTACCGCCGAGCCGAAGTCCCAGAGCATCGGCTCACCACTGCGGGTAAGAAGGGCATAACGAGTCATTTTGTCCCCGAGCGCCCCACCGATCCAAGTCTGCGTGGTGTAGCGAATGTTATAAAAGTCAAAGAGCAGAAATGCCCCGCACTCGCTTGCATCGAGTGCTGCTTTAGCTCTTGTTATGCGGTAATTACGGAGCCGATCAAAATTGACTCTCGATTCGTAATCGACACCCATGTGGCCAGGAGCTGGCAGTGGCCCGGTAGTAGCCATTTTTTTATTTGTCATTGTGTTATCTCTAATCCGCTTAATACTTTTGCGTTCTCTGAAACCAGGGTAACGCCGGCTCTGCGGGCTTGTTCTAGGAGGAGGGTGGCAAAGTCGTCGGTGGTGTGGCCGGCTCCGATGGCTGAGGCAACAATTGTGGCCGTTGCTGA
>DATKUB010000059.1:0-36378 GCA_035530875.1 Candidatus Nanopelagicaceae bacterium
TGTCATGGCCAGTAAAGTCAACGGGGTATGGATAGCGATATACCAATCAGTAGCGGACGGACTAACCGTGGCCGCCTGCTTCGTCGTGGCGATGCTGTCGTTCGGCCTCTAGGCGAGGATCAAGCGACGGAGAGAGTGTTAACGGCGGTAGCGCCTATTTTCGATGGCGCACCTTTCCCGCTTGGTCGTGATGGCGAAGGTCGTCTTCTCATTGAGTGGGTCGAGGGGGAAGCACTTGAACTACTAGGTGACCGAGGAGCAAACGGGCGTGCCGTTTTGGAAAGTGTTGGTCTCTTGCTGAGACGTCTGCACGACGCCACCGAGTCGATTGCATCTAGCCTTTCGGAGTCTTCGTCGGGCTTATCTGACCCTTCCGGTCGCGCAGAAGTCATCTGTCATAACGATCCGACTCCTGGGAATATCGTTTTTCGCGAAGGGATCGCTGTTGCCCTCATCGATTGGGAATACGCCGCTACTGGTCGACGCGCATGGGATCTGGCGACTGCGCTTCGCTTCTGGTCGCCTTTGCGACACCCTGAAAATCTGCGTCCAGGTGAAGAAACTTTGGATTTCTTGGCGCGAGCCCGGTGGCTGTTAGGTGGTTATGGGGCATCGCATTCACAGCGCATTGAGACGGGTGAGTTGCTCAGAAGTAGTCATGAGGCCGGAGCGCAGAATGCCATCCGAGTGGTAACCGAGCGTGGCGTCGATGAGTATGAGCGTTGGGTAAATGGAGGCGGTCTCCTACGAATTGAGCGGGATGGACAGTGGCTCAAAGAAGAGCAGGAACGATTGATCGCAGCGCTGCGATGAGTCTTGGAACACCCAGTAGAAGGTCGTGCTTACTTGGGTATGAATTACCAAAGTCGGAACTTCGGCCAGATCACGTCAAGGGTTATTGACACACCCCAGCATGTGCTAGTTGGCTTGGTGATGGATGACCGCCGCTGCGCGCATTCGCTGGGCCAGCGATGAAGCAGCACAATGCGTCGAGTGAATTCGTCAGTAACTGTCTTCCCTGGACGCGTAGATCCGCAAGCGTGGCGGCTGCATGGCCGTCGCGATCGTGTCGGCACTGACCAACGTGATGCCGGGCACAAGAGAACCCTAATCGATCAAGTCAGCAAAGCGTTTGTCACGACGCGTCGTCCATCCACTCGCTCCCCCGCTCGCCTGACTCCGACCCGTCGTCGTGCGCCGTAGCGTCTCCCGATCGGGGTTCACGGTGCGCGTGAGTGCGCAACTCACGCCAGACATCCCGCAACTCAGAAACGACGAAACGCAGGCGTCCCACTGGTCCCGTCCCGCACTCGGGTATACCCGAGTCGACCGGACAGTGATCCTCAGCAGCTGGCATCCGCCTGCACCTCCTCACTGATCAGGGCGCGCGGGCGACTAGCCTTGCACCACTCCCCTGACCATAGCGTCGAGTCGTTAGTACACTAGGCCAGCGTCGATTTTGACCTGTCATTGAGGTCTATCGCGCATCTGAGGTGAAGTTTGGCTGGGTATGTCGTGTATCGTCAGGCCCGCAGTTGGCGTTCATAAGTGTTAAGTCATAGTTGTTCGTCTGCGCTCGCTTGGTGGAATGGCCGAGAGGCGAGGCAACGGCCTGCAAAGCCGTGTACACGGGTTCAAATCCCGTTTCCACCTCCATTTCTTATCCGTGAGCGGCGGCTCGCCTCCCGTGAAAGGACCGTGTCGAGCGCATCGACGGCAGTCCGGCTCGGGTGGAGGAACTTGACGCGTTCTGAGAACTACTTACTGAGTCCAAACCCTTTGAGCAATTTGCGAGTGAGACTCATTTCTTTGCCGTAGATCTTCCGGCGCACGACCCGCTTGGCATAGGAGCCAGGCCCCTTGCTCGCGGCGCTGAGGTTATTGGACGCTCGGGCGAGACGGTACAACTGACTAGTGAGTGATCGCTTACGCACCATTACTCCTCGAAACTTACTTGGCTCGCCCAAAAGTCAGGATTAAATGGGACGTTCACTTCGCCTGAGTTCTCTGGGTTTGGTAACTCCATTTCGTCGTCGCGCCCTAAACACTTGGTGCACCTAACTTCTCCGTTATCGCCTAGTTGAAAATCGTGCTCGCACATATCAGCACCTCATTCACAGCATCCTATGGAAGGGCAACGGCTTCAAGTGCCTAGCCGTTTTCGAAACGTCGCAAGATCCTTCATCGGTTCCGACCACTCAACCGCGATCCTAGCCAGATAGCAAGGCTCGCTCTCAAGTTCGAGGCGGTAGCCATTTCGGCCCTGCCGGCGGTTGCAGAATCGAGGGCGATGTCTGGGATTCTCGCCTTAGAACGCCGTCGACAGTGAGAATCCTGCGCTCGTGCCCCTTCAAGGGAGTGGCGTCCACTATCTCGCGAATAGGGGTCTCCGCTCGCCGGTATTCGCTCTCATTTACCTTCAGTTGTAGTTCATGTGCGCGATCTTCTCTTCGAAGCAGAATAGAAGAGGTCGTTCCAGTTATTCCAACAACGCCTCACGTGATGATTGAGGTGAAAGCGATCCAGTTGCTCATGGAGGCCCGCGTACGAAACGAGCCCTCTTGGGTCCCTAGGTGCGCCCGTGCCTGGGCGACACTTTTCAATAATCTTCGAACCTTGTTCGAATGGTTTTGAATCCCGCTTCCACCTCCACGTCTTATCCGTGAGCGGCGGCTCGCCTCATCTTGTAGGACCAAGTCTGGTGCGAATCCAGGGTCTCCCTTTGTGTCCGCGTATGAACCACCCAACTCGTATTGGCTGAAGTACGAATTCAGCCCGTGTCCCGGTCGCAATAGATTTCCGGAAAACAACAAAACGAGCCTTCGGAGCCAGCAACATGGATGCAGCCAACGAATTCACGCGACTGAGCGGCCTTTACTACAGTGAGGGGAAATTCCAAGCGAGTTCAAGCACTTCGCGGACCATAGTTTCAGATCCATCAACCGCGCGGGAAATCGGTCAGATCGCCGATCTCACTCTCGAGGAGCTTGATGATGTCATCGCGGCTGCGAACTTGGCACAGAAGACATGGTGGGCAGAGAGCGGCCTCTATCGAGCCGAAAAACTGCATGAAGTAGCTGCGTCCATCAGAAATCTCAGTCAGGATGTGGCCGAACTACTAACGCGGGAGACGGGCAAGCCCTATAAAGAGAGCGCAGACGAATTGGCTTGGTCGGTAACAGCTACGGACTACTACGCCGAACTTGGTCGACACTCGATTGGTTCAGTGTTAGGCAATTCTGTCGTCGGGCAAATGCACTACACACTCAAAGAGCCTATGGGTGTGGTGGTAATCATCTTGCCGGCCAACTTCCCTATCGTCTTATTCGTCTGGGAGGCTGCGGCGGCGTTAGCGGCCGGCAATGCCGTGATCGTAAAACCGTCGGTGTTCGCGTCGCTGACCACTCTCAAGTTCATGGAAGTCTTTGCCAGCCTGCCCGCAGGGTTGGTGCAGTGCGTAACCGGTGGTGGAGACGTCGGCAAACATTTGGTCGCACACCGCAATACACACATGATCGGTTTCACCGGCAGCGTTCCAACCGGACAGGTAATCGCCCGCGCCTGTGCGGAACGGTTTAAACCTCATCTCATCGAAGCATCCGGGAATGATGCATTCATCGTGATGCCGTCTGCTCCTTTGAAAACTGCTGCCCGTGCCGCCGCCTTTGGGGCGTTTCTCAACTGCGGCCAGGTCTGTACATCCGCTGAACGCTTTTACGTACACACCGACATCTATGACGAGTTCGCTGCGCTGCTCGTCGCCGAAGCCGCGAAGCTCCGCATCGGCAATGGCCTAGATCGAGTTGATCTCGGACCCATGGAGCATGCCGGCGAACGCGACCGCTACGAGAGGGTTCTAGCACGTGCGCTTGAGCAAGGTGCAGCAGTCGCATTTGGCGGGAGCCGTCCAATCAATCTCTCCGAGGAATACAAGAATGGGTATTTCGTAGACCCAACGGTTCTGATCAACGTGACTTCTGATATGGATGTACTTCATGGCGAGATCTTCGGTCCGCTCGCCCCACTGTGTCGAGTGGAAAGTTTTGACGAAGCTTTGCGTCTAACCAACGCGTCCGAATTCGGTCTTGGTGCCACGGTTTATACGACGGATTCAACGGAGATCTACCGCGCGACAAATGAAATCGAGTCTGGAATGGTTTGGATCAATGCACCCATCCTCGATAACGATGCCGGTCCCTTCGGCGGTCGCAAGATGTCGGGTATCGGTCGCCAATTGGGCGCTGAAGGGCTAGACACGTTCCGGCACACAAAACTGGTCATGGTGGATCCATCAGCGAACGCCCAAGACTTCTGGTGGTTTCCCTACTCAGATGATGAAGCCTGGAAACTACGCTGAGAATTAGGCTCGGTCACCTCTTCTTGCACTACCTTGCCGCTGCTGAGATAGTGACGAAGTGGGCCTCACTATCCAGCAATTGACCGAAATGTCGTTTCTGCAGACCCGATATCTTGCTGGCCATAGTGGCGGAAACAGACCTGTCGTTTGGGCACATACCTGCGAGTTGCCAGAACCCTGGAACTGGTTAGGCGCCGGCGAATTGCTCCTAGCCGACGGTTACAACTTTCCGGCTGATGCACCTGGTCAGGTAAATTTTCTGCGGAAACTGGCGCAGGCCAGCCTTTCTGGTCTTGCCCTCGCTGAGGGGCTACACGCGGCCCCGCTAACGCCAGAGGCAATTTTGGAAGCCGATGTTCTGTCATTTCCGGTGTTGGAGACGGCGTACAAGGTGCCCTTCGTGACGGTTTCCCGGACCGTCGCGGACAGCAATAGCCATAAGGCAAGTGCGAGCCTTGGAAAAATACTTCGCATCTACGACGTGGTCCGTCGCGCCCATCTCGTTGGGTCTCGAAGCCACACGCTATTAGAGGAACTTGGGGCCGAACTCGGCATGCATCTTCGAGTTCTTGATGTCCAGAGCCGCGAGCCACTACTACATTCACCCCGAGAAGGAAGTGCAGAGATACAGAAGTCCTTGAAGGAGATGTTGCGCTCAACGGGGATGCCGCTGCCCGCTTTCATGCGACTGAGCGTTTCTGGTGAAACTATTCTCGTACTGCCCATTGAGGGCGACCGCGCGGTGTTGCTGGCTGAACCCGTGCAGCAGAACGAGCCACTAGAACTAATAGTCCTCCAACATGTCGCGGTGATCGCGGGCTTGGAGGTGGAACGTAGGGCTGCCCGCGCCTTGCGTCGCAGAGAGAACGGTAGCCGACTATTCCGCCAATTGCTGGAAGGTTCGATTGACCTTGAAACGGCTTACAACCAATTAGCGGCCGTGGGGCTGGGAGAACGACCATGGCGCGTCATCTGCTTTGGTGAGGAAGTCACGATCAACCCCGATGAACTGCAATTGCGGCTTAGCAACCTCAAGGTGCCGCATATCCTGATGGCAAGCCGATCTGAATTACTCGCCCTCTTGCCAGATGGACTGGTCGACTCAGCCATCTTCGCCTTTGCATCAGACCCAAAGGTCAGAGCCGGGATCAGTCAGCCAATCCATAGAATCGGACTCATCTCCGATGCCGTGCGAGAAGCGCGATGGGCCACCGAAGCGGCCAGATCGGACCGTAGATCAGTCAGTATTTACAGCGAACAGTCAGCCATGTTTTTCCCACGAACTGTGGCGGAGGGTGAAGCGGCGGTGGCCAACGTACTCGGTCCCGTACTTGCATACGACATCAAGAATGACTCCGAGCTTATGCACTCACTTGAGACTTACTTTGAGACGAATCGATCCTGGCAGGACGGTGCCGACCGATTAGGCATCCACAAACAGACACTTGTGTACCGAATACGGAAAATTGAGCAACTTACTGGTCGGAAACTGCGCGACATCGCGGATCAGACAGATCTATATCTCGCCCTTAGAACTTGGCAGTCTCTGAGAACGTAGTGCGCCACTGCCCTCGACTTCGACCGAGCTCACCAGGCCCGTTTTGTCCGTGTATATGCGATCGTACGAGGAGTTGGGTCTGTCTCATTCAGTTGATCAATGGTGATGTGTGTCCCCCTTTTCTAACCTTCAGCAAAGCGCTCGCGCAAGATGCCCGTCCTGAGACGAAGGAGCCCCATGTCAAGCAATTTCGCATCCCAACGCGTCAAAGAACCGTCGAGAAATCTCGTGAATGTACGGGTTGAAACGCGGTCCATCGACTATGTCCCCTTGAAAGAACGCCACGGACGGCTAGGCGACCAGGCCACAATTTGGTTCGCTGGGGGCGCTCAGTTGCTTAGCCTGGCTACAGGTGCGATCGGTATTACCCTCGGACTAAACTTACTTTGGACTTTGGTCGGTCTGATCGTCGGCACCGTACTTGGCACCATTCCCGTTGCCGCCCACGCCAGTCAAGGACCACATTTGGGACTGCCTCAGATGGTGCAGACCCGTCCGCAGTTCGGACGCTATGGAGCGCTGTTCATCTGGGTCGTAGCGATTCTGGTCTATTGGGGTTACGTAGTGCTCAACACGAACCTGCTCGGCGCCACTGCCGAGCAACTAGGACTCGGATCGGCGCAGATATGGGTGCTGATTCTTGGCGTCGTTGGCCTCGTGATCGCCATTTACGGATATGACTGGCTGCACATCGGACAGCGATACACAACGATTGCGCTTGTCGCCGTATTGATCATTTTCACGATTGGCATTATCGCTGGAGGCAAGATCCCGGCAGGAGCAATGGCTCTTTCGGGGACCTTCAAATTCACCCCGTTTCTGATGGTCTTGTCTGCTGCTCTCTCCTACCAGTTGTCCTGGGCCTTCTTCGTCTCTGACTACTCGCGCTATAT
Source organism: Candidatus Nanopelagicaceae bacterium (assembly GCA_035530875.1). Classification (GTDB taxonomy): domain Bacteria; phylum Actinomycetota; class Actinomycetes; order Nanopelagicales; family Nanopelagicaceae; genus JANXYY01. The sequence continues at coordinate 6,809 of DATKUB010000059.1, forward strand.
GCCAGCTACCACTAGCCATCGCTCGATCATCGCGATGACCGCATTCGGTGCTGGCTTGGGAGTCTTCGCGATGGAGGCCTTAGGAGCCATCTGCATGGCGCTCTTCCCTAAAGATGCGCTCATTTTAGGTCTGGCAAAATCAGGAAACCTTGTCTTCAACGGACTAGGTACGGCCCTGCTCATCCTTGGCGGAATCGCCCTACTGGTGTTCAACGCCATGTGCATCTATGGCGGCTCCTTGACACTAATCACGGCTGCTGACAGCCTCCGGCCCACGCTTCCAACGCGATCCATTCGGGTCAAGACGATCATGCTCATTGGAGTTACTGCCACGATTGTCGGAGCTATCCTGCCCGCAAACTTCCTCAACACTACCTTTTATACGATTCTTGCCGTTCTGGCTTACCTAATGGCTCCATGGACTGCCATAAATCTGACCGACTATTTCATTGTCCGGAAAGGCCGTTACTCAATCAAGGAGATCTTCAATCCCAAGGGTATGTATGGGCTGTGGAACTGGCGTGGGCTAGCCGCGTATTGGATCGCATTTGCCGCGATGATCCCTTTCATGTATCTGACGTTCTTCCAAGGGTTCGTAGCAACCGCCCTGGGCGGCGTCGATTTTGCCTTCTTTGTTGGAATCCCCGTCGCAGCAATCCTGTACTGGGTGTTCTGTCGCAATCTTGACGTGAGCGCTGAAGCGGCCAACATTGAGGTAGCTGACCGTGATCTCGATGCGATAGCGGCGCCCATCGCATAGCAATCGAAGCCATAAGGAAGACTCAGCATCTCTGCTGTTTAACTAGCGGAGGTGCTGAGTCTTTGTGGCAACAGCGTTTGATGAAGCGAAACCCTTAGGTGAGTCTCAGCCTTTCGGTCTTTCAGACTTCGCGTCATACATCGGACGCAATGAAGCGAACGCTGGTACGCGTTGGTCTGCGACTTCAATTTCGTATTGACCGCTTTCAAACCACGAACGGTCTGGATTCTCAATGGGTGCAATCACCCAGCCAAGCGCAACTGCCCCTCCCAATGAATGCCCATACTGTGCCGACGCAATGCGCCCCACAAGTTCACCATCTTTAAAGATCGGTTCGTCGTGCGTAAGCATCGGCTCAGGATCCTTTAGTAAGAACTGGATAAGACGACGTCGGATTCCACGTTCCCGTTGTTCCAGCAACGCCTCGCGGCCAATGAACCCACCTGGCTTGTCCCATTTGACCGTGAAGCCTAATCCTGCTTCGAGAGGCGTGTCGTGGGAGGAAATATCGTGACCCCAACTCCGATATGCCTTCTCTAAACGAAGTGAATTTAGGGCGTGATAGCCCGCGTGGCGAAGGTCTATGTCGCGACCTGCTTCGCTGACCGTGTCATAGATATGTACAGCGATGTCTGCGGGAACTAATAGTTCCCAACCCAACTCACCTACGTAAGTTATACGGGTGGCTCGCACGTATCCGAGTCCCAGATCGATTTCTCGAGACATACCAAACGGAAACGCCTCGTTAGACAAATCTGCATCGGTGAGAGATTGCAAGAGGCGCCGCGAGCCGGGTCCCATGAGCGCAAGCATGGCCATGCTGTTAGTGATGTCTGCAACTGTCACAAACTCGTCGCGAGCTATGTTCTTCTTTAGCCACGCCAGATCTTTGCCTACCGTCGTTGGCCCGGAGAGAACTAGAAAACTTTCCTGGTCCGTGCGTGTGACGGTTACATCTGCCTCAATGCCGCCGTGCGAATTTAGCCACTGGGTGTAGACGATGCGACCCGAGTTAATGTCTATGTCGTTGGTGCTCAGTCGCTGAAGGAGTTTCATTGCATCCCGGCCTTGAACTAATATTTTCCCGAAGGACGAGGTGTCGAAAAGGCCAACGCCTTCCCGCACGGCCATGTGCTCGGCGGCCGACTGCTCGAACCAATTCTGCCGCCCGAATGAGTACTCATACTTGCGATCGACCCCGGTCGGCGCATACCAGTTTGGTCGTTCCCACCCGACGAGTTCGCCGAAAACTGCACCCGCCGCACTTGTACGTTCATAAAGAGGACTGCGCCTTAGACCACGAGCGCTAACTCTTTGCTGAAATGGCCAGTGGATTTCATATGAATCATCAAGGGTTTCCACCACCCGCTGCTCAAGAAATCTACGGTTGGTTTCATGTGCCTGGACCCGGGCAGGGTCCGCTTCCGGAAGGTCGATAGGAGACCTTCCGTCGATTATCCAATCGGCAAGTACTGATCCAGCACCTGGCCCGCTGAGAAAACCAACAGAGTTGAACCCCGCCGCGACGAAGTAGTTTCGAAGGTTAGGCGCCTCACCAAGGTGATACTGCCCATCAGGGGTGAAACTCTCAGGTCCACAGAAGTGCAGTCGTACCCCTGCATCGGCCAAGATCGGGATCCGCTTCATCATGCGCTCGTAGAAGGGACCAAGATGGTCCCAGTCCTCTTCCAAGTGGGTAAAGGCGCTGTTGGCTGGGATGCCCCTCGACGCCCATGGGTAACTGCCAGGTTCAAAGAAGCCGACCATAAGAGCGCCTGCCTCGTCTTTAACATAGGAATAATCATCACCGCTCTTCAAGGTCGGAAGGCCGCGCGGCAGATCTGGGATGGCTTCGGTCACAACGTAGTAATGCGCGAGAGCCTGCAAAGGGATATTGACAACCGATTTCTGCCCAAACTCACGACCCCACATACCTGTGGCGTTTACGACAAATTCAGCTTCTATATCCCCCTGAGAAGTGGAAACTCCCGTCACCCGACCCTCACGGGTCAGAACTCCCGTAACAGCTGTGTGTTCAAAAATTTGGGCACCACGCTGAGTTGCCCCGCGAGCAAGCGAGATCGTTGTGTCGGTCGCACTTCCGCGTCCGTCTTCAGGGAAGTAGAGGCCGCCGAGAATGCCATCTGGATTTAGCAAAGGATGCCGATCCAGAATCTGGTCGACATCAAGTAGTTCCACCTCTACGCCGCTTGAGCGCACCGAACTTGCTTGATGCTTGAGTTCGAGCCATCGATCTGGGCTTGCGGCAAGATTGATGGTGCCGGTTTTTACAAAACCGGTCGAAAACCCCGTGTCAGCCTCAAGGGATCGGAAAATTTCGAGGCTACGCTGCACGACTTGACGTGTGCCGTCAGTTGCGCGGGCTTGTGTGATGAGCCCTGCCGCATGCCAAGTCGTCCCAGAAGTGAGCGTGTTCTGCTCAAGCAAGACCACATCCGTCCAGCCGCGTTTGGCCAAGTGGTACGCGGTACTCGCGCCAACTACTCCGCCTCCCACGACTACCACTTGCGCACGAGCCGGCAGTGAACGTTTGATCACGAACTACTCCTTCAAATTGGCCCCAAGGTTCCGTTCAGGATGGTGGATTCGGTTGGGCGTCACAATCACCTCAAAGCAACGAAAGAGGTGACAATTTCGTACATTCGCACAAAGGTCTTCTCGACGAACTCACAAACTAGGACGTTCAGCCGCGAAAAGAAGCGATCAAGGTCGCAAGCAAGGGCGCCACAATGATCGCCGGAAGTAGATCGCCAATCGCTATCTCTCTAATGCGAAGCAATCGCAATGCAATGGCCATAATCAATAGCCCGCCCGTTGCTGTCATTGCGGCAATCGCGTAATCACTCATTATATTTCCGGCAAAAACGCCAACTAGCGTCCAAGCGCCTTGATAAATCATGATGGAGAACACGGATAGCCCAACGCCCCAACCCAAGGCCGAAGCAAACGCCACTGATGCGATGAGATCTAAGGTGCTCTTCAAAACAAGTTGATCAATGCCAGCGCCCAAACCATCGCTGATGCTCCCAAGAATTGCTAGCGGACCAACGCAGAAGACAAGAGACGCCACAACGAATCCTTCGACGAAGGTTGATTCGCCTTCTTTTGCAAATCGTCGCTGAAGCGATTCGCCTAGCAACTGAAGTCGGCGCTCGATCTTGAGGGCGGAACCGATAACTCCACCAATTACTAGAGCAAGGAGCACGATCAGCGTCGGCCAGCCTTTTCCGACGGCTGAAGTTAGCGAAGGATCTGCAATTGAGATAGTGCTCGCTACGGCGGCAACGCCGACGACCAAACCAAGCCCATCCGTCACGGTCCGACGGGTCCCATCGGACATACGTCCGCCGAAGACAACTCCAACTGTGGTGCCGATAAGAACAGCGCCCGCATTTATCGCGGTGCCAACGCCTGCAATCACCCGGCGAGCCTATCCACTCTTGACCGGTTGAGTGGACGCATTTGGCCAGGCGCACCCGAAGCCGATAATCTTGCCGAGCCTTATCCCGGGCGGTTAGCTCAGCGGGAGAGCGCTTCCCTGACACGGAAGAGGTCACTGGTTCAATCCCAGTACCGCCCACTCATAAAATCAGTTCTTTGTTACGTCCTGACTTCCCTAATCCAAAGACCCATGACGTCCCCGTTATTGCGGACTAACCTATACATTCCAGGTCACATAGAGTGCAGTCAACTTGTCAGCCGCCCGTCCCCACCCGATAGGAGTAATCATGAGGAATCTGCGTCGCCGAAGCGGAGTTGCTGTTTCACTCATGCTTTCAAGCCTGGTCGGAATTGCGGGGGGAGCACAAGCGGGTGCGCCTGCGGAGCACTATGCGCACAACCCCATTCATGTTCGACCGAACGCGTCCGCGACGCCCACAGGCCTGGCCCCATCGGTCATTCAGGGGGTCTATGGGTTCTCAACGAGCTTGACGGCTGGCGCGGGCAAGACAATTGCGATTGTTGATGCTTACAACGACCCCAATGCGGAATCCGATCTTGGCACCTTCAGCACAACCTATGTCTTGCCTTCATGCACAACGGCCAACGGCTGCTTCGCCAAAGTCAATCAGACGGGCGGTACCAAGTATCCCAAAAACGACTCAGGTTGGTCGCTGGAGATCAGTCTCGACGTACAGTGGGCTCACGCCATCGCTCCCGGAGCCAAGATCTTGTTGGTCGAAGCAAGTTCTCCTAGTTTCACCAATCTCATGGCAGCGGAAGATTACGCGAAATCTCACGCTGACTACGTATCAAATAGTTGGGGTGCGGCTGAGTTCTCAGGAGAGTCCTCCTACGATTCACACTTCGTTCAGCCCAATGTGAGTTTCTTCGTCTCTTCCGGAGACAACGGAGCGCCTGCTCAGTATCCATCCAGTTCGCCCAATGTTATTTCCGTGGGTGGAACGACTTTGAACTTCAATGGCGGAACTTTCGTGAGCGAAACAGGCTGGAGTGGTTCAGGAGGTGGCTGCAGCGCCTATGAAACCGCGACGAACGCCCAATCCAGTTTCGCAACTTACGGCCAAGTCAACTGCGCGGGAAGACGAGCAACTCCCGACGTCTCTCTCGATGCCGACCCCGCCTCTGGGGTGAGTGTCTACGATTCGGTCCGATACCAAGGTCAGTTGGGTTGGTGGGCAGTTGGCGGTACAAGCGCCTCGGCGCCTATGTGGGCGGCACGCTCCGCGGATGCTGCGGTAGTCGTTGATTCGTCCTACGTTTACGCCAACAACATCACCTTCCGCGATATCACTAGCGGCAACAACGGCAACCCCTGCCTAGTCGATTACGACCTAGTGACAGGCCGCGGAAGCTGGATTGGCAGCTCCCCCTGATCAGGCAATGGATTTAGAACGCACCGCATCACTCGACACTGAAACAGTTCAGTTTTTAGCTACCCAACTAATTTTTGAGTTTGGCCACTTGTATCCAACTTGGGACCTAGCCTCGGCAATCAACGAGTTGCGAGAGGACAACGGTGCCGGAATACCCATTCACGTAGCAGCAATAGAAAACGGACAGGCCATCGGCATCGCCTCAATAATTCCAGACGATGAAGTCACTGGATGGGAAGGCAAAGAGGCGTGGTTGGCGAATGTTCTGGTTCTCCAGGAGTTCCGGAATCGCGGAATCGGCGGAGAACTTGTTGAGGGCGTTATTGAGATCGCAAGAGAAAACAAAGTGCGAGATCTTCATCTAGTGACCGACACCGCGGAACAATGGTATCTGGAAAAGGGTTGGGAAACCGTTGGTGTTGGTCAGGTGCATGGCCATCAAATGACGGTCATGCATTTTGGTTTTGTAAGTCTCTAAAAATTAGTTCTTGCGCAATGGCGTCCACGCAATAGCGGACTAGTTAATTTATGCAGGGATCACGGTTGGATATTCACAACAAGAAAAACAGCAGAAAATTTGTATATGTATATCACTCGGGTAGCGTTAATTCACATGGATATGATGTTGTCAAAACGAGCTGACTACGTCATTCGGGCAGCGCTCTCGCTCGCTAGTGTCTACGAGAGCGGCGAATACCGCAAGATCCGCGAAATTGTTTTGGATACTGACTTACCCCGAAACTTCGCATCGCAAATCCTGGCCAGACTTGTCCATTCAGAGCTAGTTGTATCGCGTGCCGGCAAATCTGGCGGATACCACCTCACTCGCTCCCCAGAATCCATAACTCTTCTTGAGCTCGTCGAGTGCGGCGAAGGTCCGTTGAAACCTGAAAGGTGCGTCCTTGGTGATGGACCTTGCCGTTGGGATTCGGTATGCCCCATTCATGAAACCTGGACGAATGCAACAACCGTACTTCGCGCAACCCTGGAACAGACAACTCTTTTGACCCTTTCCAATGGCGACAGTGCCTTGGCTGGCGGGCACCACCCGATCCCATTGGACACACACCGTGCGCTGACGACCAACATGACGATTGACGAATCCGCCTCCCTAAAAGTTGAAATCTCAGAGGTTGTGTCGCGGCTCGAACGTCTTGAACCTCGGCTTGGCACGCTTATCAAGGCTTCATACGACGCTGCCGAGCTGCTTCGTGCCAGCATTGAACCAGGCGGGCACAGTTGGTCACCGCGCTCGGTCGAGGTCGCAGCGCGGATTCTTTCAGAGGATGCAAGGAGTCGCAGTTTTGACCTCACCTGGATGACCAATGGACTGTCCGAACCAACTTCACGGTTTGAAGGTCGGCTTGAATTTCGAAGTGTCGGTGCAAATAGCACAGATATCCGCCTTCTTGGCAGGTTCCGACCCCCCTCCTACATAGGGCATCAAGCGCCAAGCAGCCTGGTTGAGCAATTGGGAGGAACCATCGCCAAATCAACCCTGCGTCAGTTGGCTATGACCCTAGAGATGGAGTCCCGTGCCTGAGCGAATCTCGGCTGGAGAGTTGAGATAGGTCACACTCAATCGCTCTTGAATTCAAGCGGTCTGGCTTGCGCTAAGGGATCGAACTAACTACCGCACTGTTCATTGGGGAATTTCGCCCCTTTTGAGGTAATTTGTCACCCCTCCCCCGGCTTTGCTCTTTACACCCCCCATGTGGACTGGCGATCTGTCCCCTGTCTGAGGGTATTCTGACCGAAAATTGTGTCCCCCATTCGGGGCGTGTCTCTTGCCGATCCCTCTCTATTGGGCTATAAATACCTGTGGATTGCCAGGGAATTGCTAAACGTGTAGCCATTAACTACACGAAAGAAAAGGTTGAGGCGGCAAACATGTCGAATGCGAATATGCAGCACAGCAATGGGCTAGCGCGCATGAGGAAGCGATTTCTCGTGGTTTCAGTTGCTGCCCTTGCCGTCCTTGGCACCTCTCTTGGTGTCTCCTTCACCGCCGACACCGGCGTAACCCAGATAACGGCCACAATCGCGGGAAGCAACCTCCCGCTTATTTGGAGTGCGGATTACGCCACGACTGCTGCTAATGGTGGGCTGCCGGTTGCGATTACCGGCAATGCAACTGCAGGATGGATGCACGGGACAACCATTGCATCTCCGGCTGTCAGCAGCAGGCCCACGGCTCCGGGTTGGGGGACCGTGGTCACCAACGTAGCTGGCACGATTGCAACCTCCGGTGATGTTGCAGTCATTGATGCCACCACCACGTCATCTTCATATTTGCTTGTAACCATTTACATCACGAATATGCATGAATTGTCTCAGACGTATAACTCATACGCTCTGCCAATCCGTGTCTATTCCGGAACGGGCTCCGCTGCGTCTAGTGCAAGCGTAACCTGGGGTGCAACGCCTGTCCTTGACGCGAACCAGGTGGATTCAGGGTCAACGTACCTAACCAATAACTCTGGGTATGAAACCTTCAAGTTGCCCACCGGCACCAATAAGTATTATGAAATCACCCTGGACGCTGGCGGCTCGTACTTTCCTTACCAGGCCACCCCTAGCGGTGTTTCCAACACTCCAGCCCTCTACATAACAGCGCAGAGGACTTCCTAGGTTTATGTTCGTCTTTCGCGAAGTCCGAAGACGATCATCTCGCGAGTTAAGATCATGAGACTCGGAGTGGATGTTCGAATGAATCGACGCAAAATCATCCTAGGGGCCGCAGCATTTGTACTTGTTGGCGCTACTACTTCAACTTTCTGGCTGAGTAACACGGGAATCATCTCGTTTGCATCGGCTCCCGTTCCTTCCGGCATGTCAAACACAGGAAATCTTTCATCCTTTGATGCATTGAATCCATCCGCTGTCTCGCTCTCGCCGGGGGCCCAGAAAGCTAGCGGTGTCCTTCTAGGCAAAGTGACTGTAGCGGCCGGATATGCGTCGAAATTGGCAGTCGATGCATCATGGCTAGATCCACAGGATGCAGGTAAGGTCTTGAAGAACCCAAATGCCTGGATCAGTTTTGAACTTGACTACCCAGTTCATATGGGAGCCTGCAGCGGAGATGTATCTGCGGCATTTAGTATTACCGACACTTCTGTGAGCCCATCAGTGGTTCTTTGCGTCCTACCAAACACCAGTGCTGTTGGTTCGCCGACGTCTTACAGTGGGTCACTCACGATAACCTCAACAATGCTCACTGGCTACCTTGCGATGCCTGGAAACGCGGGAGATCCAGCAGGTGCACCAACTTGCAATTCGACCGGTACGACCTGGTGTGCTCCAACTGGTTTAAGCCTAAGTAATCAGAATGTTTTCTATGTTACTGCTTCGATCTACACACCAGGCACAAATGCTCCTGGGCAACAGAGCTCCCTGACGGGGTTGCAATTTTACCTCGGGGCGCGGACCCTCTAGGTCGAAGTGGCTATGAAAAAATTGCGGCGAAAAAGTCACGCTGTAGATCCACTCTTAAACGGATCTACAAGGCGTAGACGTATCCCTCGATTTTTCACCGCATTATTGTGGGGTTTCATTCCAACTCTCGCTTTGACTGCGGTTGCCTCCTACGTGGGACTGAGCGTGGTTAGGCAGATCTATCCACCAGTGGTGATGGTCGAGGGAACCTCGATGAACCCACTCTTGCACACCGGCGATCTTGTATTCCTAAAGAAAGCCCAGGTGAAAGATCTCCATAAGGGTCAAATCATCGCGTTTCGCACGTCACCAAATGTTCAACAGTTATGGCACGTCCCAGGAAGTTACGTCCACCGGATCGTCACAGTGCAGAAGGGCTCTTACGGCCTGCAGTTCCAGACCAAGGGTGACAATGTCTCTGGTAAAGACCCGTTCTGGACAGTGCAAGCCAATGTCATTGGAGTCTATGAAAGTAAAATTAGCGGTGTCGCATATCCAGTCCTATTCATCGGTAGCAAACAGGGCAAGATTCTTGGCGCCGGTCTTCTTCTCATCCTTCTTCTCTACTGGTTACTTGGAATTTTCGAACGCAAGAATTCTGCCGACGCCGTAAACGTTCATCACCTGTCATCCATCGTGGATGAGGCTCGTGCCATCACCCATAAGATGGAAGAGATCGCCCTTTCGCAACTACGTGGCACTCATCACACACCGACGGCCCTTGCGTCCGGCGACGCCACAATTGACAAGCCTGCGGTCGACGATGACCGCGAAACGATGCGACAGCTCGTCGGTGCGATCGGTGAATACGGGGAACACCTACAGAGCCACACGGCAGTCATGAAAGGCCTGGCTGCAACTACCGCCGAACTCCAGGGTGCTACGGTGGAGATGCGTCAAGCGATCGTCGCGAATCCTCGTCCACTAGTAATAACTACAAGCCCACCTCCACTCGTAGCGAAAGAGGTCAAGCCCATTAGCGCCGAGATGCCACGCCTTAAGCGGAGTCTTACCGGTTTCTCGCGCAAGGCAGTACGCGCAATGCACTCACAAATGGCTGCTGACCTGGCTCATACCAAGGATCTCGTGGATCAACTAGAGAACAGTGTTATTCAACTTGAGGGCAACGTTGAACAATTACAGAATCATGTAACTGAAATAAGTCTCGATCGTGATCGCATGGAACAAGAGTTGATTCAAGCGCGCAACCTGCAGGAGTCTCTGGCTTCATCTCTGGCCATTGCTGAAGAGCAATTGAAAGTTTCGCAAATAATTCAGACTCATGTGGTGCCAACTCACGTGATTTCCGCAAATCACTCCACAAATGAGCACAACGAAAGCTTTATGTCATCGCTGGCAAACCTGGCACTTAGAGGGCTTGCTCGACGCTTTGGCCTCTCCAAGTAAATTCAGCTAAGGGCCTGTGCCAAATCAGCAATCAGATCATCCTTGTGTTCAAGTCCAACGGATAACCGAATTAGGTCATCTGGAACCTCAAGCGCGCTGCCAGCAACGGAGGCATGGGTCATTTTCCCCGGGTGCTCAATCAAGGACTCAACTCCACCTAGCGATTCGGCAAGGGTGAAAAGTTCAACCCGTTTGCAGACCTGAAGTGCCGCCTCAATCCCGCCCCTAACGCGGAATGAAACCATGCCGCCGAAGTCTCGCATCTGACGTTTAGCGATTTCGTGGCCTGGGTGCGAAACCAAACCGGGGTAGCGGACTTCGCTAACGCGCTCGTGCGTCACCAAAAAATCAACGACAGCCCTGGCATTTTCACAGTGACGATCCATTCGAACCGCAAGGGTTTTGGCGCCTCGAAGTACTAGCCACGCATCAAAAGGTCCCGCCACAGGTCCCATTGCGTTGTGGTTGTAGGCAATTCGCTCAGCCAAACCCGCGTCGGCAACAACGATGGCACCTCCAACAACATCACTGTGGCCGCCCAAATATTTGGTTGTCGAATGCACGACGGCATCTGCGCCGAGCTCTAACGGCCTTTGCAGGTATGGCGAGGCGAAGGTGTTGTCGACAATCAATAGCGCACCTGCTTCGTGAGCGATATTCGCCAATTCTGAAATGTCAGAAATCGAAAGCAGCGGATTAGTCGGAGTTTCAGTCCAAATTACTTTTGTCTTGTTGGGGATGATCGCTGCACGTACCGCATTCAAATCACTCTGATCCACAGCTGTGTGCTCAACTCCCCACGGCTCTAGGACCTTGGCGAAGAGTCGGTACGAACCACCATAGGCATCGATCGGAACCACGAGATGATCGCCGGGGCGAAGGATCGTTCGTAGGAGCAGATCCTCGGCAGCTAGCCCTGAGGCGGTAGCGAAGGCTCTGGTGCCGTTCTCCAGGGCCGCTAAACACTCCTCTAAGGCGTCCCTGGTCGGATTGCCACTCCGGGCATATTCGTATCCCGCACGCAGTCCCCCGACCCCGTCTTGTTTAAATGTAGACACTTGGTAAATCGGCGGCACCACTGCACCCGTTCGTGGGTCAGCTTCTTGGCCAGAGTGAATAGCGGACGTTTCAAATTTCATTTAGGACACCACATATCCGAGTAGGTCTTGCCTAGTTATAACACCGATTGGTTTTCCATTATCGATCACCGTGAGCGCGCCAGAGCCGCCAAAGGCAGTAACTGCAGCAGACACCGGCTCCTTGCTACCAATCATTGGGAGCGGCATACCCATGTGCTTACTCACCGGGTCGGATAATGCCGCTTTCCCGGCAAAAATTGCATCTAATAGTGCCGACTCTTCCACCGATCCGACAATTTCGCCGATCATCACGGGAGGTTCGGCCTTCACGACGGGAACCTGCGACACGTCGAATTCTCGCAGGATGTCGATCGCTTCGCGAATGGTCTCGTTGGGATGGACATGGACAAAAGGGGGTAGGTCTCCAGACTTCTGTTGCAAAATCCGGCCTACTGTCTCTTGTTCATCTCCGCCCAAAAATCCGTATCTTCGCATCCACTCGTCATTGAATACTTTCCCGAGATAGCCGCGTCCACCATCGGGCAACAAGATCACGACTAGGTCATCTTTTTTTGCCCGTTTTGCTACCTCTAAACCGGCCACGACAGCCAGTCCACATGAACCGCCGACGAGTAGACCCTCCTCACGCGCTAGCCGACGAGTCATGTTGAATGCATCGCTATCCGATACCGCAATAATCTCGTCAACAACACTCTGATCGAACGCTGTAGGCCAGAAATCCTCGCCCACGCCTTCTACCAAATACGGTCGTCCGGTCCCGCCAGAATAAACACTGCCTTCCGGATCGGCCCCGATTATTCGCACTTTCCCACCGCTGACTTCCTTTAAATATTTACCGATTCCAGAGATCGACCCACCAGTTCCCACGCCAGCAACAAAGTGCGTCACAGTGCCGTCGGTGTCAGCCCAAATTTCTGGTCCCGTCGTCTCATAATGCGAAAGTGGATTGTTGGGATTGGAATATTGATCGGGCTTCCATGCCCCAGGAATGTCATTGGCTAGCCGTGCACTCACCGAGTAATAGGACGCGGGATCTTCGGGATCCACGGCGGTAGGACAGACAACAACCTCTGCACCATAGGCACGCAGAACATTGATCTTGTCTAAAGAGACTTTGTCGGGACAGACGAATACACACTTATATCCTCGTTGCTGAGCGACGAGGGCCAGGCCGATGCCGGTATTTCCACTTGTGGGCTCAACGATTGTGCCGCCCGGCTTTAGTAGTCCCAAGGCCTCAGCGGCATCAACCATCTTCACAGCAATTCGGTCCTTGGCCGAGCCGCCGGGATTCAAATACTCAACTTTTACAACTACGTCAGCTGATAGCCCACTTGCAATCCGATTTAGTCGGAGAAGTGGAGTGTTGCCAATCATGTCCACGATGGAGTCATAAATCATGGATTTACCCTAGTGGGGCTTAGCGGTGTGGGGCTAAGAGCAAACCAGTTGCAAGAACCATCAATCCAGCAGCGGAGGCACCCGTCAGCCAGCGTCGGACTGTGGCCCGGGCCAGGAGCGCGGTCGCTCGATCAACCATCAGAACCAAAAGCATGTACCAAACTGACGATACGAACGCCTGAACCAGACCCAGAATGACAATCCCCTGCCAAATGGAAAATCCACGAGGGATAAATTGTGGAATGAACGCAACAGCAAAAACGGCCGCTTTAACGTTGGTCAAATTTGTGATCAGTCCAACCCGGTATGACGAAGAAAGGCTCACGCCTGAAGTTCTGTCCAGATCAAATTTCCCTGATTCTTTCCGAAGCGCGTAAAGCGTGCTCAAGGCCAGAGCCAACAAATACCCGGCTCCGATTAGCCGAAGTGCGTTGTACGCGGCCGGCGAGGCGGCGAAAACCGCCGAAAGGCCAAGAGCTGAGCAAAGTGCCCAGACGACAAGTCCTGATCCGTTGCCCCAGGCCGCCCGAAAGCCGGCTTCTTTCCCTCCGGCAATAGTCTGGCGAAGCAACATGGCAACACCTTGCCCGGGGAGAATCGCAAGCAACAACGCCGTTGCCGCAAAAGCGGGGATTACTCGGAGCAAATGCAGCATCAGCGATAACCTATCTTGGTGGTGTCAGCAGCAGATTCTCGCACAGGCAGTGAGCCTGTTATGCGATCTTTGCTAGCACCTAACTTGCAGTCACTCGATGACGCAGATCTGTTGCGCCTTTACGCCTACCCGCCGGAATTAGTAACCCCTTGGATCCGCGCCAACATGGTTTCATCAATTGATGGGAGTGCAGCATTCCATGGTAAGTCCAAGGGTCTAACCAATGCGGCAGATCGAAGGCTGTTCCATTTGCTGCGCTCGCTCGCCGATGTCGTCTTAATCGGAGCCGGATCGGTGCGGGCTGAACCTTATTTCAATCACACAAAACAGGTCGCGGTGATAACGCGGAGCGGAGAACTGCCAAGCAGTTTCTTCACTGGCCGACCACCTCTGGTGATAACGGCTGAGGCGTTGGACGCAAGAGTTCGAGCAGAACTTTCCAAAGTGGCGGAGGTGGTGACCTGCGGTCGCCATGAAGTTGAATTTGATTTGGTTCTAGAGCTCTTCGCATCTCGGGGGTGGCTAAAGGTGCTCTGCGAAGGAGGCCCTTCACTTCTCAGTCAACTCAATGCGTCTGGACTGATCGACGAAGTTGCTTTAACGATCTCGCCGCTACTCATAGGTAGCGGAACATCAATGCTCCAGAAAGGGATGGAAACACAGTCGAATTTCGAACTTGCATCGCTCGTGAAAGCGAAAGGGAATCTTTTCGCGCGCTACCTCGCGGTCAGAAACATATGAGGCGGGCCGCCGTTCACGGGAGGCGGGCCGCCGTTCACGGGGAGAATTAAGCGCCGCCGCCTAAACCAATAAAGACAAGTCCCAAAATTGAAAGCACGATGCCAACGTATTGAATCCGTGCCAATCTTTCGTGTTGAAACTTGGCGGCAAGTATCACGGTAGTCATCGGATAAAGAGAACCGAGCACCGCAACGATTGAGAACATTCCCATCGTCGAAGCCACACCAAGAAGCACATTTGCAGAGAGATCAAAGGTTCCAATCAACGCTAACAGCGGCAGATCCGATCTCCTGATGTCGCTTGATTTCGGTGAAAATGAGAGCATAATTCCGAAAGTTAGAACCATCACTAAGCGCATCGCGGTCATTGTCATTAATGGACTAGACCTTGAACCAAATTGCATGAAGGTAAGCGTCAATCCGAATCCAGCACCTGCCAAAATCGCTAGAAGAACAGGCTTGGCACCCACCAATCCAGATAGTTCCGGACCGCTGGCCGCGACTACACCGATGATCGCAATACAAATACCCAGAAGTTGAAGTTGACTAGGCCGCTCCCCTCTGACCAGCCCAATAACTACTGGGACGATCACACCTAGCGAGGCAATCGGGGAAACCACTCCCATCGTGCCCGACGAGAGAGCGGAGTAGAACGCCAAGAGAGATCCGAAGCCGATAACTCCGGCTGCAAACGCGTATCCGCCATAGCCGCCCCAGCCAAGTAACTGCTTATGCCATTGACCGGTGATCACCACCAGGAGCGCGCCAAGAACCAGACCCATAGCTTGTGCGGTGCCGACCACGCCGATGACTTTTCGTTCTTTAGAGAGAACTCCACCCAAATAATCGGAGGTGCCCCAGAGCAAACTGGTGAAAAGTGCGATTAGCGCGGCCACCAGGCTGACCATAGCGGTGAGCATGGATGTGGCGCGCCTAACCCATCAACCGGTCCCAAGTTTCTAGGCTAGGCACATGTCGCGGTTGAAGGAGCAAGCCACCTTTGACGGAGCACTAAAGGCGCTCCGTGGAGTTAAGGCGCGGCCGGAAATAGTGGTGGAAGAAGCCCCGGCGCCCGCCCGACTCGCACCCTATGCGGTCGCGCTTACCGCCGACGTACTGGCCTCGCCCGGAGCCGATGACGATCTAGCCACCGGTCGCTTCGTCCTACTTTACGATCCGGCAGGCCATGAAGCTTGGGATGGCTCGTTTCGATGCGTCACCTTTGCCCGCGCTCAACTTGAAAGTGAGATGGAGACAGATCCGCTTCTGCCCGAGATCGGTTGGAGTTGGCTCTTGGAGTCGCTTGCCGCTCACAACGCCAGCTTCTTGGCTCCGAGTGGAACCGTGACCCGGGTGGCCAGTCAGTCCTTTGGGCAGTTAGCGGACCGGGAGCCGAGCGCCGAAATTGAAATCAGAGCATCATGGACGCCGAAGGGCACTATCGACGCCCATTTAGCTGCTTGGTTCGATGTTCTCGCCACCTGTGCTGGCCTGCCACCGATGCCAGAAGGTGTGGCTCTAATTAGTGGGGCGCGACGCGGAACTCGATGACTGAACATGATTCTGCAGTAACCCCACTGTTGACGCCCCGAGATGGAATTCCATCTGTGGTCGTCGACCAAGAAGGGCTTGACCAAGCAGTCGCCTCACTCGAACAGGGTGGCGAATTCGTTGCGATCGATGCGGAACGGGCATCTGGGTATCGATACAGCCAACGTGCCTATCTAATTCAGATCCGCCGCGAAGGTGGACCAATCGTCTTGATAGACCCCATTCAGTGCCCGGATCTCAGCAAGGTAAACGAGACGTTGAAGGACTGCGAATGGATTTTGCATGCAAGTACCCAAGATTTGGCCTGCCTTCGAGAAGTCGGCATTGACCCGAAGCGGATGTTCGATACTGAATTGGGGGCGCGGTTGGCCGGCTGCCCAAGAGTTGGACTCGGCCCACTGATTGAATCGCTTCTCGGTTTCTCGTTAGCTAAGGAGCACTCGGCCGTTGATTGGTCGACCCGTCCGCTTCCTGATTCTTGGCTTGGTTATGCCGCACTCGATGTCGAACTTCTGGTCGAGTTGCGCCAGAGCGTTGCCGAACTCCTTGAGAGTCAAGGGAAACTGGCATGGGCGCGTGAGGAGTTTGACGCAATTCTCAACGCACCAGCGGCAAAGCCGCGAAGTGAGCCTTGGCGACGGACCTCTGACATTCATCAGGTCAAGAAACCTCGAAATCTGGGGGTGGTTCGACAACTCTGGTATGCCAGAGATGAATTGGCGAGGAGCAGCGACATCGCAGCCGGCCGGATCTTACGAGATGCCGCAATTGTTGAAGCCGCGCTCAAACTGCCCGCGAGTACCGACGAACTCCTGGCCATCGCGGCCTTCAAATCAAGAGCCGCATTCGCCCACTCTTCAACTTGGCTTGAAGCCATAGTGCAGGCCGGCGCAATTCCCGAGAGCAAACTGCCCGAGATCGCGCCAAAACTTAATTCATTGCCACCGCCACGAATCTGGCCACAGCGGGCACCGGAAGCCTATGCGCGACTGGAGGCAGCCAAGGCGGCGATCAACGCGCTCGCCCTTGAGGTGAATATTCCGGTGGAGAATCTACTCACCCCCGAGACGCTAAGGCGGATCTGCTGGGAACCCCCCGCGCTGAGCACAGAAACCGAAGATCTGGCTGAAGTTGTCCATTTTCTGGCCGATCGCGGCGCCAGACAGTGGCAGATCCAACAGACCGCGCCGTTAATCTCTAAAGCCTTACTTGCTGGAAGTGAATTACGCAACACTTGAGTTGCGTAATACATTGGTGTCAGCGTAGATTCCTTTTATTACCGAAAAGGAGACCTGGTGTTAAGCAACTTTCTGATCGCGCTGCGAGAAGGCTTGGAAGCGTCACTGATCGTCGGCATCCTCCTTGCCTACGTCGTAAAGACCGGCAGAGTCGGCGCACTTCGCTCGATCTGGTTGGGAGTGGGAATCGCGATCACGTTCAGCCTTGGCATCGGAGCGGTGCTCAGTTTTACCGCCAGAAGCCTGCCGGGGCAATTCGAGCCGCTCTTTGCCGGCGCCACCGCCGTAGGGGCCGTTGCCCTGGTCACCTGGATGGTCTTCTGGATGCGCAGGACGGCCCATCAATTGCAGACTCACCTCCACGATCGACTTGCGGGGGCAATCGGTCCAGTTGCCTTGGCCGCGGTGGCATT
The DNA here is from genome assembly GCA_035530875.1 of Candidatus Nanopelagicaceae bacterium. Lineage (GTDB taxonomy): Bacteria > Actinomycetota > Actinomycetes > Nanopelagicales > Nanopelagicaceae > JANXYY01. The sequence goes on from DATKUB010000059.1 coordinate 24,368, forward strand.
CCTGTCCGTGGCTCGCGAGGGACTTGAGACTTCACTCTTTCTCTATACGAACGCCAAGGCCGCCGGTGCCGATTCGGGACCGCTGGTCGGATTACTTCTCGGATTCGCCCTCGCGATCGCTCTTGGCTGGGCCGTTTATAACCGAGCGCTTCACTTGAATCTCGGCAAGTTCTTCTCAATCACTGGAGTTGGCCTAATAATCGTGGCAGCTGGAGTTCTCTCCCATGGCATCGGGGACTTGGAGGAGGCATTCAATCTCCATTCACCCCTGGCTTTTGATGTCCACCGCCTAATTGGCGAGAGCTCGGTCGTCGGCCATCTACTATCAGGCACTATTGGCTTCTCGCCGATAACTTCAATCATGCAGGCCAGCGCCTGGTCCCTCTACCTAATTGTCGTACTCTGGCTCTATCTACGAAAGACAGTTGGCGTCCCGGCCATGGCGCCAGTTTCCGCAAGTGGAAGTCAAGACGCGTCGGCGGTGGTGCAGTTAGTTACTGGCGAGTAACCTCAGGTCGTAGCTAACTAAGGAGCCAAGAATGACCCGCGACGTCTTGCTGGTTGATGCAGTTCGAACCCCATTCGGCAAGGCCGGGAGCCTATATAGCCAGACGCGGGCCGATGATCTGATCGTTAGAGCGATCCGAGGCTTGGTGGAGCGAAGTCCTTCGCTTGATCTGGCTCGAATTGATGACGTCGCCATCGCTGCGGCAACCCAGACTGGTGACCAAGGGATGACCATCGGACGAACGGCCGCGCTCCTAGCGGGCCTCCCACGAAGCGTCCCTGGGTATGCAATTGACCGTATGTGCGCCGGCGCCATGACCGCGGTGACTACGACTGCAAGTGGAATTGGCTTTGGGGCCTATGAAGCCGTAATTGCTGGCGGAGTCGAACACATGGGTCGGCACCCAATGGGCGAGGGAATCGACCCTAATCCAAGATTCTTGGCCGAAAAGATCGTTGACACCGATGCCCTGATAATGGGTGCAACCGCAGAGAACTTGCATGATCGCTTTCCGCATTTAACTCGCGAGCGATGCGATGCCTATGCGGTCAATAGTCAGGCCAAAACAGCCGCCGCCTACAAAAATGGCGTAATTCAGCGCAACTTAATTCCCGTTGCTGTTCGAGACAGCGAGCTCGGCTGGTCGATTGCCACTGCGGACGAGCCACCACGTCCGGGCACGACGATAGAAGCACTTGCCGCTCTTCGCGCGCCTTTCCGCGCTAATGGCCGAGTGACCGCCGGAAATGCGGCCGGGTTAAATGACGGCGCAACGGCAGCGCTTCTTACCTCGAGTGACTTCGCGGCAGAAAATGGCCTTACCGCCAAAGCCCGACTTGTGAGTTTCGCATTTGCCGGAGTGGATCCCGAGATCATGGGCTATGGGCCAATTCCCTCGACCATAAAAGCTCTGGCGAAAGCAGGGCTCTCTTTCGATGACATCGGGCTAATCGAAATTAACGAAGCATTTGCAGTTCAGGTACTTGCCTTCCTTGATCACTTTGGCCTCGACGATGACAGCGCCAAGGTCAACCCATACGGCGGTGCCATCGCGGTTGGTCACCCACTAGCCTCCACTGGCGTGCGGTTGATGCTAAATCTTGCAGAAGGATTTGCCGAAAGGCCGGAGGTTCGTTACGGACTGACAACGATGTGCATCGGTCTGGGCATGGGCGGCACTGTTGTTTGGGAAAATCCGAATTGGAAAGAAACGGCGGCAGCGCGATGAGTACAACCAAAGTAAGCGAAGCTTCAGAGCCAAAGCCGATCGCCGAAGTAGTCACCAAATGTCTCCGACGGGACATTGATCTTTCCCTCTTTGGTTACGAAGGAAAGTTGGCCCTCCTCACCCTTGATAACGGCCTCGACTACAACCGGCCCAACACATTTGGCGAAGAAGGCTTGAAGTTGCTCTCCGCAATGCTTGATGAGGTGTCAAGCGATTCCACCATCGATGTAGTAGCGATAACAGGCAAGCCCTACATTTTGGCCGCCGGTGCAGATTTGTCGAAAATCTCTCAAGTGCACAAGCGAGAGCAAGCGGTGGAAACGGGGCGATTTGGCCATCAGGTTTTTCACAAACTCGCTCAACTTGGCAAACCCAGTTTTGCCTTCATAAACGGCCTTGCTCTCGGTGGTGGGCTTGAGATCGCCCTTCACTGCCAGTATCGAACCGTTGCCACAAACGCCACCTTGGCCCTCCCTGAGGTCTTTCTTGGGCTAGTGCCAGGTTGGGGTGGGGCTTATCTACTTCCTCGTCTGATTGGTCCTGAAGCGGCTGTTCAGGTGATCGTCGGAAATCCATTGAATAACAACAGAATGCTCTCGGGTACCCAATCTCTGGAGCTCGGAATTGTCGACGCAGTGTTCTCGCCACCTGATTTTCTCGAACATTCAGTAGGTTTCGTGGCCGACATCCTTAGCGGCAAGAAGTCCATAATCCGAACCGACCACACTGGCGATGCAAAGAGTTGGCAACGGGCGATCGCGACCGGAAATGCGGCCGCTGCAAAGAAATATGGCGGCGCAGACGTTGATGCGCCAACTCGCGCGCTAGAACTTATCGCCGCCGCCAGAACTAGTACCGCCGAACAAGGATTTGAGGCAGAAAATCAGGCGCTCGCCGATCTGATCATGACCGACGAATTGCGAGCTTCGCTATATGCGTTCAACTTGATCCAGAAGAAGAGCAAGAAAGTAGAAGGCGCACCAAAACCTTCGCTTGCCAAAAAAGTCACGCGAGTCGGCATAGTTGGCGCCGGTTTGATGGCGAGCCAACTAGCTCTGCTCTTCATCCGCAGGTTGAAATTGCCTGTCGTTATCACCGACCTTGATCAAGAACGAGTAGATAAGGGCATCGCATACATCCATGCTGAGATTGCAAAATTAGTTGACAAGGGTCGGATTTCTCGTGATGCAGGTAATCGTCTAACGGGCCTAATAAGCGGTTCGGTGGATCAACAGGTTTATGCAAGCTGCGATTTCGTTCTTGAAGCTGTTTTTGAGGACATGGCCGTGAAGCAGAAACTGTTGACCGCACTTGAGGCGATTGTCTCTCCAGATTGCGTGCTAGCCACTAATACCTCCTCGCTTAGAGTCGAGGAAATGTCAAAACACTTGTCGCACCCCGAACGGGTAGTTGGATTCCACTTCTTCAACCCGGTTGCGCTTATGCCACTGCTTGAAGTTGCTCGAACTCAATTCACAGACGACGAGAGCGTTGCTACAGCGATCTGGATAGGCAAGGAACTTAAGAAAACGATGGTCATCGTCAAGGATGCTCCTGGCTTCGTAGTTAATCGATTGCTCTCGATCTTCTGGGGCGAGGTCACCGATGCCTTCGATGAGGGCACTCCTCTCGACACTGCCGATAACGCATTGATGTCACTCGGCTTGCCGATGACTCCATTCACGCTATTTGGGCTTGTCGGCCCTGCGGTTGCACTGCATGTTTCGGAAATTCTTAACCAGACCCTTGGCGAGCGTTTTGGCGTCAGTGCCAACATGAAAACTATTGTTGAGGGCGGTATTAAGACCTTCTATATCAAAGACGATTCAGGCAAGTTGGTCGCCAACCCGGCAGTTTCAGCGGTCGTCAAACAGGGAAATCAAGTGTCAACTTCTGAACAAGTCAGACAGCGGGCGCTGATCGCCCTTGCCAAAGAGGCGCGCCTGATGCTTGACGAGAGTGTTGTGTCAACGCCCGACGAAATCAACCTGTGCATGATGCTCGGCGCCGGTTGGCCGTTAAGGCTCGGCGGGATCTTGCCCTACCTCGATAACACTGGGATCAGTGAAAGCGCGACGGGTCAGAGATTCCATTCAAAGGGAATCGCAAGTCTGCCGGCGTGATCGGCAGCTCGCCAATCAACTAACTCTTTGGCCAAATTCTCGGCAGTAATGCCAAGATCGGCAAAGATCTCGCTCCGCTTGGAATGTGGGATGAATTCAAGCGGAACGCCAATTGAATGAACAGGCGTGGATACATTGCCCAACATCAGGGCTTGCGAAATCGCATTTCCAATGCCACCAGCGGCAAGCCCGTCTTCAAGTACCACCACCAGGTCGTAATCAACAGCCAGGTCATCAAGGTTCGCGGAAATCGGTCGCACCCAGCATAGGTCGACCACTGTGATGCCGAGATCGTCTCGTTCGGCCAGGCTGGCAGCTTCGAGGGCAAGGGAGGCCATCGCGCCAACGGCTACGAGCAGGATGGTGCGCTTCCCATTGGCCGATTCGTAGAGCACGTCGATCCCATTTTTGGTAGCAATTGCCGGAATCTCAGGACCCACGGCCCCTTTTGGAAATCGGATGAGTGTTGGTCCATCGCTAACTTGGATGGCTTCGCGCAATTCTTTGCGCAGAGTTGTTGCATCACGCGGTGCAGCAACCTTCAATCCAGGAACAATTCCAGAAAGTGCCAAGTCCCAGATGCCGTGATGCGAAGGGCCATCATCGCCGGTCACTCCGGCCCGATCCAAGACAAAGGTCACTTGCGCTTTGTGCATCGCTACGTCAAGGAGTAATTGGTCAAACGCCCGGTTCAAGAAGGTGGCGTAGACGGCAAAAATTGGGTGGAGCCCAGTAAAGGCTAGCCCGGCCGCCGCGGTAACCGCATACTGCTCAGCGATGCCAACATCGATCGTCCGCTCGGGGTAGGCAGCCGCAAAGCGACTGAGACCGGTAGGCCCGAGCATGGCAGCGGTGATGGCGACTACATCTGGACGGTCTTTCCCGATCGCCAGGAGTTCTTCTGAAAAAATGTTGGTCCAAGAAGTCCCCGCGGGGGCCAGCGGCAATCCAGACTCGGGGTCAACGATCCCTACTGCATGAAACCGTTCAGCATCATCCAATACGGCCGGAAGATGTCCCCGCCCCTTTTCAGTGATCACATGAACAATGACCGGACCGCCAAATTCCTTGGCTCGACGCAGAGCAAATTCCACCGCTTCGATGTCATGACCGTCTACCGGTCCTATGTACTTAAGACCCAAATCTTCAAACATGCCCTGTGGGGCGACAATATCTTTGAGTCCCTTTTTCAACCCATGCAGGGTTTCATAAATGGGCTGGCCTACGACCGGCGTCTTCTCGAGGACACCTTTCCCCCAATCGAGGAACCGTTCGTAACTTCTTGTGGTGCGCAGTGTGGCAAGGTGATTTGCCAACCCACCGACAGTTGGTGCGTATGAACGTTCATTATCGTTTACGACTATTACTAAAGGGCGGGTCTTGCTTGCTGCAATATTGTTCAGGGCTTCCCACGCCATCCCACCAGTAAGAGCGCCGTCACCGACAATTGCCACCACATGTCGATCTGCTTGCTTGGATATTTCATAACCGCGGGCGATCCCATCGGCCCAGGAAAGTGCAGTTGAGGCATGCGAATTCTCAATTACGTCATGTTCGCTCTCGCCTCGATTCGGATAGCCAGACAGCCCTCCGCGTTGTCGTAAATTGGCGAACCCAGCGCTCCGGCCGGTGAGCAATTTGTGTACGTAGGCTTGGTGACCGGTATCCCAGAGAATGGTGTCTTTTGGCGATAGAAATATTCTGTGAACCGCGATGCTTAGTTCAACCACACCAAGATTTGGACCGAGGTGACCGCCGGTTTTAGAGACTGCTTCGATCAGGAAATCACGGATCTCCTGCGCCAGCCGGTCCAGCTGCTCGTAGGTGAGGTCGGCTAGGTCTGCAGGGGTCCGCAACGACTCCAAGCGGCTCATGCCGGGTCCCCCTACCGATTGAGTACGGCTCGCACCGCAAGCCAGGTGGTCATTCTAAACCCTGCGAGCGCCCGAGAACCTTTCCAGTGATTCGGCGACCAGTGTGACTTGTCGCTCCAAGGCCGTCAGAGTTGCCAGGCGCTTGCCCAGCATTTCGACGGCACTTTCGATTGCCTCAGGAGTCAGCAGTGAGTGCATGTCCACCCTGATTCGAGCAAGAAGTTGGGTCAGTGCCGCCAACTCCGCCCTTACCTGTACCAGGGCTAGCTGAGCAAGCAATACGGGGTGGCGGCGGGCCACTTCAAATGCCCGATATTCACCGGGAAGTTGATCAAGGAGCCAGCCCGCGGCTCGGATCTGCCACTCCTCATTCGAAGGTGGCGGAACTTCCGCGGGCCAACCTGGACGCACCTGGCTCAATCGTCAAGCAGCGAGCGCAGCACATATTGCATGATTCCACCGTGCCTGAAGTAGTCCGCCTCGCCAGGCGTATCAATTCGGACTCGAGCCCCGAAAGTCTTTTCGCCGGCGCTGACCTCGACCTCACGTGGGATTGATCCACCATTGATCGTGGCTATGCCGCTGACTCCAAAAACTTCGGATCCGATCAAGCCAAGAGTCTCGGCACTCTCCCCCGGAAGGTACTGCAGCGGAAGGACGCCCATGCCGATTAAGTTCGACCGATGAATGCGCTCGTAACTCTCCGCAACGACTACCCGAACACCAAGGAGCGCGGTGCCCTTTGCTGCCCAGTCGCGCGACGAGCCCGACCCGTACTCTTTGCCGGCGAGAATGACCAGCGGAATATTGGCGGCCTGATATGCATTTGAGGCATCGTAGATACTCACTACTTCGCCATCGGCGAGGAAGTTCCTGGTGAACCCACCTTCAACATCATCGAGCAATTGATTCTTCAGGCGAATATTGGCGAAGGTTCCCCGAATCATGACTTCGTGATTTCCTCTACGTGAGCCATATGAGTTGAAGTCCGATCTGGCTACGCCATGGTCAAGTAGATACTTTCCGGCCGGCGAATCAACTTTGATTGAGCCAGCTGGCGAGATGTGATCGGTGGTAACCGAATCGCCAAGCTTGGCTAAAACTCTTGCACCTGACAGATCCGCAACCGGCTCTGGCTCACGCTTCATTCCATCGAAGTACGGAGGTTTACGAACATAAGTTGATTCGCTATCCCATTCAAAGGTATTGCCAACTGGAGTAGACAACGCTTTCCAGCGGTGATCGCCTTCGAATACTCCCGCATAGTCCTTAGCGAACATTGCCGGAGAAATAGAAGTATCTATTGCGGACTGAATTTCAGCCGGAGTCGGCCAGATATCGCGAAGGAATACCGACTGGCCAGCCGAATCCTTTCCAAGTTCATCATGTTCGAAATCAAAGTTCATGGTTCCAGCAAGCGCATAAGCCACTACTAGCGGTGGCGAGGCAAGATAATTCATTTTCACATCAGGATTGATGCGGCCTTCGAAGTTTCTGTTTCCTGATAAAACCGCAGTCACGGCAAGATCATTTTCGTTGATGGCTTTGCTGACTGGCTCTAGCAGGGGTCCCGAGTTTCCGATACAGGTCACACAGCCGAATCCGACCAAGTTGAATCCAAGTTTATTCAAGTAAGGCACTAAACCGGCTCGCTCGTAGTAATCCATAACCACTTTAGAACCAGGGGCAAGAGTTGTCTTCACCCAAGGCTTGGAGCTCAAGCCTCGCTCCACGGCCTTGCGGGCTAGTAGTGCCGCGGCGAGCATGACCGACGGATTCGAGGTATTCGTACAGGACGTGATTGAGGCAATGACAACTGCACCGTTGTCGATTTTCGTTAAACCGCCGTCAAGATCTACCGTTACCGGAGTGCTCTCCTTACCTGCCTCGACATAGGCGCTAAGCGCGGTCTGAAAAGCCGACTTTGAGCCGGTCAACGGAACACGGTCTTGGGGTCTTTTCGGTCCAGCGATCGATGAAACCACCGTCGCCAAGTCCAATTCAATTACTTCGGAGAACCGTGGCTCGTGCGCTGGCTCATGCCAGAGACCTTGAATTTTGGCATAGGCCTCGACCAGGCTCACTTGCTCTTCGCTTCGACCAGTCAGTCTGAGGTAACGCAGCGTCTCCTCATCAATTGGGAAGATCGCGCAGGTAGATCCGTACTCAGGGCTCATGTTTCCGATCGTCGCTCGGTTAGCCATTGGCACATCTGCCACTCCGGGACCATAAAACTCGACAAATTTGCCTACCACGCCGCGGCGCCGGAGCATCTCGGTGATGGTCAGCGCGAGATCGGTGGCCGTCGTCCCGGCCGGGAGTTTTCCGTCCAATTTGAAGCCAACTACCGCTGGAATCAACATGGAGACCGACTGCCCCAGAAGTGCGGCTTCGGCTTCAATGCCGCCCACTCCCCAGCCCAACACGCCAAGTCCGTTGACCATAGTGGTGTGTGAATCCGTGCCTACGGCGGTGTCAGGGAAGGCTCGCTTAATTGTGCCAGCCTTGCCGGGTACATCTCGGGTCATAACCACGCGCGCCAGAAATTCGATGTTGACTTGGTGAACGATTCCGGTACCTGGCGGAACGACCTTAAATTCATCAAAGGCGCCCTGGCCCCAGCGTAGGAATCGATAGCGCTCTTGGTTTCTCGTGTACTCAATATCGGTGTTCTTCTCGAACGCATCCGGTCGGCCGAAGACATCGGCAATCACGGAGTGGTCGATGACTAATTCCGCTGGCGCCAATGGGTTGACTCGCTCCGGGTCACCGCCCAAATCTTTGATCGCTTCCCGCATCGTCGCTAAATCAACAACGCAGGGAACGCCAGTGAAATCCTGCATGATCACCCTGGACGGCGAGAATTGAATCTCAGTTTCGGTATTCGATTTTGGATCCCAATCGGCGAGCGCTCGAATCTGACTGGCGGTTACATTTGCGCCATCTTCGGTGCGCAGCAGGTTCTCCAGCAGCACCTTGAGGCTAAACGGAAGGTTCTGAGCCCCAGCTAAGGCAGGGACGCCGGAAACCTTGAAAATCTCGAATTCGCTCGTTCCTACCTTGAGCGTTGATTTTGCGCCGAAAGAGTTACTGCTCACGCCATCTCCAACCGTCAATGTATCTTGATATCAAGATACCTTCTCGCCTTACGACGTTCAAGTACAAATCTCAAATAGCGCTACGCATTCGACGTGGTGGGTCATTGGAAATAGGTCGAAGGCGCGGACCTGCCGCAATGAGTAGCCCAGATCCCGAAGATACGCCGTATCTCGGGCAAGCGCGGCCGGGTCGCAGGCCACATATGCCAACCGGCGCGGTTCTAGTGTGGCAACCGCGGTTAAAACCTTCAAGCCCGCCCCCGACCTGGGCGGATCCAGAACCGCAAAATCTATTGACCCTTCCGATGCCAGGTCTCGCAAGACAGCGAGTGCTTCACCGCGGTGGATTTTGACATTTGTCGATCGCCCGAAGACGGCCTTCGCATCGGCTGTTCCGCTAGTCGAGGACTCCACCAGATGAATCAGACCGGTTGACCCCAACTCTGAGAGCAGAGCTCCGGTAAAGAGCCCAGATCCGGCATACAGATCCACGCCAATCTCTCCAGCTTTCGGAGAGAGGCAATCAATAACAGCTCGAGACAAGGTCACTGGGGCACCCGGATGAACCTGCCAGAAACCATCGGCGGCCACCTCAAAGGTGCGGCCGAGAACCTTCTGGCGTACCTTCTGGCGACCGACAACTTCTCTCATTGCTTCGTCGGTGCCTGAGTTTTGAGTAACAACACTCGACCGATCGCCCAAATTGCCGATCGTCACCTGGACAGTTGAATTTGGTGGCCACCTTTTGACAAGAACATCATTATCGGAATTATCGGCATCATCAATTAGGCCCGGTACTGAAATCAAACACTCATCAATGGGAATAATGTCGTAGGAGTGGTTTCTTCTTAAGCCAAGCCGGCCCTTTGAGTCCGCTTTAAAACTCATTCTGGTTCGCCAATGCAATCCCCGACCGGCAGAATCAAATTCGTTTGGGACTTCTTCAACTTCTGGTCGCAGATCAATCTTGGCTAGCCGCTTGAATTGCTCTTCAATCACATCTGCTTTAAGAGCCCGCTGGGCGCTAATCGAAACATGTTGAAAATCGCAGCCGCCGCACTCCCCGGCATACTTGCAAGGAGGGATGACTCGATCCGCAGACGGTTCAATAATTCGCACAACGTCGGCTCTGGCGAAGTTCTTGGCTAAGCTAGTGATCACGACGACTGCTCGTTCTCCGGGCAAGGCGTGTCGTACAAAGATCACCTGACCATCATGCCGAGCGACACAGTGACCACCATGAGCAATGGCACCAATCACCACTTCAAGTTGCTGGTCTATTTCGAGCAAGAGTTTCACAACAACTTACTTCTCATCACTCTGGCTTCGGGCGCGCCAATCTCGAATCGAAACAATGGGCTGATCTGCGCGTTCTAAAACTGCCTCAGATGAGGCCAACTGCCATGGCACACTTGTCACCATCACCCCGGGCGAGAAACGCAACCGAGCCTTCAAGCGGAGGGCGGATTGGTTGTGCAGCAATTGCTCCCACCAATGTCCAAGCACGTATTCAGGAATGAATACTGTAACTAAATCTCGCGGCCCTTCCCGACGAATCATACGAACGTGGTCGATAATCGGTTTTGTGATCTCACGGAAGGGGGAGGCCAGAATCCGAAGCGGCACTGGGATCGCACGGCGTTCCCACTCGGCCACCAGCAAACTCGTTTCCTTCGGGTCCACATCAACAACTAATGCTTCAAGAGTGGTGGGCCTGGTCGCCCTTGCGTAGGCGATTGCCCGCATTGTCGGCCGATCAATTTTTGAAACCAAGACCACTACGTGTGTTCTCGCCGGCAGCAATTGAGGCTCGTCTTCTGCAACCGCCAGTTCTCTTGCCACATTGTTGTAGTGGCGACGAATTCCCTTCATAAGGACGAACAGGACCCCCATCGCCAGAATTGCCATGTAGGCACCCTTGGTAAATTTGGTCAACAGAACGACCACTAAAACGGTGGCCGTCATGCACAGGCCAAAAGCATTGATGGCGCGTGAGCGAATCATTCGCCGCCGCACCGAAGGGTCCTGCTCGAGCTTCAGATTCCGGTTCCAGTGTCGAATCATTCCGAACTGACTCATGTTGAAGGAGACGAAAACCCCGACAATATAAAGTTGAATGAGTCGCGTTACTTGGGCGTCGAAGGCGATGATCAGAAACACCGCAGCCAGGGCGAGAATGATAATGCCGTTCGAATAAGCCAGTCGGTCTCCGCGATTCTGGAGCTGGCGAGGCAACCATTTATCTTGTGCCAGGATCGAGGCTAATACTGGAAAACCATTAAATGCGGTGTTCGCAGCAAGCACCAAGATCAGGCCCGTAACTGCCGTGATGTAATAAAAGCCGACCGGAAAATGGTCAAAGACGGCTCGAGCCAACTGCGCCATAACGGTCTCTTGGGTGTATGTGTTTCCCACTGGAACACCATTACGAAGCAGTTGGGTACCGGGGAATTCCGCCACCCGCATATGCATCAAGTTGGCCAACACGATGACGCTCATAAGCATTGTTACAGCCAGAGTCCCGAGAAGCAGGAGTGTGGTCGCGGCATTTTTTGATTTCGGAGAACGAAATGCGGGGACCCCATTGCTGATTGCTTCGACACCGGTGAGGGCGGCACAGCCAGAGGAGAACGCTCTTAGAATCAAGAACGAAGCCGCGATACCCGTAAAGCCGCCGCTAAAACTCGAACTGGTTTTGAAGGACAACCCGGAACTCTCGGCCATTGGAAGGTTGTGGCCTAGGTAATATCGATAAAACCCATAGCCAGCCATGAGAAGCACGCCAAACATGAAGCCATAGGTTGGGATTGCAAAGGCAGTTCCCGATTCGCGAACGCCACGCAGATTAATAGTCATCAGCAGAAGAACGAGCAAGGCAGCGTATATAGCCTCATGTCCGCGCAGGAAAGTAAGCGCGCTAGCCGCATTCTGAACCCCGGACGAAATCGAAACGGCCACCGTGAGCACGTAATCCACCAACAGCGCACTTGCCACGGTGAGCCCGGCAGTGGGTCCAATGTTTACCGTCGCCACCTCATAATCCCCACCGCCGCTGGGATAGGCGTGAACATTCTGTCGATAGGACGCCACAACGGTGAGCATCACAACTGCGACTACGATTCCGATCTTCCAAGAGAACGCATAGGAAGACAGGCCAGCAACGGAGAGAGTCAGAAAGAT
>DATKUB010000060.1:0-24217 GCA_035530875.1 Candidatus Nanopelagicaceae bacterium
TAACACTCTCTCCGTCGCTTGATCCTCGCCTAGAGGCCGAACGACAGCATCGCCACGACGAAGCAGGCGGCCACGGTTAGTCCGTCCGCTACTGATTGGTATATCGCTATCCATACCCCGTTGACTTTACTGGCCATGACAAATTTGTCGTCAGACTCTCTGTCTTTGCTTTTAGGATGAATTTCTCAAGTGCTCCCAGCCTCAAGTGCCCCCAGCCAAGTTCGCAGGCACATGCTGGGGTGATTACGTCAGCAAGGACAGTGCAGATATTGGAATGCGCCCGTATGGTGATGAGTTTCTTGAAGAACTGTAAGGACCAGACCGATCTTCGACCCACGGATTTCCTTAACAATGCATTGCTCAACTGTCTGTTCAGGTTTGGCGGCGGCGTGAGAAAGAACCTCAACGAGAACTTGGCGCATTGGAAACTTCCAGGATCGGGTGCGCAGGTTCCTTTGCCAGAGACGTTGCCATAGATGTTCCAGATGAGGGCGGATCTGAACGTACGAAATAGTCCTGGCAAGATCCTGGCAAAATCAGAAAGAACAGGTGAGTTGGTATGAAAAATACCCTCTGACCTGGTCTTTTGTCTGAGCGGACGACGGGACTCGAACCCGCGACCCTCACCTTGGCAAGGTGATGCGCTACCAACTGCGCTACGTCCGCACTTTGTCGAAAGACGATCTCGACCGGTCAGAATCTAGCGCACCGCTGCTCGCAGACCCAAACGAGACACAATTTTACTCAGACGCGGCTATGTTCAATCCCTGTGAGCGACCTGGCCAGTGCCGTTTCCTTTTTTCATGCCGAGGGAGTCCTTGCAACGGACTTGCTTGAGGTGAGCCATGACCTTCGGGATCTGGAGCGCCCCGGCTTCTGGGCAGTGGTTGGCACGTTCGAAGAGACGTGGACCCTAGCCAGGTTCCGCCGAGTCGAAGCATTGCCGTTGCCACAGCCGCTAGGCACATGGAACCCGGTTCCGATAGAGGCCTGGCAGTCATCTCTTGATCAAGACCAATATGAATTGGCAGTTGAAAAAGTAAGAGCAGATATCGCCGACGGCACCGTCTATCAAGCTAACATTTGCCGCGTCCTATCTGCGCCGCTGTCCACAAAGCATGATCTGCTTGCCTTAGCTCATCGGCTACAAATGGCAAACCCGGCGCCACACAGTTGTTTTCTCCGGTTGCCTGGACTTGAAATCGTATGTGCATCACCGGAACTGTTTCTAAGAAGAGACGGCGAAGATCTAATTTCGAGCCCGATTAAAGGCACCGGTGCCATGGCTAATGACATGGGAAGTAAGGATGCCGCCGAAAATGTCATGATTGTGGATCTGGTTAGAAACGATCTCGGTGCTATTGCAATAACGGGAAGTGTTGAGGTCCCTCGGCTGCTAGCAGTTGAAGAGCACCCAGGACTATTTCATCTCGTCTCAGATGTGACGGCGAGGATAAGGAACGGCATCACTTGGGCGGAAATTTTCTCCGCTAGTTTTCCACCCGGATCAGTTAGCGGTGCTCCAAAGTCGTCGGCGCTCAGAATTATTCGTGAACTCGAACCCTCTCCGAGGGGGCCCTACTGCGGAGCGATTGGTTGGATCGATGGTGACCGCGCGGATCTAGCCGTAGGAATACGCACCTTCTGGCAAGGCGACGATGAGATCCTCAGGTTTGGTACCGGCGCTGGTATCACCTGGGGAAGTGATCCCCGAGCTGAATGGCGCGAGACTGAATTGAAGGCAGACCGGTTGATTGGTCTTGCCGCCGGGTGCGAAGTAGCCTTGCCAAAATGAAAATCTGGGTAGGCGACCGGCTGTTCGATCGCGATGAGGCGCGGGTCAGCGTTCTTGATCATGGCTTCACCGTTGGCGATGGCGTTTTTGAAACGATCAAAACGATCGATGGCGTTCCGTTCGCTCTGGCTCGGCATTTGGATAGGTTGGAGCGAAGCGCGGTGGGCATGCTGCTTCAGGTTCCAGAACGGGCGCGGCTCATCTCAGCGATCGCCAGCGTCCTGTCGGCAAATCCGGTTCCTGGCCTTGGCCGACTCCGATTGACTTGGACCGGGGGAATTGGACCTAGCGGATCCGGCCGAGACCCAGCTGCTGAACCAACTCTTGTAATAACTCACATGCCGACCACTAGTTGGGCGGAGCGAGCCAAGATTGTCACAGTTGATTTTCCGCGCAATGAGCGCTCGCCACTAGCCGGAATCAAGTCCACTTCATATGCGGAGAATGTTCTTGCGCTCGCCTTTGCAAACGAGAAAGGTGCCGACGAAGCAATTTTCGGCAATACCCGAGGCGAACTTTGCGAAGGTACTGGTTCGAATATTTTTCTCGTTGTTGGCGAGGAACTTCTAACGCCTCCGCTGTCGAGTGGTTGTCTACCGGGCATCACCAGATCACTTGCAATTGAATGGTGCGGCGCCAGAGAAATCGCCATGCCAATCTCGGTTCTGATGGAGGCCGAAGAAATTCTCCTTGCTTCGACAACTCGTGATCTGCAGACCGTGGGTCAGGTGAATGCTCGAATCATGCCCCCCGCTACTAGACGTGGCCGTGAGGCTAAAGATGCATTTGCCGCGAATGCCGGTACTCGGCTTGATCCGTAGTGGCCCTCGTAGACTATCCGGTTGGTGCGGCGATCCTCGGCGCGACCAGAGCAAGTTACGGCCGCCTTCACCTTTGATTTGATTCTCTGGCACTGGTCTATTCGCGAGAATGGTGCCGGCATGGCGACTGTCTTGGGGAATTTAGCTTCAGTGGTGGTCGCCTTGCTCGCTTAGCTTCTGTTTCGAGAAAAGCCTGCGATTAAATTGGTTGCTACTTTGCCAATAGTGCTTCTCGGAGTCGTCTTCGGGCTCGGATGTTCCATCGTTTATGCGTTCTTTATAGTGCTTTTCCGAGAGGGCGCTAAAGATTTGCGCCGGTTGGCCGGACCGTTGCTTGATGCAACTGCGGTCGGCGGACTTTTTGCCCTTCTCGTCGGGCCGTTAGTCGGTGGGGTTCACTTATTACCTTCACTTCATTCGCAGTTCTGGCTGATTGTTCTGGCGCTCTCATGCCAAGTGCTTGGGTGGCTAGTCAGCTCAGTGGCCCTCCCAAGACTGCCGGCTTCCCTCACCGTACTCATTCTGCTAATCCAACCGGTCGGGGGAATTGCAATCTCAGCAATCGTGCTGGGCGAAAGGCCATCGTTGATGCAATTGACGGGCGCGCTGGTGATTGTCGCTGGAGTGGCCTACGCGGTACGGGGAAGTCGCACTCAGGTGAATATCCCTGAGGTAGTCTAGGCACGATTAAGGGCTATTAGCTCAGCGGGAGAGCGCTCGCTTCACACGCGAGAGGTGGCTGGTTCGACACCAGCATGGCCCACGCGATGCGTCATCAGGTCGCTGAAGCTTCAACCGAAGCAACGGAAGTCAATTACAGGAGTTTTCGTGCCGCAGATCACCCTTGATGGCCAGGTTAGAGAGATCGAGACAGGGCAGGCCGTCAAAGACCTCTATGCCGAGCGCCGCGAAATCGTCGTGGCTAAGGTCAATGGGGTCCTGAGCGACCTCACGACACTGCTCAATGACGGCGACGTCGTGACTTGCGTGGCGATTACGGATCCGGAAGGCTTGGCGGTCCTGCGCCATTCGACGGCTCACGTGCTAGCGCAGGCCGTTCAACAGACGTTTCCCGATGCCAAACTAGGAATTGGCCCCCCGATCAAAGATGGTTTCTATTACGACTTCGATGTTGCGCAGCCATTTACGCCGGAGGATCTAAAGACGCTTGAAAAAGCGATGGAGCGGATCGTAAAGGCGGGCCAGCTCTTTTCAAGGCGAGTCGTGACTGACTCCGAGGCTCTTTTCGAACTTGCTGACGAACCTTACAAATGCGAGTTGATCGGGATCAAGAGCGGCACTGCCGGTGAAGACGCAAGCGTTGAAGTGGGCGCAGGAGAGTTAACCATTTACGACAATTTTGATCGTAATGGCGAGCGGGCTTGGGGAGACCTCTGTCGGGGACCGCACCTTCCTTCGACTCGTCTGATTCCGGCTTTCAAATTGATGCGATCCGCCGCGGCGTATTGGCGCGGATCGGAGAAGAACCCGACGCTGCAGCGAATCTATGGGACTGCTTGGCCGACAAAAGATCAATTACACGAGCATCTTGCATTCCTCGTCGAGGCTGAGAAGCGAGATCATCGTCGTCTTGGAAATGAGTTGGACCTCTTCTCGTTTCCTGAAGAAATCGGATCGGGCCTTGCAGTCTTCCATCCGAGGGGTGGAATCATCCGTCGAGAGATGGAAGATTACTCGCGTCGTCGTCACGAGGAAGAGGGCTACGAGTTCGTCTACTCACCGCACTTGACCAAAGCAGCACTCTTTGAAACCAGCGGCCATCTTCAGTGGTATGCGGATGGCATGTATCCGCCAATGGTTCTGGACGAAGAGCGGAACGAGGACGGCAGCGTTAAGAGAGCCGGCCAGAGCTACTACATGAAGCCGATGAATTGTCCGTTCCACTGCCTGATTTTCCGTTCGCGCGGGCGAAGTTACCGCGAACTTCCACTCAGGCTTTTTGAATTCGGAGCCGTCTATCGCTACGAAAAATCAGGGGTCGTCCACGGGTTGACGCGCGTTCGCGGAATGACACAAGACGATGCACACATCTACTGCACGACGGCGCAGATGCCTGGCGAATTAGATTCGCTCCTCACGTTTGTGCTCAACCTGCTGCGAGATTACGGACTAACCGATTTCTATCTTGAGTTGTCAACCAAAAATCCTGAGAAGTTCGTTGGCGAAGATAAGGATTGGGAAACGGCCACACAGGCTCTTTATGATGCCGCTGCCAAGCAAGGACTCGAACTGGTTCTTGATGAAGGCGGAGCGGCTTTTTACGGTCCGAAAATTTCGGTGCAGGCTAAGGATGCGATCGGTCGCACTTGGCAGTTATCAACGATCCAAGTTGATTTCCAATTGCCGCAGCGGTTCGAACTCGAGTTTGCTTCCAGCGACGGAACCCGTGAGCGCCCAGTAATGATTCACCGCGCCCTCTTTGGTTCAATCGAACGTTTCTTTGGTGTTCTAACCGAACATTATGCGGGGGCATTTCCGCCGTGGTTGGCACCGGTTCAGGTTGTTGGCATTCCGGTCGCAGAGGCATTTGTGGGTTACCTTGACGAGATCATCGCAACTTTGCGTAAGCGCGGGGTTCGCGCCGAAGTTGATGCTAGCGATGATCGGATGCCTAAGAAGATTCGAAATGCGCAGAAGCAGAAGGTTCCTTTCATGCTCATTGCCGGTGGCGAAGATCAGGCTGCTGGGGCGGTCTCATTCCGCTACCGAAATGGCGAGCAGCGAAATGGTGTGCCGATTAATGAAGCAATCGACGAGATCGTGAATTCGATCGCGACTCGGATCCAGGTCTAATGCAATTTGATGGAGTTGGCGTGCCGGACGCCTGGCAGCGCATCTGGGCGCCGCACCGGATGGCCTACATCCAGGGCGAAAATCGGCCGAAGGATGCCGATGATCTGGTGGGATGCCCATTCTGCCGGATCCCGACAATCGGTGATGATGAAGCTTTGATCGTGGCCAGAGGGTCGCTGGCGTACGTGGTACTCAATCTTTATCCATACAACGCGGGTCATACTCTGATTTGCACTTACCGTCATGTGGCTGATTACACGGACCTTACCGATGAAGAAGTTGCCGAAATAGGTTTGTTGACGCAACGAACAATGCGCGCGATCCGTAGCGCCAGTGGAGCTCAAGGCTTCAATCTTGGCATCAACCAAGGCGGTATCGCTGGTGCCGGAATCGCAGCTCATTTCCACCAGCACGTTGTTCCCCGCTGGGGAGGAGACGCAAACTTTATGCCCATCATCGGTCAAACAAAGATACTTCCGGAGATGTTGAGCGATACCAGAGCGCTAATCGCCGCGCACTGGAGTTAGGTGCTGCATTCCCCAGGCGTACATTGCGATAGCGCCGGCGGCGGAAGCGTTCATGGACCGTGTTGATCCATATTGGTAGATGGCGTAAATGACCTCGCAGGCCGAAATCGCTTCGTCTGACATCCCAGTTCCCTCTTGACCGAATAAGAGGACGCAGTTCGTCGGCAGTTTAGCTGTCTCTAAATTGATGGACCCGGGAACATTGTCAATTCCTATTACCAGAACGTTTTCTTTCGCCGCCCAATTCGAAAAATCGACGATCGTAGGATGATGAAAACGGGTGAGATACCTATCGGTAACCATTGCTCCGCGTCGGTTCCAATCACGTTTGCCGATAATGTGCACGCCGGCCACATTGAAAGCATTTGCCGTACGTACGATCGAACCGATGTTCAAGTCGTGGTGCCAATTTTCAATCGCAATATGTAGTGGATTTCGCTTGGTATCGAGATCGGCGACAATCGCTTCAACGGTCCAATACCGGTATTTATCAACTACGTTGCGGCGATCGCCGTTGGCAAGAAGTTCTCGATCCAGGCGTGAATCTTCGGGCCAGGGAGTTGGGTGTGGGCCAACTCCAACCGCAGCGTAAAACTCCCCTGGCCCAACATTTTTTGGATCAGCAATTTCCGGCACGGTCGTCTGGCTCCTCTGAGATATCGGCACGACCAGCATATTCGCGTGACACACCTGAGATTATCCACAAATCCCAAAGATGGATACGTGGTATCTTGGCAAAGTGGACAGAGTGGAGGGCGAAATGGACGCCAAAGAACTTGTTGAAATTGATTCCCGCGGACGAGTAACGCTTGGGCGAGCCAGGGTGGCACCGGGACGCTACCTATTGGAGGTCGCCAGTGATGGCGTTCTGATACTGCATCCCGCAGCGGTAATGACGACGGCACAGGCTCGACTCCTTGTCCGACCCGACATCATGGAAATAATCGATGCCATGGCTAACGAACCGTCAAATCCGTCAGAGCGCGGTAGGCCAAAGAGATCGCCATCCCCGTGATCCGAGAGCCGTCATACTCGCCCCAAGTTGAAGGTGTCCTTAACACCTTAGAAGCCGGCTTGGATGTGCGGCTTCTAAATGCAGTATGCGATGCGATAGACCTCATTTGCGACCATGGCGATGATGCGCAGGTTCGACGTGAACAACTCTTAACTCGGATGGACAATCCGGTCTGGAAGGTCTCCGTCAGGGATGCTCGTCACGACTGGTTCGTTCTCTGGTGGCCGCATGGAAATGTTGCAACCATCTACTACATCGGTGAAATCTAGGCTTGGGGCGTCCGTAGGCGTAGGGCATCGGTGATTGCTTTTGTATGTTGAGACGTTGAGCCGCAACATGATCCGATGATGTCGATTCCCAGTTCTTCCATCTCAACAGCGAACAAAGCCATTTCGTCGGGGGTACCGTCATATTCAAATACCTCGCCGTGAAGTTGAGGCAATCCAGCATTTGATTGAACGATGAGAAAAGTGCCGGGCGTTCTAGCGGCGACCAGTTCCTTGGCAATGATCCGCATTTCATCGGTTCCTCGCCCGCAATTGGCCCCGATGATTCGCACTCCGAGGTTTGATAAAACCGTGATGGCCAACTCCGGCTTAGTGCCCATCATCGTTCGAAGGTTTGTATCGAAACTCATTGTGACAATGAGGGGAAGGTCAGGGGCGGTCTGTTTCGAAGCGAGAACGGCAGCTTGCGCCTCGGCAAGATCACTCATGGTTTCAATGAGGATCGCATCTACTCCGCCGTTGACTAGGCCAAGAATCTGCTCGGCGAAGATTTCCTTTGCGCTTTCAATCGTTAACTCGCCCATCGGTTCCATCAGTTCACCGATTGGGCCGATATCGCCGAGAACATAAACTCCTGCATGTCGGTCAGCGACGCGTCGAGCCACCTGTGCACCGGCCGAATTCAACTCGATTACTCGATCCGCAAGGTCATGCAACTTCAGACGTGACCTGGTTCCGCCAAATGTGTTGGTGGTGAGGAACCTGGCTCCGGCTTGCGCATAATTTTCAAGAATTTGCTCAATTACCTCTGGTTTTTCAACATTCCATAGTTCGGGTGCGCCGCCATCTTGAAGACCCAATTCTTGGAGCAAGGTTCCCATCGCGCCGTCGCACACCAGCGGACCCTCGGTCGCAAGCACTTGGTAAATTTCGTCGCTCATTCGGTGGTGTCGGCATTTAGTGAATCCAATATTTCGGTCATGCGAGCTTCGGTGAATTCCTGAAGTAGTCGATCAGCCACGGTGTTTGCTACTTCATCCGGCTCGCCCTCAGCGCTGGTCCAGGCGGTACGCACCCAGCCAGAAATATAGGCGTCTGAACCTATTTCACCGAGGCGAACCGCAGCTTCGTCGATGGCCTCTTGAAACCTTGCTGGCAGGCTGACCTTTATTACCGTATCTCCGGATCGCGCCACGACTAACGAGGGGAAATCTCGCCACATCATGATCTGATATTCGCTCATTAGGTAACCCTAGCAACGTCTTAGCCTGAGGTTTTAGCCACCTTCGTGGCCACGTGGCTTGGCATGGGTTGATGGTGTGAATACTTTCTAGTCAGTAGGCCGGTGCCGTGGGAAAGAGAGCGAAGTTCAATGGCATAACGACTCAACTCGAGGGTGGGGATCTCGGCTTTGACTGTGGTTCGCCCCTCTCGGATGCTCTCGCTGCCGAGGACTCGTCCGCGACGAGGCGCTAAATCACTCATTACGGCGCCAACAAATTCATCATCGGTTGTGATCTCAACTAGATCCACGGGTTCAAGGAGAGCGACGCTTGTCTTTTCGGCTGCATCCTTCAGTGCCAAAGCTCCGGCAACCTGAAATGCAGCGTCCGATGAATCAACAGAATGGGCTTTTCCATCAACCAGGGTTACTCGTAGATCAACCACCGGATACCCAGCCACTAGCCCGCGTTCCAGTTGGATTCTCACGCCCTTTTCTACTGAGGGAATAAAGGCACGAGGCACAGACCCACCGACAACTTTGTCGACAAATTCGAATCCGGTGCCTTGGGGCAGCGGCTCAACCTCAATGTCGCATACGGCATATTGGCCATGGCCGCCGCTCTGTTTCACGTGTTTTCCGTGTCCGTTGGCGGCTGCAGAGAAAGTCTCTCTCAATGAGACTTTCACCTCTATCGCATCGACCTTCACTTGATACTTATTACTCAGTCGTTCGAGAAGTACATCTGCATGTGCCTGGCCCATGCACCAAAGTACGGTCTGTCGTGTCTCTGGATTCTGTTCGAGTCGCAGCGTTGGATCTTCTGCTACTAAACGGCCTAGTGCCGACGCCATTTTTTCTTCATCTGAAGATGAGTGGGCGACTATCGCGATCGGCAGCAGAGATTCAGGCAGTAGCCAAGGTTGCATGACCATTGGGCTCTCTTTGGAAGATATCGTGTCGCCCGTCTCAGCCCGATTGAGTTTGGTAAGGGCACCAATATCGCCCGCCCGAAGGACGCGAATGGGTCGAAGTTTTGCCCCGAGTGGGGAGGCTAAGGCGCCTACGCGTTCATCGACATCGTGATCGGCATGAGCTCGCTCTTGACCTTGAAATGATGCGGCATGTCCAGATACGTGAATGACCTGGTCCGGAGTTAACGAGCCGGAAAAAACTCGGACCAAAGAGATGCGTCCCATGAAAGGGTCAGTTGTCGTCTTGATGACCTCCGCGACGAGTGGTCCATTGGCATCGCACTTAACCTCGGCCGCCGCGCCACCAGTCAGCATGCTGATCGGTGGCATCGGGTGCTCGGTTGGAGCGGGAAACCCTCGAACAATTACGTCGAGAAGGTCGTAGAGACCCAGACCGCTAATTGCCGAGGTGGCCATAATCGGGTGGAACCTAGCTCTGGCCATTGCCTTTTCAAAATCACTTATCAAGACGGAATGTTCAATTTCTTCGCCCGACAAATAACGCTCCATGAGAGTTTCATCTTCGCTCTCGGCAATAATTGCCTCGAGCAATTCATTTCTCTGATCCTGTACCAGGGCGACGTGTTCCGGATCTGCGTCTCGCATTTCCTTAACGGTGTTGGAGTAATCAGTGATCTGCATTGTGATTAGGTTTATCAAGGCCGTTGGAGATCCATCGTCAGCATGGAGTACAAGATCTACTGGATGTACTCCCTCGCCAAACACTCTTCGAGCTATGGCGACGGTCTCATCGAAATCGGCACGCGGATGGTCGAGTTTGGTTACGACTATTGCTCTTGGCATGTCTACGGCGGCGCATTCGTCCCACAAGATACGAGTAGTGCCGTCGATTCCATCGACGGCACTAACTACGAAAAGCGCAGCATCAGCGCCTCGGAGTCCTGCGCGCAAGTCACCGACGAAATCTGGGTATCCGGGTGCATCAAGAAGATTTAGGTTAAAGGTGGTGCCTTCGGCATCTTGGAAATCGATCGGTGCCAGTGAAAGATTTATTGAACGCTGTTGCTTAATTTCAGCTTCATCGAAGTCTGTAACGGTATTCCCATTCTCGATGCTGCCCATTCGGGTCGTGGCTCCGCGTTCGAAAAGTAGGGCTTCTATGAGGGTCGTTTTGCCGGCACCGGTATGACCCACCAGTACTACGTTCCTGATGTGATCTGCCGTTGCGCGATCCAATGATTGGCTGGTTAGGTCTGAAGGCTGTCCTGACATATCGCCCACCTTGCTACCGCAAAGGCCGGCACACAAGTAGGAAGGGCATACGATTACCTCACCATGCTGAACGGATTAGTCAGAGTTCCAATTACTCGGGTTATCACTCCGCTGGCCAGGGCTGTGGTTCGAGTAGGGATTTCGCCTGCCGTAGTTACTTGGAGCGGCGCGATCGGCGCGATCGCAGCTTCGGCTCTACTCATTCCGAGTGGCCACCTATTTGCCGCTTCCCTGTTTGTCGGTGGACTGGCCCTCCTGGATCTACTTGACGGGACCATGGCTCGGATCTCGGGGCAGACCTCAGATTGGGGCGCATTTCTGGACTCAAACCTGGATCGAGTCACTGATGCCGCGATATTTGCCTCGCTGGCCACCTACTACGCCACCCGAGATCACACCCTGATGATTCTTGCGCTAATCGCCCTAGTGGCTGGGTTTCAGGTTTCATATGCAAAAGCCCGCGCCGAGTCGCTTGGCTTGAAATGCACGGGCGGACTCATGGAGCGGGCAGAGCGGCTAATCGTCGTTCTAGCCGTAATTGGTCTCACCGGACTTGGAGTTCGGTACGTGGCCGGAATTGGATTATGGCTGTTGGTGATTGGTGGTGTGTTCACTTTTGGTCAGCGCCTTCGACAGGTTCACATCGAAAGTCATACCCGGTGAAAGAGGCGTTCGACGCTCTTGCCTATCGAAGCGCGTGGCGCATTGTGCGAGTCATTCCAGAGTCCGTCGCTTACGCGCTATTTCAGGCAGTTGCAGATCGCGCTTGGCGAAAGCGTGGCAAGGGTGTAACGCAGTTGGAGAATAATTTACGTCGCGTTGTACCAGATGCCGATCAGGACCAACTTCGGGAGTTATCACGAAATTCTATGCGCCTGTATATGCGCTACTGGTGCGATTCTTTTCGCATTCCTGACTGGAGCGCTGAGCGCATCGTCAACACTATAAAGATCGTGAATGAAGTACATCTACGGGAGGCACTTTCGGCCGAAAAAGGCTGTGTAGTAGCGCTCCCACACGTTGGCAACTGGGATCATGCAGGGTCATGGGCTTGTGTTACTGGAACTCCACTAACAACCGTCGCCGAGCGGCTCAAACCAGAGTCACTTTTTCAAGCGTTCCTTCGGTATCGCCAAGAGTTAGGCATGGAAGTTCTGGCCAGCGATAGCGATCACATCATGGGCGTGCTCGCGGCCCGCTTGCGTTCTGGACGCTTAGTGGCTCTCGTAGCTGATCGCGATCTTTCAAGCACCGGCATTGTTGTAGATTTCTTTGGCGAACCGGCCTCTCTCCCAGCTGGACCGGCGGCCTTAGCGGTGCAAACTGGAGCGGCGTTAGTGCCAGCCTTCGTCAAATACTTGGAACCCCGTGATCCGAGCGGATTCAACATCGAGGTTGAATTTTTCCCGCCCGTTACCGACCCAGAAACAGGTTCTCGTAGCGATCGAATAACGGCGATGGTCACTTCGTGTGCGTCAGTTTTCGAAAAGGCAATTTCGAACGATCCTAACCAATGGCACATGTTGCAGCGATATTGGATAAGCGATCGTAAGCCGGCGAACGTGAAATGAAAGTTGGCGGTGGATGAGAATCGGAATCGTCTGCCCGTACGATTGGGATTTTCCCGGTGGGGTCCAATTCCACATTCGTGATTTGGCGCAGAAATTGATCGAATGGGGACACGAGGTCTCGGTGCTGGCCCCAACGTCAGAAGATGTCGAACGCCCCGAATGGCTTGTCGATGCCGGTCGACCTATTGCGGTGCCTTACAACGGTGCCGTCGCTCGGGTTCAGTTCGGCCCGGTGGCTGCGGGCCGGGTTAGACGGTGGATAAGCGAGGGAAGTTTTGACGTTCTCCATCTACATGAACCCGGAATTCCGTCGCTTTCGCTCCTTGCCTGCTGGGCCGCTTCGGGGCCGATGGTCGGCACTTTTCACGCGGCTCACGTTCGCAGTCGCGCGCTTAATGCGGCTAGCCCATTTCTCGTTCCAGCGCTAGAAAAGCTAAGTGCCCGAATTGCGGTGAGTGAAGAGGCTAGGGCGACTCTGATCGATCATCATGGCGGCGATGCCGTTGTCATTCCGAATGGCGTCAATTTCGATCTTTTCGCCGGGGCAATTCCGCAGAGCCGATGGCAAGGTTTAACTCTGGGTTTCGTTGGTCGATTTGATGAGCCGCGTAAGGGTCTAGCCCTATTGCTAGCGGCAATGCCAAACATCATCAAACGACACCCTGAGATACGTCTAGTGATTGCTGGTCGCGGGGATTCCGATTCTCTTATGAGCCGTCTGCCAACCATCGTTAAGGATCATTGCGAGTTCCTAGGTATCGTGGACGATCAGACCAAAGCTTCTTTATTCGCATCGGTTGGCGTCTATGTTGCCCCAAACACTGGTGGTGAATCCTTTGGGATCATCGTTGCCGAAGCGATGTCCGCCGGCGCTGCCATAGTGGCAAGCGATTTGGCGGCGTTTCATGCAGTTCTTGACGACGGAAATGCCGGAGTATTTTTCTCGAACGGGGACGCCTCAGATTTAGCAAGCGTGATTTCTGACTTGCTCGATAACACCCAAGAGAGAATCAATTTGGGGGTGCGGGCTCAATTGGCTGCCCTTCGCTTCGACTGGTCTCAAGTAGCCAGTCAGATCCAATCGGTTTACGAAATGGTTGCCATCGACGGCGGCAAAGTGAGCATAGGGGAACCTAACTTGCTTATTCGGCGTAGGGAGAGTGGGCAGTGAGCGTCGGTGGCTTGGTAATTGGGTTTCTCCTTTTTCTGTCTTTTCTTGGCTGGTCTCTGTCATTTTTTGCTGGGCGTTTGGACCGTCTACATCACCGTGTCGAGACTTCCTGGGCCGCTCTCGATGCCGCGCTACAGCGCAGGGCAGGAGTCGCTTTGGAGTTAGCCTCGTCCGGCCTGCTTGATCCGGCGTCGGGCGCACTCCTAGCAGCCGCGGCTCACGAAGCTAGAGAAGCTCACGGAAATCGGGTTCAGGCCGAGACTGATCTTTCTTGGCATTTGCAATTGTTATTCCTGAGCCGTGCTGATCTTGAGCAGTTGGCTCAAGATCGCCATGGCGAGGATCTCGTGCACGAAGTAGAAGACGCCGTATCTCGAGTCCAATTGGCTCATTCTTTTCACACCGACGCCGTTACCTCGACCCGAAAAGTGCGTCAGAAAAAATTTGTTCGTCTTTTTAGATTGGCAGGTAGCGCGAGTGTCCCGACCGAATTCCCAGCCTCGCTAGATATTGTGCGCGAGTGAAACTTGCGCAAACGACATATCGCGGATTGCTATTTAGCGCTCTTACGGCTTCTTTAGCCCTAGCCGCATGTTCCAGTAATCCACCGACACCTGTGGCTAGCCCCACCCAGACGGTTTCGACTACGCCAACTCCACCGCCACCGCCACCACCGCACTACAACTCCCTCAATGGGATGATCGCTCCAGACGGCCCAGTGCTAGCGGTCAAGATAGACGACACGGATGCCGGGCACCCCCAGATCTCCGTCGACCAGGCCGACGTCGTCTACGTCGAGCAGGTTGAGGGTGGGCTGACCCGCCTGGCCGTGATTTTTTCATCCAAAATTCCGGCACAGATTGGGCCGGTGCGAAGCGCGCGCATTAGTGACATTGATCTGCTAGCCCAATACGGCAAAGTGGCCTTTGCTTATTCCGGAGCGCAGACGCGAATGTTGCCAGTCATTGCGGCGGCAAATCTATTCAATCTGGGCGCCGAGTTGGAATCGGCGGCGCTGTACCAGCGTGACTCATCTCGCTACGCCCCGACCAATCTCCTCGTGAACGCCCCACAACTCCTTGCCAAAGCTCCAGGGGCGGCAATCTCGCACAATGTCGGTTGGACATTTGGCGACGCGCCAGTCGGTGGTCAACTGCTCAATAGTGTGAGCGTCACTTATCCGGCTAGCAGTTATAAGGCAACCTGGTCGGACACTGAAAAAAGGTGGCTTCTAGACCATGACAGGCGGCCGGACGTGGCTGCCTCGGGCCTTCGATTAGGGCCGGCAACCTTGGTCATCCAACAAGTGCTGATGCACGCGAGCCCATACGGAGACCACTTGGGGAACAACACCCCGATGTCAGAGACCGTGGGTTCGGGAACAGGCTGGATACTTCGCGATGGCATGTCCTACGCCGCGACTTGGACCCGCAAGTCACTGAGCGATGGCACCCATTGGCGCCTGGCCGATGGCACTGAAATCAAATTCGCGCCCGGCCCGATCTGGGTATTCCTTACCGACCGCACCAGGAGTCCGATTTTTAGCCGTCCGGCTCCACCTCCGAGCGCAACTCCCACCTCGCCTTCAGCGACGCCTAGTAGCTCGGCCACAAAGTAGACTGCAGGGCTAGGCTTCAAGTAGTTCTTGGCCGACCCGGTCTGGCGCAGGTGATTTTTCAACAATGATTTTTCAACGGAATCAAGGGATGACGAAAGTGACTCAGGTAAATACCGGAACCGCACGCGTGAAGCGCGGCATGGCTGAAATGCTCAAGGGTGGCGTCATCATGGACGTAATCAATGCCGAGCAGGCCAAGATTGCCGAAGATGCCGGAGCGGTCGCGGTGATGGCTCTGGAACGAGTTCCCGCCGATATTCGGGCTCAGGGTGGCGTTTCTCGGATGTCGGATCCCGACATGATCGACAAAATTATTGCAACCGTCTCCATTCCAGTCATGGCAAAAGCGCGCATTGGACATTTTGTCGAAGCGCAGATCCTGCAATCGCTAGGCGTCGACTACATAGATGAATCAGAGGTCCTAACGCCTGCCGACTATGAGCATCACATTGATAAGTGGCGTTTCACGGTGCCTTTTGTCTGCGGAGCAACAAATCTTGGCGAAGCGCTGCGCCGGATCAGCGAAGGCGCGGCCATGGTTCGATCCAAGGGCGAGGCTGGAACCGGTGATGTTTCCAATGCCACCACCCACATGCGCAAAATTGGCGATGAAATTCGTCGGCTCTCCACGCTTCGTGAAGACGAACTTTACGTCGCAGCCAAGGAGCTCCAAGCTCCCTATGAACTAGTAAGGGAAGTTGCGGAGAGCGGGAAGTTGCCTGTGGTCTTGTTCACCGCTGGCGGAATCGCAACTCCAGCCGACGCCGCCATGATGATGCAGCTAGGTGCCGATGGTGTTTTCGTAGGCTCAGGAATTTTCAAGTCGGGGAATCCTGCTCAGCGAGCAGAAGCCATTGTGAAGGCGACTACTTTTTACGACGATCCGGCCGTTTTGGCAAAGGTTTCACGTTCGCTTGGCGAAGCTATGGTGGGTATCAGCGTTGCCGACATCCCAATGCCACATCGATTGGCTGAGCGCGGCTGGTGAGTCTGGTAATTGGCATTCTCGCACTCCAAGGCGACGTAAGGGAACACATAGCGGCAGTAGAAGCGCTCGGCGGCGAAGCGCTCCCAGTACGCCGCGCTGGCGAATTGGCATCGGTCGACGCGTTGATCCTGCCTGGCGGCGAATCAACGACAATCTGGCGCTTAATGCGAGCTTTTGATCTTCTCGAGCCGCTTCGCGAACGGGTAAGTGAAGGAATGCCCACCTACGGCTCGTGCGCCGGAATGATTCTGCTGGCCGATCGAGTTGTCGATGCGGTGGCTGGGCAAGAGACAATCGGTGGCCTCGATGTGACGGTGCGAAGGAATGCCTTTGGTCGTCAGGTGGACTCATTTGAATCGGCTCTTTCGATACCTGTTCTTGGTGACCAGCCAGTACATGCGGTCTTCATTCGCGCCCCCTGGGTCGAGGAAGTGGGCGCCACCGTCGAGATTCTTGGATCCGTGGAGTTTGGTGGCGCGAACCATCCAGTTGTGGTCAGGCAGGGGCATCTGCTGGCTACTTCCTTTCACCCGGAGTTGACTGGAGATTTACGTATTCACAAGTACTTCATCGACCAGGTTGCAACCGCGCTCCGCTAGGCTTGCCAGAATCTTTGAAATCAATTAATTAGGGGTTGTTACGCATGTCAGGCCATTCAAAATGGGCGACGACCAAGCACAAGAAGGCAGTAGTGGACGCCCGCCGCGGCAAGTTATTTGCTCGATTGATTAAGAACATCGAGGTGGCAGTCCGGACTGGCGGACCAGACCCAATGGCCAACCCCACGCTCTTTGACGCTGTGCAGAAAGCGCGGAAAAACTCAGTGCCGATGGACAACATTGATCGCGCGCTAAAACGGGGGAGCGGTGTCGAATCAGGCGGCGCGGATTGGCAGACGATCATGTATGAGGGCTACGGGCCAAATGGCGTGGCACTGCTCATCGAATGCCTTACTGACAACCGCAATCGGGCGGCCTCCGAGGTTCGGGTAGCCGTTACTCGAAATGGCGGATCAATGGCCGATCCGGGTTCGGTCTCATACCTTTTCGAACGCAGAGGCGTGATTATCGTCGCCAAAGTCGATGGTAAGCCGACCGAAGATGACATCCTCAACGCGGCACTGGACGCCGGCGTCCAAGAGGTAAATGACCTAGGTGAATCGATCGAGATAGTAACTGACGCTAGCGATCTAGTACCGGTGCGCACCGCACTACAAGACTCTGGCATCGACTATGAATCTGCCGAATCTTCTTTCTTGCCAAGTGTCTCTATCGAACTGGACGAAGAGAGCGCCCCAAAGGTATTCAGGGTGATCGAGGCCCTTGAGGACTGTGATGACGTTCAAAACGTCTTTGCCAATTTCGACGTGTCGGACGAAGTTATGGAGAAAGTCGGCTAGTCTCATTAGAACACTTGTGCGGTTTCGTGCTTGTGCTCACGCCGCTAGCCGATTGGAAGGTGCCAGTGCGAGTTCTTGGCATAGACCCGGGACTGACTCGGTGTGGTTTTGGGCTGGTCCAGGGGGTTGGTCAGGCACTCAATTTAGTCACCGTTGGGGTCATCCGAACTCCCGCAGAAATGCCTCTTGATCAGCGATTACTAGTCCTTGACGAGAGTTTGAGAATGCTTGTTGAGCAGTGGAAACCCGAATCAATGGCGGTCGAACGCGTCTTTTCGCAGTTGAATGTAAAAACAGCCATGGGAACCGCCCAAGCCGCCGGCATTGCCTTGCTCACGGCAGCCAGATTTGGGCTGCCGGTTGCGATGCATACCCCCAGCGAGGTGAAGGCGGCCGTAACTGGCTCTGGTCGGGCCGATAAGGATCAAGTCGGCCGAATGGTAATGCGGATCCTGGGTCTGGATGCGGTACCTAAACCGGCCGATAGCGCCGATGCGCTAGCTCTGGCTATCTGTCAGATCTGGCGAGGCCCGGCGCTGGCCCGTCTCAATGCTGGGATCACTCGATGATTTCTTCGATTCGCGGCTCGGTTCTAGCACTCGGCGCCGATAACGCGGTGATTGAAATCGGTGGCGTCGGTCTCCTTGTCCAAATTTCGCCAAGTGCCTTAAGAAATTTGCGCATTGGCGGCCAGGTTCGTCTTTCGACCAGCCTGGTGGTTCGGGAAGACTCGCTCACCCTTTTTGGATTTCATGATGACGATGAACGCGCCCTTTTTGAACTTCTTCAAACGGCAAGTGGGGTTGGTCCGCGGCTTGCCCAGGCGATGCTGGCGATTCACCCGGCAGGTGTCCTACGGATGGCGATCG
This sequence comes from Candidatus Nanopelagicaceae bacterium, assembly GCA_035530875.1. Classification (GTDB taxonomy): domain Bacteria; phylum Actinomycetota; class Actinomycetes; order Nanopelagicales; family Nanopelagicaceae; genus JANXYY01. The sequence continues at coordinate 18,245 of DATKUB010000060.1, forward strand.
CTTCTGATGATTTCAAAACCCTAGAACTAGTTCCTGGCATTGGACGCAAAGGCGCACAGCGAATTTGCTTGGAGCTCAAAGATCGAATGAGTACCGCTATTTCGTCGCCTCTAGCGGCTCAGTCCGGGGCGCAAGGCCTAGCTCCGTGGCGAGCTCAAGTGCAATCAGCCTTGTTGGGTCTGGGATTTTCTAACCGTGATGCCGCGGAAGCAATTGACTCGGTCCTAGTCGAATTAAGCGAAGAAGAAATGTCTGGAGTTTCAATTTCGGAAGTTCTCCGGATTGCCTTAAGGAGCCGAGATCGTGGCTGAAGACGCTTCCGTTGATCGTCTCGTAGACGTTCTGGCCACCAACGACGAGCGAGTCGTAGAAGGCGCACTCCGCCCCAAGTCGCTTCGCGAGTTCATCGGACAGAAAAGAGTTCGAGAACAACTGGCGTTAGTCCTTGACGCCTCACGCCAACGTGGCACTCCTGCTGACCATGTACTACTTTCTGGCCCTCCAGGACTTGGAAAGACCACACTGGCGATGATCATCGCCAGTGAAATGGACGCCCCACTCCGAATTACCAGCGGTCCGGCGATTCAACACGCTGGAGATTTGGCGGCGTTGCTCTCCTCGCTAGCCGAGGGAGAAGTCCTTTTTCTTGATGAGATTCACCGAATGGCCAGACCGGCGGCTGAAATGCTCTACCTGGCGATGGAGGATTTCCGCGTCGATGTAATCGTTGGAAAAGGCCCTGGGGCAACCGCTATTCCGCTAGCTCTGCCGCCGTTTACGCTCGTTGGGGCCACGACTCGCGCCGGACTTTTACCGGCACCGCTACGTGATCGGTTTGGCTTTACGGCCCACCTTGATTTCTATGCCGCCGAGGAATTATCTGTGGTTCTGCGTCGAAGTGCTGAGTTGCTTGGCGTTTTGGCAGATGCAGACGGGCTCGATGAAATTGCATCGCGGTCGAGAGGAACGCCCAGGATTGCCAACCGCCTTCTTCGAAGAGTCCGAGACTATGCAGAGGTTCATGGGGTTCGCAAGGTCGATCTGGCCAATGCCAAGTTAGCTTTATCGGTCTATGAAGTGGACGATCTGGGCTTGGATCGGCTGGACAAGGCGGTCCTTGAGGCGATCTGCGTCCGATTTGGTGGCGGGCCTGTAGGTCTTTCAACGTTGGCACTCTCGGTTGGTGAAGAGAGCGAAACGGTTGAGACAGTCGCAGAACCATTCCTGGTCAGAGCGGGCTTGCTGACCCGCACTCCTCGAGGAAGAGTGGCAACCGCTGCCGGCTGGACACATTTGGGCCTTGAGCCGACCGCCCAAGAACTCGGCTTGTTCGACTCTCCTACTGCCTAACCTTTAGACTCACTCGAGGTACGCCCAACGGCGTCCGTTTGGCGCGCCTCAGACTTCCAGAATGCGGCGCTAACTTCGAGGAGATAACGCGTGAAGAACCTGAGCAGCCTGCTGCCAATGGTCCTGCTAATCGGTGCTTTCTGGTTCCTAGTTCTGCGGCCCAATAAGAAGCGCCAAACCGATGCGGCCAACTTAAGAAGCTCAATATCGGTTGGACAACGAGTAGTCACGACCTCGGGGGTCTTTGGCACGATTGTTGGCGTCACTGATGAAACATTCGATCTTGAGCTTGCTCCGGGCGTCGTGGTTACCTGGCTCAAAGCTGCGATCTCCAAGGTTGTTTCACCAGCTGCTACGGATGGGGAGAGTGCATAACCCATGGCACGCGCTAACACGCCAACTTCATCGCGCCCAGGGCGCTCTCTCCTTGTCCTTCTTGCAATTTTCGTAATTCTTGGTGCCACGGCAGTTATCCAGGGCGCAAGCAGCGTGAAGCTTGGTCTGGACCTCCGCGGCGGAACCAGCGTCACCTTGCAGCCAAGAATCGTTGCTGGGCAGAAGGGCAAGGTCACCTCGGCCGCCATTGATCAGGCAGTTGCCATCATTCGTCAGAGAGTGAACTCACTTGGTGTGGCTGAGAGCGAAGTAACCGCTACTGGCAGCGGAACCAATCGTCAGATCGTAATTTCGGTGCCGGGAGATACTGGGCGCAGAATTGTTCAACTCGTCGGGCAGACCGCTGAGCTCAGGTTCCGCCAAGTGCTGGTTGAGGGAGCCCCCGGTTTGGCGCCGGCGCCGTCTGCCTCGCCAAGCCCATCCCCGTCTACTTCAGCCTCGGTTTCGGCAACTCCGACCCCAACAGCGAAAAAGGGCAAGAGTGCCCCGCATGCCGCGGGAACTGCCTCACCGAGCCCATCCACCTCACCGAACCCAACGGTCGGACCATCGGTATCACCGACCGCGACGCCACCCACGACTGCGACCAGCCTTCCGGCTGACGTAACGCCAGCGATGGTCGCCAAATACAACGCTCTGGATTGCACCAAGTTAATCAACCGCCAAGGTGGTGGCGGCGACGATCCCAATTTGCCGCTGGTCTCATGCGACCGCAATGGCACTGCAAAATACATACTTTCAAAGGCTGAGGTTCTCGGCAGTGAGATTAAAAGCGCATCTGCGGTCCTTGATCAGACCGGTGGCGGCGGTTGGATGGTTCTTTTGAATTTCAACGGAGCTGGCACCACGGCGTTTGCAAATGTAACTTCGCGGGTTGTCGGTTTGGCGGCCCCGCAGAATCAAGTGGCCATTGTTCTCGATGGACTCGTTGTGTCTGCGCCAAGAATCATTTCGGCAATTACCGCCGGTAGCGCCCAGATCACCGGAAACTTCACTCAGACCGACTCAAGCGATCTTGCAAATGTGCTGAAATACGGCGCGCTTCCGCTGGCTTTTGATAGCGGTGAGGTGCAACAAATCTCGCCAACCCTTGGTGCAGACCAGTTACACGCGGGCCTTCTGGCCGGCGCTATCGGCCTGTTCCTAGTCCTCCTTTACTCACTGCTGTATTACCGGGGATTGGGCCTAGTTTCGGTTGGGTCCTTGGCTATCGCTGGTGGGCTCACCTACCTATTCACCTTGGTCCTAGGCAAAACCATTGGCTTCACTCTGACCCTGGCCGGCATCGCCGGTCTGATCGTCTCAATTGGTATTACCGCAGACTCCTTTATCGTGTTCTTTGAACGACTACGGGATGAGGTTCGCGAAGGCAAAACGCTTCGAAGTGCGGTCGAAACTGGATGGGTAAGAGCCCGGCACACGATCATCGTGGCCGATGCAGTTTCTCTTATTGCTTCGGTACTTCTGTATTTCTTCGCGGTCGGGGGTGTACGTGGGTTCGCTTTCACGCTTGGTCTAACAACCATGATCGACTTGTTAATCGTCTTCACCTTTACCAAGCCGCTAGTCACGCTATTGGTCAGGACCAAATTCTATGGTGGCGGCCATCCCCTCTCCGGGCTTTCACCTGATCGTTTAGGTGCAAAAACTTCAATGGTTCGTGCTCCAAGCACGGCGCAATCGTCTGTGCAGGAGGCCTGATGTCACGCTCTGGAACCCTAGGTTCAAAGCTCTATCGCGGTGAGATTTCAATTGATTTCATCGGAAAACGCCGTCGCTGGTATGCGTTTTCCGGAGCGTTGATCGTCATCTCGGCAATTGCCCTCAGCTTCCAAGGCTTGCACCTTGGCATCGAATTCAAAGGCGGCGCCTCGTTCAGTGTTAAGCAAGCTGGCGTGACTGTTGCGGCTGCACAGGAGGCTATTGCAAGCACCGGGATTAAGACCGAGGTCATAACCCAGACCATTGGAACAGATAAGGTCCAAGTCCAGACTGGCGTTATCACCACGGCTGAATCGCAGATGATTCAAGATGCGTTGGCCGCAAAATTTAATGTCAACAGCAATTCGATCGACACTCAACTAGTTGGCCCTTCCTGGGGCGCGGATATTACGCATAAGGCGCTATACGGTCTTTTTGCATTCCTATTTGTAGTCGTTCTGTTTCTCTCACTGGCTTTCGAACCCAAAATGGCTATTGCAGCGATTATTGCGGTCGTCCATGACCTTCTGATCACCGTGGGTATTTATGCACTCGTTGGTTTCGATGTAACACCCGCTACCGTCATTGGTTTCCTCACTATCTTGGGGTATTCGCTGTATGACACTGTGGTTGTATTCGACAAGGTGCGCGAGAACACTCGAGGGCTCACTGGCGGTTCAAGGATGACCTATTCGCAAGCCGCCAATCACGCGATTAATCAGACGCTGGTCCGTTCCATGAACACCTCATTGATCGCGTTGTTACCAGTGGCTTCAATCCTGTTCGTTGGTGCAGGACTTTTGGGCGCTGGCACTTTGAAAGATCTTTCGCTTGCTCTCTTTGTTGGGCTCGCCACCGGTACCTACTCCTCCATTTTCGTTGCCACACCAATTCTGGCGTCGCTGCATGAGCGTGAACCTGCAATGCAGGCACTGTCCAGACGTGTGGCCTCCAAGGGCAACCAGGGCACCAAGGCCAACGGGGAAACCGACGCAGTCCTTGTTGAAACGAAGGCCCGCTCAAGCCAGACTAGTTCAGCGCCTCGGAACCAGCCAAAGCGGAAGAACAAGAAGAAGCGCTAGCCTTTTCAGGAAATGAGCGAAAAAAAAACTACGGTTAGCGCTCGTGCGCGGAGTGCGAGCGATATTAACGCGGTCTTGGCTCCGCTTTTCGCATCCCTTCATGCCATTCATCCAGACGCCCTGACGGATGAAATTACTCGAGCCTATGAGGTGGCAGCGCACGCACATCGTCACCAGAAACGAAAGTCGGGCGAGCCTTACATAACGCACCCACTCGCCGTGGCGATGATCTTGGCTGATTTGGGCATGATGGTCCCTACTCTTGTGGCTGCACTCCTGCATGACACTGTCGAAGATACGGAGTACTCGCTAGAACTTCTCCGCAAGGATTTTGGCGACGAAGTGGCCGGTCTTGTCGATGGGGTGACCAAACTTGACCGAGTGACTTTTGGGAAGGCAGCCGAGGCCGAAACAGTTCGCAAGATGGTCGTTGCGATGGCTAGAGATATTAGAGTCCTTGTGATCAAGTTGGCTGATCGCCTCCACAATGCACGAACTTGGAAGTATGTCTCAACTGAAACGGCTGAGCGCAAAGCCCGAGAAACCCTTGAAATCTATGCGCCTTTGGCGCATCGGCTGGGCATGAATGCCATCAAGTGGGAGTTAGAAGACCTTGCCTTTGGGGCTCTATATCCAAAAATGTACGAAGAAATCTCACGCTTGGTGGCAGATCGGGCACCGTCGCGCGAAACGTTTTTAACGACGGTAATCAGCACCGTGAAAACGGACCTTATCGATTCAAAAATTGAAGCTTCGGTCACCGGGAGGCCAAAGCATTACTACTCCGTTTATCAGAAGATGATTGTCCGAGGTCGTGATTTCGCGGATATCTATGATCTAGTGGGCATTCGGATTTTGGTTGATGATGTCCGCGATTGCTACGCAGCGCTTGGAGTGATTCACACGCGTTGGAACCCCATCCCGGGAAGATTCAAAGATTACATCGCAATGCCGAAATTCAATCTTTACCAATCCCTCCACACGACGGTGATTGGACCAGACGGCAAAGCCGTTGAGATACAGATACGTACCTATGACATGCATCGGCGTGCCGAATATGGAATCGCGGCGCACTGGAAATACAAATTAAACGGCAATCAACCTGCAGCCGTGGCGGACGAAACCAATCATGACATGGCTTGGTTGCGTCAACTTCATGAGTGGCAACGAGAGACAGAGGATCCGGGGGAGTTCCTTGAGTCCTTACGCTTTGATCTAAACTCTGCCGAGGTATTCGTTTTTACCCCTAAAGGCGATGTGGTGGCTTTGTCCCAAGGGTCCACCCCCGTCGACTTCGCTTATTCGGTGCATACGGAAGTAGGACATCGCTGTGTTGGCGCAAGAGTTAATAATCGGCTTGTTCCACTTGAATCAAAATTGCAAAATGGCGATGTTATTGAAATTTTCACGAACAAGTCTGAAAATGCTGGCCCCAGCCGCGATT